>JAHDDE010000008.1:1540-39668 GCA_020629515.1 Saprospiraceae bacterium | reverse complement strand
GCTATTTTCATGCAAAGTCATGCTTATATTTCTTCCTCTTGGTATGATCATGTCAATGTGCCAACATGGAACTATATAGCGGTACATATCTATGGTAAAGCGGAGAAAATAGAAGGAGAGGAGTTAATTAACTCTATCAGTGATTTGGTGGATCAATATGAAGAGGGGCGCAAGGGAAGGTTTAGATTAAGTCAATTTAGTGAGTCTGAAAGGAGAGCACATTTAAATGGTCTAGTAGGATTTAGGATGAGTATTGATAGAGTTGAAGCAGCATTTAAGTTAAGCCAAAATCGCAAGGAGAATGATTATCAAGAGATCATCCGTCAGCTCCAAGAAAGTGGTATTCAACTGGATCAAAGTATCGCAGAAGAAATGAAAAAGCTCAAATGACAAGATACCTATTAGTCATATTAGTTGGATGGATATGGCAGTCTGGATATTCGCAGAGAGTGCTTTCGGATCAAGGACAGATTAGTGTCTTGACATGTAGTGAAGGAGATATGCTTTATTCACTTTTTGGACATAGTGCGGTAAGGGTTCATGATCCTCAGCAAAATATAGATTGGGTTTTCAACTATGGCACTTTTAATTCTTTTGAAGAAAACTTCATGTTGAAGTTTCTAAGAGGTAAGTTGAATTATTCTTTAGGGGTAACACAATATGATACCTTTTTGCATTCTTACAATGCTGAACAGAGATCTATCAAAGAACAGGTATTAGGTTTAACATCAATACAAAAGCAAGAATTGTTTTCTGCCCTACAGGAAAACATGAAACCTGAAAACAGATTTTATCAATATGATTTTTTCTTTGATAATTGTACTACAAGGATCAGGGATCTATTAAGTGATAACCTCGTCATATCTTATCCAAAGGAGGTATCCTTGCCTTCGACTTTTAGAAATTTGCTCCATATTAATCTGGATAATCATCCATGGACAGAGTTTGGTATGGATCTATTACTTGGAGCGAGTACAGATAAGATGACTACTGTGTCTGATCAGATGTTTTTACCTGAGTTTTATTATAACTATCTCAATGATACTCAACACAGCACACAAAATATAGTTAAGACGGATAGTCAGATATTAGTTCATCCACGTATTGTGAGTGAACAATTATGGATATCTCCTCTACAACTTTTCGGAGGATTACTACTAATAGAGTTTTTGATATTTTTTATTGCTTATATAGCGGGAGATTATAGTTATATCATCTGGTATGATAGACTTTGGTTTGGATTATTGTTTGTTTGTTTTTTGATTTTTGCTTTAATGTGGTTAGGCACAGATCATGCGGTTTGCGTTAATAATTGGAATTTGATTTGGACAGCTCCCTGGATGATTTTTGCCATGTCTGGTCATGAAGAGAATACTTTTAAGAAGTTTTTGATTTTCTTAACGATTATTTCTTCCATCGTCTTGTTAATAGGTCAAGAGATGATTCCACAATATTTCTCCACCGCGATCTATTTTTTAATAGGTATTAATCTACTTAAAGCTTTACGCATATGTGGCATAAAGTACTGGATAGATAAGATCTATCGACATAGTGCGGTACTCTTGATATTGATGTTTTTGAGTATTGCCGGATTTGCTCAGAAGATGGCAGGTATTACAATGGTCGCTCCTCCACGAGAATTTAAGACTGATCCAATGCCACGTATTAAAGAGGTTAATAGCAATTGGGTGGCTTTTGTACCTTATGCATTCAATGGCAAAGATGATCCAGAAGTCAGATTTGGATCACAACAGCATTGGTGGGGAGAGAGAAAAGAGGGAATCGAACAATCGATAATTTTGGCCAAAAAACATGAATTGAACGTCATGCTCAAACCCCAAGTTTGGATGAGAGGAGCTTGGGTAGGCGAGATGGATTATGATACAGAGGAAGACTGGCTTATATGGGAAAAAACATACAGAGAGTATATATTGTCATTTATAGATATCGCTAATAAGTATGGTGTTGAGATGATTTGTATAGGCACTGAGTTTCGTGTAAGTGTCGTAAAGAGAGAGCGATTTTGGCGAGATCTCATCAAAGAGATCAGAAATGTATATAAAGGCAAATTGACCTATTCTGCTAATTGGGATTCTTATCATAAGGTCCCAATTTGGGATGCCTTAGATTATATTGGGATTAGTGCCTATTTTCCTCTTGCTGATTTTGATACACCTAATAGTTATTATCTCCAGTTAAAATGGAGACCAATCGTAAATAAACTTAGAAAGTTCAGTAAGAAAACTGGTCGACCTATATTGTTTACAGAATATGGATATCTAAGTGTTGATGGTGCTGCGGGCAAAACTTGGGAATTAGAAAAAAAGGTGCAAAGTTTAGATATTAATGAGCGTGCACAGGCTAATTCTCTCAAAGCCTTACTGCGGTCATTTTCAGATGAAGAATTCTGGGTGGGTGGATTTTTATGGAAGTGGTTTCCTAATGGGGCAGGACATGAGGGTTATCCAGAAAGAGACTATACTCCTCAAGGCAAGGAAGGAGAAAAAATACTCTCAGAATGGTATCAAAAAATAGCTAACTAAGTAGGATGGAAGTAATAAATAGCGCTAAAGAGATAGTAGAGAGGATTGCGGTATTAAAATCATTAGGCAAGACCATTGGATTTGTTCCGACCATGGGAGCTTTACATGATGGGCATTTTTCACTAATTAGCAAGTCGCTTTCACAAGTAGACATCACTATTTGCAGCATATTTGTTAATCCAACTCAGTTCAATAATGCTGATGATTTACTAAAATATCCTCGTACACTTGCTGACGATTGTAATGGATTGGAAAAGGCTGGATGCCATATTGTATTCACTCCGACTATCGAAGAAATATATCCAGGTGGAGCTGATAATTTTAAGGTAGATCTACCTCTAAATGGTCTTGATGCCAAGATGGAAGGAGAACATAGACCAGGTCACTTCGAAGGGGTTGTGCAAGTTGTAAAAAGGCTACTGGATATAGTCACCCCTGAACGATTGTTTATGGGACAAAAAGATTTTCAGCAATTTACGATCATAAGGTATATGATTGATCAACTGAAGATACCGACCAAACTTGTAGTCTGTGAAACGTTGAGAGAAGAGGACGGATTAGCCATGAGTTCGAGAAATAGGCGACTTACTAATGAGCATCGACAAGACGCAGCAGTGATATACAGAGTTCTAAATCAAGCCAAAGTTTGGATTGATAGTAAATCAATAGCAGAAATTGAAAAAAAGGCAATGGACTATTTAAATATTCCTGGATTTAAGCCGGAATACTTTACTATAATAAATGGTCATAACTTAGAAACTATTGACTCTATAGTGGATGTTAAGGAGATAGTTGCTTGTACAGCGGTATGGGCAGGAGATGTCAGACTGATAGACAATATGATACTTAAAAACTAATGATGATCTAACTCATTTTTCTTACAAGATAGGTGAGTGTAAAATGAAAACTAACTTATGTTTCTACAAGTAAAAAAATCGAAAATTCATCGGGCGACTGTTACAGAAGCTAATTTAAATTACATGGGCAGCATAGCCATAGATGAAATACTAATGGAGGCGGCTAATATCTATGAAGGAGAACGTGTCCAAGTACTGAATATCAACAATGGGGAGAGGTTGGAGACCTATGTGATCAAGGGTGAAAAAGGATCGGGAATTATAAGTATCAATGGAGCAGCAGCCAGAAAAATGGGAGAAGGAGATAAGGTTATTATTATCTCGTATGCATGGATTACTCCAGAAGATCATGCTACTTTTGCTTCTATAAATGTTTTTCCAGACGATCACAATAAGATCAATTAATACGGCCCCAATTGAATCAAATTACCAAGAGTCTTATACAACTTTTCATATTTACTGCTCTTGGTGGATTGATACTTTACTTTCTATGGCAAAACCTAAGCGGGTCTTATGCTCAGGATTGTGCTTTAAAAGGAATCCCAGCAAGCGATTGCAATTTACTTGATAAATTATGGAATGATTTCAAGAGTGTTAATATTATATGGATTATAGTCATGTGCTTAACCTATATGCTGAGCTGTGTATTTAGGGCGGTCAGATGGATGATGCTTTTCGAGCCTTTAGGCCATAAAGTTTCATTTAAAAACTCATTTTGGACGGTTATGATTGGATATTTTACCAATTTAGGATTGCCAAGAATGGGTGAGTTTGTCAGATCTGGATTATTCTCTAAATACGAAGACATTCCTTATGAAAAAGTCTTAGGAACTATCGTTTTAGGTCGTATAGTTGATGTTTTTTGTTTGCTTTTTTTGATAGTGGCAGGTTTGATTTTGCATCGTCAGGTCATGTTGGAATATTTTGTACAAAACTTTAGTCTGAGGCTCTCTGATTTAATGATAATTGGGTTGTTAGGGTTAGGTGTTTTTTTATGTTTTTTGACTTTCTATCGTAGGATGGACACTTTATCCTCACCGTGGATTAAAAAATTGAAGGAACTTTTAGATGGATTTATAGAGGGCATTGTGGCTTTAAAAAAAGTCAAGAACATCACCTTGTTTTCATTCTATTCTATTGGCATCTGGATATTATATGTTTTAATGCATTGGATGGGTTTTTTATCATTTGGCCCAACGAAACATTTGTCAATATCCGAATCTGTCTTAGCTTTTGATTTTGCTGCATTAGGTATGGTTTTTCCATCTCCTGGAGGTATGGGTAGTTACCACGCTATGTTAGTTGAAGCATTAGGTATATTTTTAATTCCTCCTGTCGAAGCTTTTAGTATCGCCATGATCTCTTATATTTCTATTAATGTATTCTGTAATATTGTGTTTGGGTTAATCGGCTTAATATTACTCCCAATCATCAATAGCAATAGGAAAGCAATATGACGTTAGAGGTTATAAAAGCAAAAATCTTTGATGATGTTAATCAACTAAAGGATGCTATTAAATCTAAAGGAAAAGTCGTATTCACTAATGGATGTTTTGATGTTTTTCACAATGGTCATCTGCATAGTCTGATAGAGGCGAGAGGTTTGGGTGATTTTTTAATAATTGGATTAAATAGTGATAGCTCCGTTCATGCGCTAAAAGGGAAGAATAGACCAATCAACTCACAGGAAGAAAGGGCAGAGCTTTTAGCATCCCTAAACATGGTAGATGCTGTTATTATTTTTGAAGAGAATAGACCAACAAAACTAATTGATATCCTTAGACCACACATATATGCTAAAGGAGCAGAATATGATATGACAAAGTTAGATGAGAGTAAAAAAGTGATCTCTTATGGAGGCAAGCTACATCAGCTTAGGATGAAGGAAGGTTTATCTTCAACTTTAATTATAAGTAAAATATAATTGAAACGGGTCATTACATAAATGATCACTAAGTTTAAGACATCAGTACATTATTGTGCTAAATGTTTATTATTAATGCGGATTAGCCTGACGCACTCAAGTGGGCTGAGGTGCTGCCTTTGAGCATAGCCCTAAAGCGTCAAGTTTTGGTTACTTTTTTAGACAAAAAAGTGACAATGATAATAAAAGAGAAGACTCTGAATGTTACTGGTAATATTGTGGACAATCATATAAGTAGAATATCAGAATAATGATACTGAAGGATTTAATAGATTATTTAGAAGAGGTGGCACCGCTAAGGTTTCAAGAAAAATATGATAATGCTGGACTGATCTATGGCGATTTGAATGCCGAACTTACAGGTGCTTTGATATCCTTAGACTGTACTGAGGAGGTAATCCAAGAAGCGATCGAAACCAATTGTAATTTAGTTGTATCTCACCATCCGATTGTCTTTGGAGGCATCAAAAAATTTAGTTTGGATAATTATGTCCATAAAACCGTAATAAAGGCTATAAAAAATGATGTGGCCATATATGCCATTCATACTAATCTTGATAATGTGCTTAGATCTGGAGTGAATGAAAAAATTGCAAAAAAATTAGATCTGAAAAATCTTAAGATATTACGGCCACACCCACTGGATCGAATGGAAACTGCATATACATTAGGTTCTGGAGTAGTGGGTGAGCTTGTTGAACACATGGACGAATCAGATTTTTTGGCTCACATAAAAGCAAGGCTTAATACTGGCATAATAAAGCATACAAGATTACTTAACAAAGTAGTAAAAACAGTAGCAGTATGTGGAGGATCAGGAAGCTTTCTACTGAATGACGCCAGAATGGTTGGCGCAGACTTCTATATCACAGCAGATTTTAAATATCACGAATTTTTTGATGCCAATAATGATTTAGTTATTGCGGATGTAGGTCACTATGAAAGCGAGTACTATACTATTGAATTATTATTTGAACTTCTTAAAAAGAAATTTCATAAATTTGCAGCCCGTTCCACGAAAGTGGTAACAAATCCGGTAAATTATTATTGAAATAAATAGATGAAAACTACTTCTTGCCCTACAATTGGGATTAGGTCGTTTTCAAATATCAAATAATCATTAAGGAATATGGCAAAGACTGTCCAAGGTGTTGCAGATAAGTTAAAGCAACTTTTCAATCTTCAATTGATAGATTCTAACATAGATCAAATTCAAGTCCTCAAAGGTGAGCTTCCAATAGAAGTAAGTGATTTAGAGGATGAGATAGCTGGATTAGAAAAAAGGATAGGAAGATTGAATGATAGTATAGCAGATATCGATAAAGAGGTATCTTCTCATAATGCCAATATACATGAGTCAACTGCGCTTATAGAGAGATATGAAAAACAGCTTGATGCAGTAAAGAATAATCGAGAATACGAAGCTCTTACTAAAGAAATTGAACTTCAGAAGTTAGAAATTCAATTGTCAGAAAAGAAAATAGGTGATGCAGAAAGAACTAAAGAGGTAAAGAGCACATCTCTAAATGAGGCAACAGAACGATTAGAAACCAAGCAGAAAGACCTTGATGTCAAGAAGGTTGAGCTTGAAAAAATTATCGAAAAAACCAATAAGCAAGAAGCAGAACTAAAAGTTCAATCGGACAAAGCAAAAACTGAGATAGAAGAGAGACTTATCAAAGCTTACAATAGAGTACGTTCGAGATATAGAAATGGGCTCGCTGTAGTAACTGTAGAAAGAGATTCTTGCTCAGGCTGTTTCAATAGAATCCCTCCTCAACTCCAGATAGAGATAGGACATCACAAGAATATCATTGCATGTGAACATTGTGGTAGAGTATTAGTTGACAATGATATTGCTGATAAACTTCGTGATAAGTACGTCATGGAGGCATAGTTTTCTGATTCACTCATTAGTTATACATTTGATCATATTATGATTAAATGTTGTTGGCTGCGCCTGATATCATTTTTGGTATTATACTTTAGTGCTCCATCATTCACACGATGTCAGAGTGCTCATTTTGATTATCATGATAATCTCAAAGAAGCCTATCACTTGATCCTTCAATTGAAAGGCCAAAAGGCTCAGCATCGATTGGATAGCCTCAAAATTTCTGATCCTCATAATTATGCTATATATCACATAGAGAATTACATAGATTTTTTTACCGTTTTCTTAGAAGAAGAAATTGAGGATCTTGATTTATTCAAAGATCGTATCAAGAAGAGATTAATTCTGATTGATCAAGTCGAATCAACAACACCCTACAAGGATTTTGCTAAAGCGGAGATAATATTACAACTGGCTTTGGCGAGATCTAAATTTGGAGAACATATACGAGCTGGATTCGATATTAATAGAGCACACAAATTACTTAAGCAAAATCAGAAAAAGTACCCCAATTTTCAACTTAATACAAAGAGCTTATCTATCATTCATGCGACCATGGGCTCCCTTAAGGGTTTTCAAAAGAGGATAGTTGAATTATTTACATCCTTAGAGGGAAATTACGAACAAGGGGTAAATGAAATTAAAGCCCTATATAGCAAGAACGATGATACATCGTTTTTCAGTGTCGAGATAAAGAGCATCCGAGCACTTATGAGCTATCATGTGGAGAAAAATGTTATTGAAGCAAGGGAAATAATTAATGATCCTTTATTAGACAATTTAAGAAGTCCATTAGTACTTTTTTTAAAGAGTTCATTTACAAAAGAAGACAAAGAAGTAGCGCAAATTGAGCTATTAAAAGAGGCCATAGGTATACAAAAATCTATAGATTTTGATTATTTGTATTTGTTATTGGGAACTACTTTACTTCAGGCCGGCGACTCCAGTTGCCATAACTATTTGGATTATTTTATTAATAATTTTAAAGGGAGGCACTACATGAAAGAGGCAATGCAAAAAAAAGCTTGGGCATGTCTCATTTTTGATGGTGACGAAAAAAAGTATCTCGAATGGATGGCTAGGTGCAAAGATAATGGCTTCACCCAAGTCGGTGAGGATGAGTCTGCACATAAAGAGTCACTACTCATGCAAGTGCCAAATAGAGATCTTTTGAGAGTGAGGCTATTATCGGATGGTTTTTATTATACAGAGGCTCTGAATATACTTGAGAAAATGGACTCTACTTTTTTAGAGGATACTGATCAACTGGAGTATGTATATAGGTATGCAAGAGTTCTTCAAGGACTTTCCAAGACTAAAGAAGCTATTGGTTATTTTGATTCTGTCATTAACAAAGGTAAAGATGATAATAGATATTTTGCTTGTAATGCAGCGCTTCAGAATGGGATAATTTATCAAGAAATAAACGTGTCAAAATCTAAAGAATATTTGGAGTTATGTTTGAACATAAAACCTGGAGAACATAGAAATAGCCTTCACCAAAAGGCTCGAAGTTGGCTGCAAAAACTTCAATAGTTTTCGTTAGAAGGTATTTTTTGAATAACTTACTTTGAAAGAGACTTGTCAATCAAAATATGGAAAAGAGACACCCCAATATGAGGTGTCTCTTTTCTAAGCATTTATCTTTTGATCTTATTTTTTCTTTCCTCTATTTTTCTTTTTACTATCTCTATTCTGCTTAGTTATTCTTAATCCATTGCCGTCTACGCAGAATCCTACGTAATCAAATGTTCCAAAGTTACCATCTAAAAAAGTCACGACAGTTCCATCAGCATCAAGTAATTCAGCTGAACCGTTGCCATAGTCACAGCAGATACCATCGCCATATTCATCTTGTAATTCTAACTCGTAGCAACCAGATGCGAGATCTAATTCTTCAGTTATGATGGTTCCTGCTTGACCATCTTGATAAGGTCCTCCACTATAGATGACGTTATAGTCATAGTCAAGTATGTACCAAGTTGTTTCGCTACCCCAATCATCTAAGGTAATATTTAGTGTATACATATTGGAGCTATTGCCTCCATTATCATCACCGCCTCCAGCTTCTTCTAACATAAATGTTTTTTTAGCGCTGAATGGAGTCCAACCATCTGCACATCTTGTTCTTACTTGATACTCATAAGATTCTCCTGCTACAAGTGAAGTAAGTGTTTTTTGAGATTGAGTGCTATTTTGTCCGGTCCACCTTGTAGTGCCAACTATTCGATATCTTACTCTGTATCTTATAGCTTGAGGGATATCTTCCCAGTCTATCATGACTGAAGTTTGGTCCAGGATGTTGGAAGAAAAGCTTTTTGGTGTCTCGCATTGATTAGGAGTCTCAGGTTCTTCTTCACCACCGGGTTCTTCTTCACCGCCATTGTCTGTTTCACCACCTCCTGTTATAGGAGCTCCATTTATTACATTAGAAGCATTATTGATCAAATTGGTCAAACTGCTGTTGAGGTAGTTTTCCATTCTTTGCGCTTGTCCTGCACTGAACATATACATACATGCATCGTTGGTGTAGTCCATATAATTCATGTGTAGATCTGCTGATCCGCAGCTTTGTATACCGATGCTAGGACATCCGCTATTATCACTCGCTTGTTCTGGCGTATCGCTAACATCGTCATCCTGAGCACATCCATTGCCCCAGATGTGATCTAATAATAAGTAGTGACCTAACTCGTGTGTCAATGTTCTACCTAAGTTATAGGGAGCTTCAGGTGCTATGGAACCACATCCATTTCCTGCTCCAAAAGCACTAGCATCAATAACGACACCATCGCCATTTCCGCTTCCACCCAATGGTGCATATCCAAGAACTCCGGTGTTGAATTGGACAAAGATGTTGAGATAACCGGTCCATTGATTAGATTGATCGCCATTTGTTTGGTTTATAGTAACGGCGGGCTCTCCATTGGACAAACTAAATCCTGTAGGATGATTAGTATTGGCAAGGACAAATTTGATACAAGTTTCACCATTGCTTATTCCAGGAAAAGTACTTGATGCTTGGTTAGTCCATTTAGTGATATCACTATTAGTGCCAGCGTAATCTGCATTGAGTATGTCAATTTGGTTTTGTGCCAAGTTCACCAAACAGCTCTTGTTAGGCGAACTAACTCCCTGATAATGTACTGCTACTGGTACTATCGTTGGAGTTATACAAGGCGCTTTTTCTCTTCTTTGAGCATTCATTTTTGAGAATGCCTTCATGCGCTTCTCATAACCTTTAGCAAATTCTGGATCTTGCAACAGCTTACCCATATGGTCGTGTGTGCCACAATCTCTGGTCCGTTCACTAAAGGTATCAGAAGAACTATTTACAGTAGTAGTTGTATCAAGTAGCTCATCACTACAAGAGCTTAAAAAGATAATACTTGCAAAGATGGGGATGAGAATCAGTAAATTTTTCATTGGTAAAGTTTTAATGTTTGTTAAGTATGCAATCGGTGATTTACATTCGAATAACAGATGATTTTGACTGAATATTTGGCGACTTTATAGCAAGCATGGGTATTATTATACTTTTATGGGGTATTATTATACTTTCTATTTTGAGCGCATGAGAGGTGAAGTTACCTTGAGCTGAAATAATAGTTATCAGTGGAAATCTTTATTAAACAATTCATATTTTCCCCTAAGTTTCGACTGTTCAGACATCTGGCTTTTTGGGTCTTACTCTATATTGATGAGCTCCTATCATTATTTGGACTTACAGCGGAGTTAGAGTTTCCTCAGATTACCATTGCACAGCTTTTTTTAGATATGGTGGTCGTATACGTTACTATTTATTATCTCATTCCTAGATTCTTTTTAAGAAAGAAGTATAGCATTTTCCTCTTCTTTGTTTTTGTAGCAGTATTCTTAAATGCCCAACTATATCTATGGGTAGAGAGTCAATATTATTATTATGAAGCGGAACATCTGTCTATATATCTCACCATTTTTATTTCGACTTGTAGTATTCTTGGATTAGCTATTGCTTTTAAATTAATGAAAATTCAGGTGGATCAAGCCAAGGATAGAGAACAGCTAATTGTTGAGAAAAATAGGGTGGAACTACAATCTCTGAAAGACCAAATCAATCCTCATTTCTTATTTAATGTGCTTAACACCATTTTTATTCAGACTAAGGTGGCTCCTGATGAGGCAAGTGAGGCGATTATGAAGTTATCAGATATGCTGAGATATCAGATATATGACGCTTCAGATAAAGAATTAGTTTCTGTGGCAACAGAATTAGATTTCCTCAGAAACTATACAGATTTAGAAACCCTGAGACGAGATAAGCTAGTGGTTCATTGGGATCTGAAGCAGGATTTGAATGCTCTATTAGTACCTCCTTTTATCTTTTTACCATTGGTTGAAAATGCAGTAAAGCATAGTAAATCGTCTTCATTTCAAGAAGAAAAAATTCAAATCCAACTATCTGTCCAAGGTGATAGATTGAGCTTTGCATGCAAAAATACTATTGGAGATTTAAGTCATGATAGCGGGGGATTTGGTCTGAAAAATCTTAAAAAACGCTTACAGTTATTATTTCAAGAGGCTTATGCACTTCATCTTGATAAGAAAGAAAGTACTTTTAGTGCAGAGTTACTTGTAGACCTTGATGAATTACATAATAATTGATGATGAACCTATCGCTCGCAAGGGGGTAAGAATATTAGCTGATCAAATCAGTGATCTCTATTTCGTTGGTGAATATGCAAATCCAATTATAGCTCAAGAAAAAATTAACCAAATTGAGCAACTTGACATTATTTTCTTGGATATCGAGATGCCTGGCCTTAACGGGTTACAGTATTTGAGAGATATTCGTCCAAGTACTTCTGTTATTCTCACAACAGCCTATTCGCAGTATGCATTAGAAGCTTTTGAACTTGATGTGATAGATTACCTCCTTAAGCCTATCAAGATGAGCCGCTTTTTAAAAGCTGTTCAAAAAGTTAGGGAGTATCATAATTTGGTTTTACAGGAGGGCAAAATAGAGCAAGATGACGATGCTATTTATATTAAGTCAGATAGAAAATATATAAAATTATCCCTCAGCGAAATCACCTATATCAAAGGGCTGAAAGATTATGTCGTCATCCATACTGACAAGCAAAAGTATATGACTGCAATGAATGTTGGTACTATCAATAAACAACTCCCAGATCATCACTTTGCAAGGGTGAGTAAATCTTACATCATTAATACTAACTATATTAATTCTATAGATGTGGATAAGATCATACTTAACAATGTGGAGATACCATTAGGTAATACATATAAGGAAGATTTTATCAATCGCTTTGTCAAAGGGTCATTGTTGAGGAGATAGGCAGTTAATTCAGTTGGCCAGCAATAAATCCTGTTGTCCATGCTGCTTGAAAGTTAAATCCACCAGTAACAGCATCAATATCCAGCACTTCTCCTGCAAAATATATTTCGGGGATACTTTTGCTCTTCATTGTATTCAGCTCTATCGAGTCCAATGACACTCCTCCACACGTTACGAATTCTTCTTTGAAAGTTGTTTTACCCTCCACCTTATAGATATCGTAATAAAGTATTTTGAGTAGTTTGTTTTTATTTTTTTTGGGTTGGTTCTGCCAAGTTTGCTCAGGATCACAACCGCTTTTTTTGATCAAGTATTGCCAAAATCTGTTAGGTAGCTCGATTATAGGGTTATCATTTTTTAATAGCTTATTGGTGTTACCCTTAAAGAGTTCTTTAACCTCATCTTCTCGAGTGCAAGTAGTCCAATTGATGGCTACCTCATATTGATATGACTTATTGTGTAGAGATCTTGCTGCCCACGCAGAAAGAACTAAAATACCTGGGCCACTCATACCCCAATGAGTAATCAAAACAGGCCCTTGAGACTTATAATTTTCTCCTACCAGTGATATACGGGCATCAGGTACAACTACTCCCATCAGTGATGTCACTAATTCTGACGGCATATTAAAAGTGAATAAAGAAGGAATCGGATCAATTATAACATGACCTAAATCCGACAACCATTGATAATTCTCTTTTTTGTTAGATCCTCCCGTACAGATGATCACTCGATCGACATCATCCATCAGGCCTTTCCTATTTTTAAGTTGTAGTCCATGATCTGTTTTTGTGATCGACGTAATTGGGCATTTTAAACGTATATCAATATCTAATGAGTTACACGTTTCAACTAAACAATCTATGATAGTCTGTGAGTTATCTGACTTTGGAAACATCCTACCATCAGCCTCAGTTTTAAGTTCGACGCCACGACGATTAAACCATTCCACTGTATGGTGATTATTAAATTGTTTGAATATTTTTTTGAGTTTTTTACCGCCTCGTGGATAATTTTTTACTAAGTCTGATACGTACTGACAGTTATGTGTGACATTGCATCGTCCTCCACCAGAGACTTTTACTTTTGATAGATATTTTTTTGATTTTTCATAGATTACGACTTTGGCATGCTGATATTTTTCCTTGCAAGTTATCGCAGCAAAAAAGCCAGCAGCGCCACCACCTATGATGGCCACTCTCATTGGTCCAATTCCATTTTAAGGTATTGCCCAGTATAACTCTTATTGTCTTTTATTATTTTCTCTGGAGTACCTTGAAAAATGATATTACCTCCTCTCTGGCCACCTTCAGGGCCCAGGTCAATGATATGATCTGCTACCTTAATGATGTCCATATTATGTTCTATGACCAATATAGAATTGCCCTTCTCTACAAGTCTATTTAACACCCCTATTAAATGTTTGATATCTGCAAAGTGAAGTCCAGTTGTAGGTTCATCTAAAATATAAAGAGTATTACCAGTATCCCTTTTAGATAATTCTTCACTTAGTTTCACTCTTTGGGCTTCACCACCTGATAGGGTGGTGGCCTGTTGTCCTAATGTGATATAGCCTAAACCTACATCTTGTAAAGTTTTTAGCTTACGATATATTTTAGGAATGTTTTTGAAAAATTCAGCAGCTTCATCTACAGGCATATTAAGTACATCTGAGATGGATTTCCCTTTGTACATGAGTTCGAGCGTTTCTCGATTATATCTCTTACCATTACACGATTCACAATCTACATATACATCTGGTAAAAAATTCATTTCTATGAGCTTCTGACCACCCCCTTCACAAGTTTCACATCTTCCCCCTTTAACATTAAAAGAGAATCTACCTGCTTTATATCCTCTGATTTTAGATTCTGGCAAATCTGCAAAAAGCTTTCTTATAGGATCAAATAATTTAGTGTAAGTGGCGGGATTTGATCTTGGTGTTCTCCCAATTGGTGATTGGTCAATTTCTATCACTTTGTCTATATGGTCCATACCCTCAATACTGTCATAAGGTAGAGCTCTCTTGCTACTTCTGTAGAAGTGTGCTCTCAATATGGGATATAAGGTGCCATTGATCAATGATGATTTTCCACTTCCTGAAACTCCGGTTACACAACAAAAAGTGCCTAAAGGAATAGTCAATGTTTGTCCCTTTAAGTTGTTGCCGCTGGCCCCTTTAAGTATAAGACTGTTTCCATTACCTTTTCTCCTTTTTTTATTGTATTCAATTTTTTCTGAATTATTCAGATAGGCTGAGGTAATACCTTTTTTGGATTTAAATTCTTTTGGACTGCCTTGGCTTATAATGGATCCGCCGTTTACTCCGGCGCCTGGTCCTAAATCAATAAGGTAGTCAGAGGCCAACATGATATCCTTGTCGTGCTCAACAACGATTACCGTATTACCTATTTCTGATAGATCCTTAAGTGATTTAATGAGTCTCTGATTATCTCGCTGATGAAGACCTATGCTTGGCTCATCCATTATATAAGTGATCCCTGTCAACTGAGAACCGATCTGAGTGGCGAGTCTTGTTCTTTGTGATTCTCCACCCGAAAGGGTCCTGGAAGGACGATTTAGGTTGAGATAGTCTAAGCCCACCTGTATTAAGAATTCGAGCCTATATTTAATTTCTTTAATGACATCTTTGGCTATTGCTTTTTGACGTTTATCAAGATGATTGTCTAAATCTCCAAACCATTCATTTAGTTCTGATAGATCCATAGAGGCCAATTCACCTATATGGGTATTTGCTAATTTAAAGTGTCGTGATTCTTTTTTAAGTCGATAACCTTCGCAGTGATGGCAAGTTACAATGGTCAAGAAATCCTGAGCCCAATTTCGTATTTTCTCTGAAGATGTATCCTTATACCATCTTTTCAGCATATTAATGAGCCCTTCTTCTGTCAAGTCATAATTAAAGTCATGCTGGCGTTGGGTTTTTACACTTTTATTATTTTCTCCACCATTGAGGATGATATCTAAGGCGTCCTGAGGGATATCCTTTATGGGTGTCGAAAGAGTAAATTTAAATTTCTTAGCAAGTTTTCTGAGTTGTTTGAATGTCAGATTTTCTCGAGTTTCTCCTAAAGGTTTAAGTCCACCTTGGTTTATGTTTTTACTATAATCAGGTATAACTTTTTTGAGATCAACCTCATTGGTTTCTCCTAATCCATTGCAATGTGGACAAGAACCATATGGACTATTAAATGAAAAAGTATTTGGAGAAGGCTCTTCGTAGGAAATGCCAGAATCCGGACACATCAATTGATTACTGTATGGTCGAATTACCTCTTCTTCTACATCATATATCTGGACAAAATTATCACTGAGCTTAAAAGCAACAGTGAGAGATGACGCAATCCTTTCTCTTTTGGAAGGTTCGACTTTTATTCTGTCTACAACTATCTCGATATCATGAGTTTTATATCGATCTATTTGCATGCCAGGAACTAAATCTTTTATTTCTCCATCGACTCTAACTTTTGTATATCCTTTCTTTCGCATTTGCTCAAAAAGTTCACGATAATGACCTTTACGAGCTCTGATGAGAGGAGCGAGCAGCATGATTTTCTTTCCTTTGAAATCATTAAGTAAACTCTGAATGATTTTCTCTTCGGAATATTTGACCATTTTTTTGCCCGTATTGAAAGAATAAGCTTCGCCTATACGCGCATAAAGTAGTCTTAAAAAATCATAGATTTCAGTAGTGGTACCTACTGTTGATCGAGGATTCCAGCCGGTGGTTTTTTGTTCAATAGATATAACAGGACTTAACCCATCTATTTTTTCCACATCGGGGCGATCCATTTTTCCTAAAAACTGTCGTGCGTAAGAAGAGAAAGTTTCCAAATATCTTCGTTGACCTTCCGCATATATGGTGTCAAAAGCCAAAGAAGACTTGCCGCTACCACTTATACCTGTGATCACAACTAATTGATTACGAGGAATATCAATATCAATATTTTTGAGATTGTGTTCCCTTGCCCCTATGACTCTGATATACTGGTCCTTTCCCAAACTATATTCTCCTTATTAGTTCACTAACTATGGTTGAAATTTTTTGTTCAACTTTTTGTGCTACATCTATTACTTCTTGGTGTGTCACTTTTCTAATTGCGGATATAGGGAAGCACTTATTAGTCACCGCAGTTAGCACACAAGAGGAAAGTTCCATGTGTCTTGCGACTATTATCTCTGGCACAGTAGACATCCCAACAACGGTAGCACCGATTATGTGCAGATAATTATATTCTGCTTTAGTTTCAAGATTTGGGCCAGGAAGACCTCCATATATGCTGTTATGCAGAACGATGTTTTTTTCTTTAGCGATCGTATGACAAAGTTGAATTAGATCGGGATCATAGGCATCTGTCATATCAGGAAAACGTGGTCCCAACCTTTCATCATTTATACCCAAAAGAGGATTATCATAGTGCAGATTGATATGATCATTGACGATTGTGATATCACCTGCTTCATAGTCCTTGTGAATTCCGCCAGTGGCACTTGCAATAATTAAGCGTTGTACTCCAAGAAACTTAAAGACTCTTATCGGGAAGGTGACTTCTTTCATATCGTACCCTTCATAGTAATGATATCGACCACTTTGGGCAACCACATTTTTTCCATTCAACTTGCCAAAAATTAACTCTCCTGCATGACCTTTGACAGTGGCAGGAGGGAAGTGTGGTATTCGGTCATAAGGAAGTCTATGTTCCACTTTAATGTTATCTGCGAAATTACCTAAGCCAGTTCCTAATACAATGGCAATCTCTGGAAGATGATCAATTTTATTTTTTAAGAAACTTACCGATTCTTGGATCTTTTCAAAGTAGTCCAGACTCATTAGCAGCAGGGATTATAGGTTATATGATGAAAAAAAATCTAAATATAGTCCAATCATCAAATTGACTTAGGTAATTTTCCCTTTAGAACGAGATAAATTAAGGGAGTACTGGTTAAAAAAGCATATATTTGCACTCTCATTGAGGAGAGGGAACGATTGTTCCCTTTTTTTGTAAATTTTATTAGATGATAGAAAGACTATTATCAGAAGCTTTAGAGGAAAAGTTTGGAGAAGAAGGAATGGAAGAATGTTTTTTAGTTGACATAGTCACTAAGAAAAATGATAAAGTTGAAGTGTATATCGATTCAGATGGAAATTTGCCCATCAAAACTTGCCAAGTGGTTAGTAGATTTTTAGAAAAGAAAATTGAAGAAAATGGTTGGTTAGGAGAGAAATATACTTTAGAGGTGTCGTCTCCTGGTGTGGATAGACCACTAAAGCTCAAACGTCAATATGTCAAAAACGTAGGAAGACGAATTAGAATTACAAATAATGAAGAAGAGACTTCAGAGGGAAAGTTAGTAGAAGTCAAAGAAGATTCTGTCATGGTGCAAATTGCAAAAGATAGAATTGAAGAGATCCTGATGAAGAATATTAAAACAGCTAAAATACTCGTGAGTTTTAAATAAAGCTTGATGAACTTAATTGAAACATTTTCAGAATTTAAAGCGGGCAAAAATATAGATCGTCCGACAATGGTGAGAGTCTTAGAGGATGTCTTTAGAACGCTCATCAAAAAGAAGTATGGCACCGACGATAATTTTGATGTGATCGTTAATACGACTAACGGTGACTTAGAAATTTGGAGAGTTAGAGAGATCGTCCCAGATGGTGAGGTCACAGATGATAGAGCTCAAGTGTCCATCACCGACGCTATAGAAATTGACGACGACTATGAGATTGGTGAGGAGTGCTATCAGCAATTAGAATTGGGAGAATTTGGGAGAAGGTCTGTTATGGCAGCAAGACAGACTTTGATCTCGAGAATTATGGAGTTGGAGAAAGATGAGATATTCAAAAAGTATTCTGACAGAATAGGAGATATTTTAGTTGGTGAAGTACACCAAATATTGAAGAGAGAAATATTGATCATTGATGATGTAACGGGTAATGAACTCGTATTGCCAAGAAATGAAATGATCAAGGGAGACTTTTATCGTAAAGGCGATATGGTTAGAGGAATTATCAAGAGAGTTGATATGCGAAACAATAACCCAGTCGTGGTAATGTCTCGTACGGATAATGAATTTTTGGCTAAATTGATGGAGCAGGAGGTGCCAGAGATAGAAGATGGGCTAATAACGATTAAAAAAATTGTTAGGATTCCAGGGGAAAGAGCAAAAGTAGCAGTAGAATCTTATGATGACCGAATTGATCCTGTTGGGGCGTGTGTAGGAATGAAAGGAAGTAGGATACACGGAATAGTAAGAGAATTAAAGAATGAAAACATTGATATTGTAAATTTTACTAACAATATCAACCTATTCATTCAACGATCGCTTACACCAGCTAAGGTCACTAGTATTAAATTAGATAATGAATCTAAGACAGCTTCAGTATTTTTGAAGCCAGATCAAGTTTCATTAGCGATAGGAAGAGGAGGAAGTAATATTAAATTGGCCAGTAAGCTGACTGAATTTGAAATTGATGTTTATCGAGATACTGATGAAGAGATCGATGATGTAGATTTGGATGAATTTACTGATGAAATAGAATCTTGGATCATTGATTCTTTAAAAACCATAGGTTGTGATACAGCTCGTAGTGTATTAAACCTAAGTAAAGAGGAATTGATAAGAAGAACAGATCTCGAGGAAGAAACAATAGAGGATGTATTGAAAATATTGAGTGAGGAGTTTGAAGATTAATATTCTTGCAAGCTGATAATAGAAGAAAACTTTAGAGTTATATATGTCAAAAAGGCTAGTTAAAGTTGCCAAAGAGTTTAATGTAGGAACATCTACCTTGGTAGAGTTTCTAACCTCTAATGGGTTTGAAATTGATAACAAACCTACCGCTAAAGTGACTGATGAGATGTACACTGTCTTATTAGGTGAGTTTAGTAATTCAAAAGAGGAAAAAAGTAAGGCTGACAACTTAATAATAGGGAATAGGGGAGTTGAGGAACCTACACCACCTAAATCTCCAACCCCTGCACCAGCTCCAACTCCACCACCACCTAAAGTTGAGCAGAAGCCTGAAGTACCAAAGGTAGAAGAGCAGAAGCCTGAAGAAATAAAGGCAAAGGCGCCTAAATTAGGTTTAAAAGTGGTAGATAAGATTGACTTATCACCTAAAAAAACCAAAGCAGCTCCCGAGCCTTCAAAGGAAGAAAAGCCTAAACCAATTGAGTCAAAACCTGTCAAAAAGGAAGTACCGGCTAAAGCGCCAGTTGCAAAAGCTAAAAAGGAAGAACAAGGCACTGAAGCCCCAAAAGAAGAAGTGATTAGAGCTGCCACGCCACAATTACAAGGGCTTAAGATCATGGGTAAGATCGATACAGATAAACTCAAGGAAAAGCCTAAGAAATCAGATAAAGATAAGCCAGGCGAGGCCAAGGGCAATAATAATGATCCAGCTAAGAAAAAGCGCAAGCGCAAGCGTAAAAAAGTACCATCTGACAATCGATCTCAAGATGGGAAAAATAGAACAGGAGATAGACGTGATAATCGAAATCGTGGCGGGAAAAAGCAAGATGAGGTAAAAGAAGTATCTGCTAAAGAGATAGAGGAGAAGATCAAAGCTACCATGGCGCGGATCCAGGGTGGGAAGTCGAACAAGCGACAAAAGATCAGGAGAGATAGTCGTGTTGAGAAACGCGAAAAACAAGAAATCTTAGAGACAGCTGGCCAAACAGAAAAAGTACAGGTAACAGAATTCATATCTGTTTCGGAGTTGGCAAGTCTATTGGATATTCAGGCTACTGATATAATCATGTCATGTATGAATATGGGAGTGATTGTATCAATCAATCAGCGGTTAGATGCAGAGATCATCGAGATCATCGCGGATGAATATGAAAAAGAAATAGAGTTTATAAGTGCCGAGGAGCAAGATGATGAGCAAGAAGAGATAATTGATGATCCTAAAGATTTAGAACCTCGAGCTCCTATTGTCACCGTCATGGGACACGTTGACCACGGAAAGACTTCTTTGCTCGATTATATACGAAGTGCAAATGTAGCGAGTGGGGAGGCTGGTGGAATCACACAACACATTGGAGCCTATGAAGTAAAAGTCAATGGCAAAAAGGTAACCTTCTTAGATACTCCTGGTCACGAAGCGTTTACAGCGATGCGTGCACGGGGTGCTAAGGTGACCGATGTAGTTATAATCATAATCGCTGCCGATGATAGAATAATGCCTCAAACTAAGGAGGCCATTAGCCATGCTCAAGCTGCTGGAGTGCCTATGGTATTCGCCATAAATAAAATTGATAAGGACGGAGCCCAACCTGATAAGATTAAGCAGGAGTTGGCCAGTATGAATCTATTAATAGAAGAGTGGGGAGGAAAGTATCAATCCCAAGATATTTCGGCCAAAACAGGATTAGGAATAGATGACTTATTAGAGAAAATATTGCTTGAAGCCGAGGTGTTAGAGTTACAAGCCAATCCAAAGAGAAATGCACTGGGCACTGTCATAGAGGCGTCTCTTGATAAAGGTCGTGGTTATGTGACTAAGATGTTGGTCCAGACCGGTACTATGTCAATAGGTGATGTGGTTGTGGCTGGAGGATCCTCGGGTAAGGTTAAGGCTATGTTTAATGAGCGAGGAGACCGACTTAAGAAGGCTGGGCCTTCTACACCCATACTTTTATTGGGTCTGAATGGTGCTCCTCAAGCTGGAGAAAAATTTAAAGTTGTTGACTCAGATCAAGAGGCGCGACAGATAGCCGCTAAACGTCAACAGATAGACCGAGAGCAGTCCAATAGAGCTAACAAGCGTATAAGCTTAGATGAGATAGGAAGAAGATTGGCACTAGGCAGTTTTAAAGAGCTTAACTTAATAGTTAAGGGTGATGTAGATGGATCTATTGAAGCACTTTCAGACTCATTGATTAAGTTAAGTATTGAGTCCGTACAAGTGAATGTTATACATAAAGCGGTAGGCCAGATAGCAGAATCAGATGTCTTATTGGCATCGGCCTCTGATGCAATCATTGTGGGCTTCCAGGTTAGGCCTTCAAGTGGAGCAAGAACATTGGCAGAAAAAGAAGGAGTACAGATTAAGACTTATTCTATCATATATGAAGCGATAGATGAAATTAAGAGTGCTATAGAAGGAATGCTTGAACCTACTAAAGAAGAACGTATAACTGGTGAGGCAGAAGTAAGAGAGACATTTAAGATCAGTAAGGTTGGTACAATAGCAGGTTCTTATATGACGAGTGGTGTCATCAAAAGAAATTCTTTCATTAGAGTGATAAGAGACGGTATAGTGATTTACCCTACCAAAGAAGGTGCTATAGGAGAATTGAGTGCATTGAAGAGATTCAAGGATGATGCTAAAGAAGTCAAAAAAGGACTTGAGTGTGGTATTCTTGTTAAAAACTTCAATGATATAAAAATCGGTGACGTAATAGAGTCTTACGAGATTGTTGAGATCAAGCAGACACTCGACTAATTATCACTTCGACAGACTTAAAAGAATTTTTGGACGAGCGTGTTGATCATTACAACACTCCTAATTTTATAGATTTAGACCCTATCTCTATCCCACATAGATTTTCTAAGCTCCAAGATGTCGAGATAAGTGCGTTTTGGGTAGCCATGTTATCTTGGGGGCAGCGAGTGACAATAATTAATAAGGCTAACGAACTTATGAATCTTATGGACAATGCACCATACGATTTCATAATCAACCATACTGACTCTGATCTTAAGCATGTGCTAAAGTTTAAGCATCGCACTTTTCAACCTACGGATACCTTGTATTTTATTGATTTTTTTAAAAGACATTATCAACAGTACAACAGCTTAGAGTCAGCTTTTAGATTTGATCAATTTGAAGTAAAAGAGGCCTTGAAGAATTTTCACGAGTATTTTTTTTCTTCCGAAAATGCCCCAAAGCGAACACGAAAACATGTAGCAACTCCTCTAAGACAAAGTTCTTGTAAAAGGCTAAATATGTTCTTAAGGTGGATGGTAAGAAAAGACAATAATGGTGTTGATTTTGGACACTGGACTTCTTTATCTCCTTCTCAATTGATGATACCTTTGGATATTCATGTTTATAATGTAGCTAGGGAATTAAAACTACTCCGCAGATCAAAGGCAGATTGGACAAGTGTGGTTGAACTAACCAACGCTTTAAAAAAATTTGACCCAGATGACCCAGTAAAATATGATTTTGCGTTATTCTCCATAGGAGTCGAAAAACGGGACCCTAAATCGTTGTGATTTTAAGTTTATTGATTACATGTTTATATCCTAATTTTTGACAGAAGTAGAATATTCTGATACTTTCTTCTCCATTGGATAAATGAATAAGCCCATAAGTGTCTCGCTTAGCATTTAGCTTGGCGGGGTGAGTTCTTACTACTTCTGTTGGTCCAAGATCGTCCAGAATTTGGTTCAATCTTTTAACTGCCACGTTTTTGCTAACCTGCTCTTTGTATGGTCCATTTTGCCACTCAACAATTGGTGCTAATTGGCTATTGATTGATGTAATATTAGTATTAGATCCTGCGAAGGTGGTACTAAATAATAGTGTATAAAAAAAGCTTAAACTAATCATATTCAATTTTAGAATTAATGAGAATAGATGATAGTAAAGCTCTTGCTTATAGTTTATTCATTTGGTTATGGACTAATTAACAATTATAGGAATTGGATTATTGTATCAGAGCCTAATTTTATATGATTGATGAATTGTTGAGAAAAAGTATTGAGGGATTTGTTATACCATTGATACAAGAATTAATTCCTTTATCTTGCAACGTCATCGTTGAAAACTCATGAAAAAAAAGAAAGTATTATTAGCCATTTTAGATGGCTGGGGTAAAGGTATTGATAAGAATGCCGATGCCATACAAGCGGCAGATACTCCTTTTTACGACCATTTAATTAGCAAATATCCAAATGCCAATTTGGTAACCTTTGGGTCCGATGTGGGATTGCCTGATGGGCAAATGGGTAATAGTGAAGTTGGTCATCTAAATATTGGTGCAGGAAGAATTGTATATCAAGAATTAGCAAGAATTAACAAGGCAATTGCTGAGGAAACATTGATAAAACAACCCATATTACAAAATGCTATAGAATATGCCCTTCAAAATAGTAAGCCGATTCATATTCTGGGATTATTATCGGATGGTGGGGTACATTCACATATCAATCATATTATTGCTCTTTCTGAAGGTTTGGCAAAATCTGGAATTTCTGATATTAGAATTCATGGATTTATGGATGGTAGGGACACAGACCCTCAAGGTGGTAAGGCCTATACCGAAACACTTTTATCTAGAATAAAAGGAAGTGCAAATCTCGTGTCTCTTGTGGGAAGATATTATGCAATGGATCGTGATCTAAGGTGGGAGAGAATAAAGAAAGCCTACGACTTGCTTGTTCATGGGCAAGGTACTGAATCTTCAGATGCTGTCAAGTCTCTTCAAAATTCATATGATGAAAACATCACTGACGAGTTTATCAATCCTATAATATTAGATAAGGATAAAATCATTAGACCAGGAGATGTTGTGTTATTTGCTAATTTTAGAACTGATCGGCCTAGACAACTTACTCGAGCTCTCACTCAAGAGAATTTTATAGAGCATAGTATGAAAAAGCTTGATCTCCATTATGTTACGATGACAAAATATGATGCCTCTTTTGAAGGCATCAATGTTGTATTTGAAAAAGATGAGCTTAAGAATACATTAGGCGAGATAATTTGTAAAAATGGCTTGAAGCAAGTCAGAATTGCTGAAACAGAGAAATATCCCCATGTTACATTTTTCTTTAATGGTGGAAGAGAAGCGCCATTTGAAGGGGAAGAACGCATTATGATTCCTTCGCCAAAAGTGGCTACCTATGATCTAAAGCCAGAGATGAGTGCTATCGAAGTAACTGACGCCATAACTCAATCTATAGAAATGAATGCGCCTGAATTCATATGTCTCAACTATGCTAATGCCGATATGGTGGGACATACTGGGGATTTTGAAGCAGCAAAAGTGGCAGTTCAAACGGTAGATTCATGTTTAAAAAGATTGGTAGAAACTGCGCTGCATAAGAATTATGACATAATAGTAATCGCGGATCATGGTAACAGTGATTATATGATCAATGCTGATGGATCACCTAATACAGCCCATACCACTAATTTGGTTCCAGTAATTTATGTAAGTAATAATGGTGAAGTCAGAAGTATAAAAAATGGGAAATTAGCAGATATCGCTCCTACTATATTGAAGATCATGAACATTCACACCCCGGAGGAGATGGACGGAGAAATCTTAATAGGCCAATAATCTTATTAAAAGATTATGCAGTCAGATTGATTGTCTCAATACATTAAACCTATTTTTGCAGACTAATAAAATCATGTCATGAAGAAGTATAATTTTAGTGCAGGGCCAGCTATCCTTCCAGAGGAAGTTATGCAAGAAGCATCAAAAGCAGTTGTTGATTTCGAAGGGATTGGACTTTCAATTTTAGAGATTTCTCATAGATCAAAAGAGTTTCAAGCTGTGATGGATGAGGCACAAGCGTTGGCCAAAGAGCTGTTAGGTTTGTCCGATAAACATGAAGTATTGTTCCTACAAGGAGGAGCAAGTACACAGTTCGCTATGACGGCGATGAATTTTTTAGGAGAAAACGAAAGAGCAGGTTATGTAGATACGGGCAGTTGGTCTACTAAAGCTATCAAAGAGGCTAAGAGATATGGAGAGACCTTGATTTTAGCGAGTTCTAAGGAGAATAACTTTAATCATATCCCTAAGGGATACGATGTTCCTTCTGACTTAAAGTATCTACATATTACATCTAATAATACAATTTTTGGTACTGAGTATCATGAGCTACCTGACACTTCAGTTCCTATAGTGGCTGATATGTCTTCTAACATATTCAGTAAATCAATTGACATCAATAGATATGGAATGATCTATGCTGGGGCACAAAAGAATATGGGTCCTGCGGGGACTACCTTGGTGATCATTGATAAAAATTTCTTGGATAAACAATCAAGAGAGGTGCCAACCATGTTCGACTATAACACACATGTTGGTAAGCAATCCATGTTTAACACTCCGCCAGTATTTGCTATATATGTGAGTATGTTGACCATGAGATGGGTTAAAGCCAATGGTGGAGTAGAAGGGGTACAAAAGTTGAATAAGACTAAGGCAGAATTGCTTTATAAGACCATTGATGAAAGTCAGCTATTCTTTAACCCTGTGGCTACAGAAGATAGATCATTGATGAATGTTACATTCCTATTGAAGGATAATTCTATGGAGGAGGCGTTTTTAACTAAGGCGACGGCAGCGGGATGTAGTGGAGTAAAAGGGCATCGCTCTGTTGGAGGATTTAGAGCATCTATTTATAATGCTATGGGAATAGAGGGTGTCGAGGTGTTATGCGAGACTATCAAATCTTTTGATTCGGCAAATGCCTAAGACTTTAAAACAAGAGTGGTTGATAGGTGATCTTACCATTCCTGTTCATGTCATTAGCGAGTGGCGCAATTCTAATAGGATTGCCATTAATAGAGATAAAATTGTTATTAGAATTCCATCTATAGGATCTCAATTTAACTCATATGAATCTTGGGCAAAAAAGTGGATCAAAGATCAATTTGAGAAGCAACCAAGCCTTAAGAAAAGATTTCAATTAAGTTCGTATAAGACTGGAGATACTATCGTCTTGCCAGATAAAAAGTACTTCCTAAATATTCAATCAGAAATCAGAAAAACCAGCACGGCCAAACTCGTCACTAATGATATCATTCAGATTAAGCTCAATGAGAGTCTAAGCGGGCTAAATAAGAACAAGGCAATAAAAACACTTATTGCCCGGATTATAGCTCAGGATAACTTACCATCAGTTACTGATAGGATACTTGCGTTGAATGACTTATATATTAAAGAGAATATTAAAAAAGTCAGAATAAAAAATAATAGCAGTAATTGGGGAAGTTGTTCCTCTAATGGAAATATAAATATCTCTGTACGGACTTTATTTGCTCCAAGTGAGGTAAGAGACTATGTATATATCCATGAGTTAGCTCATTTAAAAGAGCTGAATCATTCTGCCCGATTTTGGAAAATAGTATCGGGAATCATGCCTGATTATAAAGAGAAAGAAAGGTGGCTACATGAACATGGGAGCGCATATCGGATATAGCTACCCATATGAAGTGGGATCACCAACTTACGTGGAAATACAGATTGATAAAAATAAACATAGAGCTTATTCATCGTATACTTGATCAGAGTTACAAAAAAAGGCCGTTAAGATAATTTCTTAACGACCTTTTATAATTTTCTGTCAATTGGTACCTATTCTTGAACCAATTCTATCTGCATTTTTCCTTTAGCTTGGTGGTGTAGGTTGACTTCTATGTCATAAGTACCTATTTCTTTGATATCTTCCGCAAGAACTACTTTCTTACGAGGAACCTCGATTTCGAATTGTTCCTTTATAGCGTTTACTACTTGTATTGTGTTAACACTACCAAAGATCTTTCCACTTGTACCGGCTTTAACTCCTATTTTCAGGGTTTGACCTTCAAGTTTTGTCATCATTGCTTTGAACTCATCAACTCTTGCTTCTTCGCTTGCTTTTTCTTTAGCAATAATATCATCAAGCTTCTTCATATTAGGCTCATTAGCTATAACAGCTAAGCCTTTGGGTATTAAGTAATTTCTTCCGTAACCATTTTTTACGGTAACTACATCATGCTTATCGCCGAGAGTACCCATATCTTTTAATAGAATAATTTCCATCTTCTTAACTTTTTAAGATTTATCAAGTTATTTTAATAAATCAGCAACGTAAGGTAATATGGCTAAGTGTCTAGCTCTCTTTACGGCTACTGCGACTCTTTTTTGATATTTCAATGAATTACCAGTTATTCTTCTTGGTAGAAGCTTTCCTTGCTCATTGATGAATTGCAATAAGAAATCAGCATCCTTATAGTCTATATGCTTGATTCCGAATTTTTTGAATCTACAATACTTTTGTCTCTTAGATCCGATATTCGGATTACTTAAGAATTTGATGTCGTCTCTAGATGCCATGTTATTCTTCTTCTTTTGTTGCAGCTACTGGCGCAGGAGCAGGAGTTGCGGGTTTATTACTAACAGATTTTGCCTTGTCTCTTGATCTACTATCCTTTTTAGAACTTTTCTTTTCAGGACGTTGAACTTTTCCGATTAGACCATTTCTTTTATCATCATTGTACTTTACGCCATACTTATCTAATTTGATAGTAAGGAATCTCATGATTCTTTCATCACGACGTAAAGCCAATTCTAATTTAGAAATTATAGAACCTTCTTCGATTGAAAACTCTACACAGTAGTAAATACCAGAAGAACGTTTGTTCAGCGGGTAAGCTAATTGTCTAAGACCCATCTCATCAATGTGTACGATTTTTGCTCCTTCTTTAGCGAGCATATCTTCGTAAGTCTTAGCTGTCGATTTGATTTCATCGCCTGACAGAACGGGATCGACGATGAAAGTGACTTCATAATGTCTCATTAATTAATTTTGTTAAATAACTTTTTCCAAAAAATGGAGCGCAAAGGTATGGTTTTTTAATAAAAAGAGAAATATCTTTTTTATCTCGGTCTGATTTATTTTTACATTAAAATAATTGTAATGAAAGAGATCATGTACTGTTGTTTGACTCTACTGCTATTTTTGTCCTGTCATTCTAAACTGTCTAAGAATGAAGGATCTAATAATTTTGGAGATAAAATAAGCCAAGAGAATGCTGTTTCCCTTACTCAAGCAATTAGCGCATTACAGGCCACGGATACTTTGGAGGTCAAGATCAGAGGAAAGATTGAATCCGTATGTCAAGCTAAGGGTTGTTGGATGAACATAGTTGATGCAGACAATGATCAAAGCGTTTTTGTCAAATTTAAAGACTATGCCTTTTTTGTGCCAAAAGATGCTTCTGGAAGAGAAAGCATAGTAGAAGGTAAACTCTATAATGCGATTACGAGCGTGGATGAACTAAGACATTATGCTCAGGATGAAGGGGCAAGCGAAGAAGACATAGCGGCTATTACCGAGCCCGAAGAAGAACTCAGGATGATGGCAAAGGGTGTTATCTTATTGAACTAATAATTGATTGTAAAATTATTAAGCCAGTCGACGGCGTCTTGGAGCTTTTAAAAAATTGAGTATTATTTCCCAAAGATGTTCATAAGGTATAACTTCAACTTCTGAGGGTTGTTGGGATAACTGAAAGGGTACTCGAGCTAATTTATCTAATAAATTTTTAGTTTTTCTTCTGGAAGCAACAGGATGAAAATTGTTGGTTGGAATGGTAAGTAACATCTTAATAAAACAGTTTGATCTATAGTTCGGACTTTTTTTCATGAGATTACGACTACAATAATCCTTAAGAGCCAGTATCCTTACTTCAATCGCATCATAATTGCCGTCATAGATGTAGTATAAGAGTTGTGCAATAATCAATGGAATTTTCATTCCTCTTTTATCAGCATTAAATTCTGGAACTTCATTGATGAATTTGTTGATTCTAAATCGTGAGACTTTTGGAACATCTGGAATTATTCTTATCAGTGCTAAAAAGTCTAAATAGGCACCATAAAGTTGAAATATATTTTTTTTGTCTTTTGCTAAGAGTTCATAGTTTTTATGTGATTTGACATCTATATAATTCTGATAAGCTACTTTATAATTTTGATTATGGATGGCTATTTGTATCAACAACTTTTTATTTATAAACCAGCTGGTTCTGCCAGGAGTTAAGAGTTGTTCCGTTTTTTGTATGGTCCTTTTAGCATCATCAATTTTACCGAGCTGAATTTGGTAGCTTGAGATAGCAGACAAAAAAATTATTTTAGCCGACTTGTTATGATAATTCTGTTTTTCAAAATGCTCATATCCCCTTTCAGCGTATTCTAAAGCCATGTTATAATCGCCCATTCCTTCTGCGGAGTGAGTAGCTAATCTATAGTAGTAAAGGTAGAATTTATAAGATGGGATCTGAGAATCTACAACAGCTCTTAGTTGCTGCACGTATTTAAGTCCTTCTTGTCCTATATCTGTCTTGATACTTTTAGACCTGATAAATCTTGAGGTTATCTGAGAATAGTATTTTTCGATCAAAATTTCTGAATTGAGCGTCACAGATAGCTGTTGTGCCTCTATGAAGTATGTTTCGGCCTTATCCGGTTGATGCTCGTTATTTGAGTAGTATCTGGCCAAAAACCGTGATAATTCTATTCCTATCTCAGTAAAATGATAAAATCGAGCTTTTTTAATCAGTCTTTTGGCGAGAGTGTAGGCCAAATCGGTATACCCAAGGCCTCTTAATATATTGAATGAGCTCAATTGTTTATGTAGTGTGTAATAGGCTTTTTGAAAATTAGAAAAGTCAGGAGATTTTGCTTCAAATTGAATTATGGTATTAATGAGTTTCTCAGTTATGTTACGTTTGTATCTTCTAAAGTTGGCATTGGTGGGTTCGGTACCCAAAAAAGATGTCGCCATCTCTATTTCGGTTAATTCTCTCTTTTGAAGTAGAAGTCGTAAAAATATTGCTTCATTCTTACTCACGGTGGTTAGCAAACTATCCCAATCATCTTCCCTATATCCCAATGATTCTGATATAGTTTGTATTAATTTATTTATCTCATCCATATCTTGTTTATATAATTATAAACATAAATCGTTGTAATTCAGAACTATATAACTTTTTAGGGCCGTAATAATTGTGAATTAAGGTATTACAAATCTTCCAAAAATAACAAAGAATAAAAGTGTTGATTTTGACAAATTGATAGTGACAATTTAAGTTTTACATCTTTTAACACTTATGAAATGAGAGTCACTGTCACTTTAATCATTACTAGTGATATGGACGAAATCTAATTTTGATCCATACATTAACCAAAAATGAAATTAATGCTCTGTTAAGCGCTATAGCCTGACAGAGCATTAGTTATTTATAAAAGAATATTTTTTCAAATCATTGAAAATCAGCATATAACAAAATATTAATAATAATTATCATTATTACTTGTTATTACAAAATGGTGTATTATATACAATAAAAATATGATTAATATGGACCATCTTAGTGTCTTTAGATTATAAATCAACCAATGGTCGAAGCACTCTAAATAGCTTTCAAACGAAATGAGAATAATTAAAAAAGACTAGTTAGTAAAGCTTACAAGGGATGAGGAGTAGACGGGTATAATAGGTATAGTACTTTGATTATGCTTGTCTGCTTCGGCCTTTTTTACAATGGTTGTAATATTTTATCTAGGTCAATATTTTCATTTATCAATTCTATCGCTCTTTGGATTTTCCAAGGGGTATGTCTATTTATTTTTACTTCTATCTTGCTGATCTTTATTACTACTCCGAAAGTATCAAAGTTGGTCCTTATCAAAGGTATATGATGCTCCATTACATAATCTTTTGTAATCGGATTTATATCACCTTCACCAGTTACAATAACTCCTGATATGGGAGTGGTTAAAATATTATTGGAGTCCGAGAAAGTTTGTATTCGACTGATTGCTCTATCTATCGTTCTCGTGCTTGCTACCACAAGGTTATTCTGATAATCATTGAGCTCTTTTAGATCTACTGACGATCCTGCTAAGATATTTTCGACTCGATTATTATCTAAGTTCTCTGCGTTGAGTTCGACATTTCCTTTTATACTATCAGCGACAGTAGACATTAGGGGATAGGCCAGACATTCGTCATAAGGAACTAACCCCAAAAGAGGAATCCCTAAACGATCTAAATATGTCTTTAGATAATATTCTATTTTTCCGAGCTTGTCAGGTCTTACTTTATTGACAATTACTCCAGATATTGGGATATTTTGTTCTCTGAATACCGCACTGCACATGTGGAACATATCGATAGTGCTCCCGATTCCTCCCTCTACTATAAGAATTACAGAAGCATTGAGGGACTTAGCTACTGATGCGTTTGAAAGACCTACTACACTGCCTACCCCTGGATGTCCTGTCCCTTCAAAAATAGTGAGATCATGATGATGATTTAAAAAATCTTTAGCTTGCGTTATTCGGCCCAGAAAATCTTCGTGAGTAGGATGATCGATATAATCTCTAACAGTTGAGCTAGGTAATATGATGGGGCTATGATATTCTGGATTGATATCAAACTTAATCAGATCCGCAAACAGCAAAGTGTCTTTATCAACATATAAATTTTTGAGATCTAAGAATTTTTGCCCAACAGGTTTACAATAACCCACATTAATTCCTTTTTGTAGCATACAAGATACCAAACCTAAGGTGCTTGTAGTTTTGCCAACATGCTGATTGGTGGCTGCTACATATATGTTCTTATATCTCATATGTGTGACTTTTGAGACACTAAGGATAAGAAATAGATCCTACATGGATCATAAAAATCCCAATGAAATTAAACCATTATTGTTTTAGCCTACCAACCAGGTATGAAGTTGAGTCCAAATACTACCCGACTGTTCGGTTGTAATGGATATGCCCAATATGGTTCGAGTATCATGGCCCCAAATAGATTTAGGCGTACTGATACCCCAGCACTCATTACTAATTCAGGTTGAAAAGCGCCTAAACTTGAATCTCCTATATCGCCAAAATCATTAAATGCCATTCCAGCATCAAAAAACAGGGCCAAATCGGTGAATAATACGTTGGAGCCAATAAGAGCGATTTGCTTAGGCCCCGTAAAAGGTCTCCTAATCTCAAAACTTCCTAAGATCATCTTAGAACCAAAGAGTTGATTGAAGTTTAAGTCACCAAACTCTCCAGGCTGATTGATATCAAACAGAAAATCGTAGCCTCTTACAAAACCCATCTGGCCAGCATAAAGAGGGAATACGGAGCTCACATCTTGTTCAAATCGAATTAAACTATACCCTCTGAAAGCTATAGAAAATGGTTTAGCCCATAAGTATCTTCGGTAGTCTGCTAAGAAGCTGGTAAAATTGTTGATACCAAAATTTCGGTCTGCTGATAATCTGAATCGATGTCCATATAGTGGAGAGGTTAATCCAAAATGAGAATTATCTCCTACCAATGCTACACCTACAGACCCTGTCATGCCTTTTTCGACCGTATAAAAGTTGTTTAATGCGATTTGCTCAGGAGTTTCGATTTTTTCATTTTCTTGACCATAGAAAAAACCAGTAGTTGGATCAAAAATATTCCTTCTTGCGTCTAAACGAAAGCTTTGATTTCCTATAGTAGCACTTCCTTCTAACCTCAGATTAGTATTAAATGGTAGTTGTAAAAATCCAGTAGCATTTTGATTAAATATTCTTAGTATTTGTATTTCATCCACTCCGACAGGAATGGTTTGACCATTGCCAGTATCACGATCTTCGACTCTTAATGGAGATCTAAACCCAAATGGAGTGGGCACATGCGATATACCTCCTCCCCATGCCAAGCGATTTTTTCTGTTTACGTAAAATAATTGGCCTTGAAAATCTTGAATCTGACCATTAAGTGCAGTTTGACCGATCAACTGTTGATTACCCACGATATCCGAAAAAATCATTTGGATAGCACCAGCGGCTTGTACACCATTATTCAATCCAAAAGTATTGCCATTTGAAACTCCAACTCCAGTACTTCCTCTGACATCATCCAATTTGAATTTTGATTGATATCTTTTTTTCTTAAAGTTATCGGAAGGACCATTTTTAGTGATTTCATCCACATTTTTATGATATGAGTTGACAAAATCCTTTTTATTAAGACCTACTACAGGAAGTGTTCCAGCTGCAAAATCAACAGTATTTTTATTCACTTCTTCATTAAGTAAATTCTCAGTGTTACCTTGTCTTATGATGTATTCTTTGCCAAGATAATGGGTAAAAACTACTCTATCTCTGGATCGTGCGGTTGATAAAACAGGAGAATATCTTGATATACCTGACAATCCTACCACAAAATCTGTCATCCGTTTGACTTGATCGTTTTCCGTATCGTATAAGTACATATTACGATAGCCATCACGATCTGACATAAAATAGATGTTGTCATCCATATTGTATTGTGGATTAATATTGTCTGCACCATGAAAAATGTCTAAAATTTCGATTGTACCAGATGAATAATCCATAATTGCCAAATCATATGTCCATTTGCCGTTCGTTCGACCTTCAGTCATACTACGTTTATCATAGCTGAATACTATCTTGTCACCAGAGCTATTAAAGTGTGCCTGTATTTCGGAATATAAATCATCCGTTAATTGCCTAATCTTGCCAGTTCTGATGGTATAAGCATAAAGATCAATTTGTCCTTCATCACTTCCTGTTAGGACAATTTCTTTGCCGTCCGGGGACCATGTAGGATTGGTAAAAGCTAAAAGTTTCGGGATATTTTTAGAGGATATAGTTTTTCCACTTTCTACATCTTTTATGACCAAAGCGTTTTCACCCTTCTTAAATCCTACAAACGCAAATTGTTTACTATCAGGAGACCAAGTACCTGCGGACTCTAAGAAATTAAAGTTGTCCAAGTCACGATCTTTGACGAGACTTGATAGTTTTTTAATGATTTTGCCATTTCGAGCATCGGCCAAAAATATGTCAGTCGAAAAGAGGTCTTTTTCAGACATGAATACTACATATTTCCCATTAGGGCTAATGGCAGGCGAGACATTCAGATTGCCAGAGTTTTTGCTAGAGAGCAATACTTTGCCAATTGTACTTTCTTTTTTCTGCATATAAGGCTCATAATAGGTCTTGAGACCATTAACCCACATATCACTAAGTGACTTGAGATCTACCCCAAAAGTTGCTTGTGAAGCGTATTCCATGCCATACTTCGCTGTATTGGTAAAAAATGGGTTGATGATGTCATCACCGTACAGCCCGGTCATAACAGACCAAGCGGCTTGACCATATCTATAGGGAAAGTATTTTGGATGAGCCATTTTTTGTAGGCTTGGTACGTCATCACTTATTATTGCATTTCGCATCCACATGGCTGTAAAAGGGTCTGTACGCCCTATAGAAATATATTCTGCTAATCCTTCAACTGTCCAAAGAGGTAGATTGGCCAAATTTCTTTGATCAGTTGAGTCTCCCCTTAATATCATATCAAACTGAAAGGCATGAACTAACTCGTGTCCCAGTACTTGATGAGTTTGTTGATTAGAAAAAGTCAATGGCATGACAATTCTATTTTTCAAACTCTCAGTGACCCCACCTGTACCAACGCCTACACCTCCTGAGATGGCATTAGTTTGCTGAAATTCTGCGTGATTGGTGTATAGTATAAATGGATTCTTGAACGGGATATTATGTTCAATTACTCTACTTTGGATTTTATACCAGTTCTCCAGTTCTGATGCAAAATTGTTGACTACCTCTTGGTTTTTGGCATAATAGTATAGCTCAAAGTTTTGACTTTCTAATACTTTGAAATCAAAGCTTCTATATCTTGGTTTATTTCGTCCAAAGTATTGGGCCGACAAGCTAATAGCACCCAGAGCGAGTAGTATTGTCAGGATGGTCTTCTGCATAACACTTAAATTTTAACGAGGTATTAGTTAATAATTAACTGTATTATTTTGGCAATTCTTATGGTAAACTCTGAATTGTATAGTTAAGATACTTTTAAAAGATTTATATCTTACTCTTATTGCTTGTAACAATATGGATTGTTAAAGGATCAATTTTTTGACGCAAAAGACTATCGAAAGTCTTAATTAGAGGTAAGATTCTACTCATTTTGCCATTATGACATATTATTATTAATAATAAAAGACAAAATGACATATAATTTACAACCAAAATTAAAATGGCAACGCTTTTGATAAAGTATAATTGGAATAATAAATCCCATTAAAATGACTTATGATAATTTCACTATAAAATCACAGGAATTAATCCTTCGAGCACAGCAAATCGCTGGAGGATTAGATCAGCAGTCGGTAGATACAGTTCATCTCATTAAGGCTTTATTTGAGATAGACGAACAGTTAGCTGAATTTCTTTTTGGCAAAATGGAAGTCAATATTATCCAGTTAAAAAAAGAAATTAATAGTGCTATCGAAAGCTTTCCGAAAGTAGAGGGATCTGATAAGAAATATCTTACCAATGATGCTAATCAAGCTTTGAGTAAAGCAAAAAAAATGATGAAAGAATATGGTGATGAATACATCTCCATAGAATTGATTATAGCTGGTATACTAAAAGGAAAAGATAAAGCATCTAAAATCCTCAAAGATTTGGGAGCAACAAGTAAGGCTTTAGAGTCTGCCATTACTGAACTGAGAAAAGGAAGGAAAGTGACCGATCAGAATAGTGATAACTCCTACAACTCACTTAAAAAATATGCCATCAATCTTAATGAACGTGCGGAGAGTGGCAAACTTGATCCTATTATAGGGAGAGATGAAGAAATACGTAGGATACTTCACATCCTAAGCAGAAGAAAAAAGAATAACCCTATTTTGATCGGTGATGCAGGGGTAGGTAAAACGGCTATAGTAGAGGGGATCGCTTGGAGAATTGTTAAACAAGACGTTCCGGAAAATCTATTATCAAAAAAAATCTACTCTTTAGACATGGCTGCACTCATCGCAGGTGCTAAATTTAAAGGTGAATTTGAAGAAAGACTCAAAGCCGTAATTAAGGAAGTAAATAGCTCTGATGGAGAAGTGATACTTTTCATTGATGAGATACACACTCTTATCGGTGCTGGCGGAGGAAGTGGTGCAATGGATGCGGCCAATATTCTCAAGCCCGCTTTGGCCAGAGGAGAAGTTAGAACTATTGGTGCCACAACTTTTGATGAATATCAGAAGTACTTCGAAAAGGATAAGGCTTTAGTACGGAGATTTCAGACGGTTTTTATTGATGAGCCAAGCGTAGAGGATACAATTTCTATACTTAGAGGTATACAAGATAAATATGAAGTCTATCACAAGATTGACATTTTAGACGAAGCATTGATAGCTGCAGCGGAGTTATCGCATCGTTATATCAGCGAAAGAAAGTTGCCTGATAAAGCGATAGATCTTATTGATGAGGCTGCTGCTAAGTTGAGGTTAGAGTTGGATTCTGTACCAGAAGAGATAGATGAGCTCCAAAGGAAAGTGCGACAATTAGAGATCGAAAGAGAAGCTATCAAAAGAGAGGGTAATGAGAAAAAAGAAAAAAGAATCTCTGAACAAATCGCAAATGCCAAAGAAAATCTGGAATCACGTACGGCAGCATGGAAAGGTGAAAAAGAAATAGTAGAAACGGTACAAAACATCAAGAAACAGATCGAAGAATTAGAGCACGAAGCCGATAAAGCAGAACGGGAAAGCGACTTCGAAAAGGTAGCCAAACTGAGGTATGGTGATATGAAGGAGAAAGAAGCTATGCTCAAAGTAGCTGAAGAAAAGCTCAAGGATCTACCCGATGATAGTAGATTTACCAATGAAGAGGTTACTGCCAATGACATAGCTGACACTGTATCCAAATGGACTGGAATACCGGTCTCAAAAATGATGCAATCAGAAAAAGAAAAATTACTCAACTTAGAAGCTGAGATATCAACTATGCTCATTGGTCAGAAGGAAGCAGTAGTAGCCGTATCTGATGCTGTACGTCGAAGTAGAGCAGGACTACAGGATGAGAATAAGCCGATTGGATCATTTATATTTTTGGGCCCTACAGGAGTAGGTAAGACAGAATTAGCCAAATCATTAGCAAAAGTACTTTTTGATGATGAGAAGTCTATCACCCGAATTGATATGAGTGAATTTCAAGAGAAGCACTCTGTATCTCGCTTAGTGGGTGCTCCTCCGGGATATGTAGGCTATGATGAAGGCGGGCAACTGACAGAAGCTGTGCGACGAAAGCCTTACTCTATCATTCTCCTTGATGAGATTGAAAAAGCACATCCGGATGTATTCAACATATTACTTCAGGTACTTGATGATGGTCGACTCACTGATAATAAGGGTCGAGTAGCTAACTTCAAGAATACGATCATTATCATGACATCTAACATGGGTGCAGAGACGATACTGGAGAATTTTGAAGATCTAAAAGAAGTAGGAGAAAAGCACAGAGCGGATATCATAGAGACCACCAAAGTAGAAGTCTTCGAATATCTTAAAGAGCATCTCAGACCAGAATTCTTGAATAGGATAGATGAGAAGATCATGTTCTTGCCTTTGACTAAAGAAGAGATTAAGCAGATCGCTCACTTACTACTCAGAAAAGTCAAGAAAAATCTGACTAAGAGGAGTATATCAATAGAGTTGGATGATAAAGCGATGGATATGGTCGCCGACCTCGGTTATGACCCACAGTTTGGCGCCAGACCATTGAAGAGAGTCATACAAAAAGAATTAGTCAATGAGCTATCAAAACTGGTGTTATCATCAGAAGCCAGCGATGGAGATCACATCAAAGTCTCCACTAATAATATTGGTTTATCATTTGAGGTGATCGAAGGAGCTAATGAAGAAGAAGAGTAGGAGTTAGGTATAGCTCAAATAAATGGATTTGGCGCAGGCAATATCAAT
>JAHDDE010000008.1:0-1440 GCA_020629515.1 Saprospiraceae bacterium | reverse complement strand
TCATGGTTTTCTCAAGGATCATCTTTCTGCATCGGGGCTATTCGTCCTGCGGATGTGTTGGTTACTCGGTATGGAGATCGAGTATGATTCTAAGTATATCCCTATGGAGATGGTGCCAATGCAGCCATTAGATCATTATGAGGTGCCTTACTTTTGGTTAGAGGGGTATGAGGGTGAGGTTCCCAAAGCATTCAAGGATTGCCAGACCGTATATGGTACAGATATCTCTCAGTGGCCCCGACCAAAGAAGAAAGAGAAAGCAGCATTGGAATGGGATAAGACTAAGTATAAGACAGCATGGGAGGCCGCTATGGTGGAGAATGCCCTCAAGAACCCTAAGGTTAAAGTAGTCAAGACAGATAAGGGATGGGATTTTATTAAAAAAGATAGTGAGTAATGTACGTCAAGAACTTAGTGCCCAGAGCTTAACTCGAAAATATTATTCAATTTTCTATACTTAATTGGGTAGAAGCTTTTCATTTGATCTGGATATTCTAAATGGCAATAGATCAGTAGAGGTAGTTTACTTGAGACCGTTATACCTAAAGCAGACTCAATACCTGAGCGTTCGATCTCAAAAGTGCTCAAAAATTCATCTGTATCAAGGTCTGAAACGTCAGGGTAGTCTAATCGTGGATATTGATTGATGAATACTGATATAGCTGCATGTAGCAAAATATTATAATAATTGAGTCCTCGGTTAAAGCCATTGATCATTTGTTCACGTGCGAGTATGACCACCTCGTCTGTACGATCATACTCGAAGCTATGTAAAAACTCTTTTTTAGGAGTGGCGAAAGGGTGATTATATAAGACAACATGCTTAAGGCTAGGAAACATATGTCCTTCTTGTCGGTATAGAGTTAATCTTATAAATTCATGAGCTATCATAGCTTTCATATCTTCTTCGAGCTGAAAGTCTTTTTTACCCTTTAGCGTGAACTCTTTGGTATGCATAAATATTGACAATCTATCGGCAAAATCTTTTTGAGCTGATGAGGATAAGTCCCCATATATCGGAGAGTATACTTCTATCCATGATTGTATCCTTGGATCAAGAGGAGGGGCTTTATAAGCCCACCACCATTTGTTGATTTGATCACTGAAGACATAAAGTAACATCAAGATGATGACCGATGGGATCAGTATCCAGCCATCAGCGCTGTCGCTTTGAAATTGAGCATACGAAAAATAATATATAATCAACAACACAAAGGGAAGTGCTAATGCCCTTGATAAAAATGGAATGTGCATAGCAGGTATTATTAGACCATAATATATTCAAAAAAAATAGCCATCTCAAAAAATCGAGACGGCTACATTTAGAGTTCACACATTCGCCATTTAGGCATAGTGTTATTTTATTGTGGTACCTCCAGGAATCGAACCAGGGACACCAGGATTTTCAGTCCTGTGCTCTACCAACTGAGCTAAGGTACC
>JAHDDE010000052.1:17040-24439 GCA_020629515.1 Saprospiraceae bacterium | reverse complement strand
CTGTATTAATATACTAATACAGTAAAATAGTAAACTATGATCCACATAAGTCAAATGAGCTATTCTTACCCAAAGAAGGATAAGCTATTCGATTCCATGAGTTTGAGTTTTGAGAAAGGCAAGATTTATGGACTCTTGGGTAAGAACGGAATGGGTAAGTCTACGTTACTTAGACTTATAGGTGGTTATTTGTTTCCAATTTCAGGAGATATCCTTTTAGACGGTACATCACCTCAAAAGCGCCATCCTCAATTAACTCAAAAGATATTTTTGCTTAGTGAAGAGTTTTTGTTGCCAGATCTCTCGATAGAAGACTATAAGAAAGCATACAATCCTTTTTATGATGCTTTCGATCATAAGGTGTTTTATGAAGTAATATCAGGTTTTGGATTACAGTCATCATCTAAGATAGGAGAGTTGTCTTATGGCCAAAAGAAAAAGTTTATGATAGCCTTCGGCCTTGCTACTAGGGCTACTTATTTGATTTTAGACGAACCCACAAATGGTTTGGATATTCCTTCAAAATTAGATTTTAGGAAAATTTTAGCTCAATATATTACAGATGAACAATGTGTTATCATATCGACGCATCAGATTAAAGATCTCGAACACATATTGGATAGCATAGTAGTCATCGATCAAGGTCAGATTATCATAAATTCTGATATATCCAATATTGAAAATCGCCTAAAGTTTGAATTAAGTCGCTCTGTTGAAAAACATGAATCTGTGCTATATCAGCAAAGGGTCCCTGGTGGATATCTGAACATAATTGAAAACGAAGACAATAGTCATACATCAATAGAAATCGAAGCTTTTTTTAATGCGGTGATTCATAATAAGGAGGCGATTACAAAAATATTTAATTAATAATATGAACTTTAATTTAGTACGATTTGGACATTTACTTCGACGAGATCGGATGATCTACAGTAAGAAAGTCGGTTTGGCTTTATTGGTGGTATTCTTCATGACCTTTATTGCTGCAGTTATGGGTCATAACTTAATTTCTCTTAAAGCTGGAGGGGGAGTTCAGGCCTTGTTTATGCTCTATTTATTGATCCTATTAGTAGGAGGAGGATTTTTGACAAGCACTAATTTGGGAGACCTGAAATCGATTGGGCATCGTATCAATTATATCGGAATGCCTGTCAGTTCAATAGAAAAAGTACTTGCCAAGCTCCTGTATACATTACCATTATATGTAATATCAATTTCAAGTATTTTCTGGTTAGCAGCTACTTGTTATTTGTCGATCTATGGGGAGGTCTTGTCAAGTGAGGCTTTAGATATAGCTGATAAGTTGATTAATAAAATGCCGATCTATTTTATTCGATTTTATATTTTGGGACATGGGATAGCTTTTTTCTTCTCCTTTTTATTTAATACATATGCTTCTGTTAAAGGGGCATTAGTAAGCATTGGCTTTTTTACTATTTTTTGTTTGCTTCGATCATTTTTTATGCCCGATTTGGGTTTTGGAATTATAGAAAATTTGGGGCAATCTACCTGGGAAGTAATTATATATATATCGCTACATCCCAACCTATTCATGTGTTTCGCACCAATCTTTTGGATTATGGCATATCTCGTTTTTATTAAGAAATCTGTTTAATGGAGTTTAATAATAATATTTCCATTTTTCTCCAGATTGCAGAATCTATAAGGGACGATATATTGGCAGAGCAGTATCCTCCTAATTCTAAGCTTCCTTCTGTTAGAGAAATGGCAGCACAGTTGGGTGTTAATCCTAATACTGTTATGAGAGCCTATGCACATCTTCAATCTTTTGGATTTATATCTAATCGTCGAGGAATAGGTTTTTTCGTTCCTGGAGATGCTATAGAGCAGATCAAAGAAGGTATGAGAAAAGACTTTATAGAAAATGACCTTCCTAAAATATTGACAAAAATGAAAGTATTAGGGATAGATAGTAAAACTTTAATTGATTCTTTTAAGGCTAACTTATAGGATGACAAATTCATTAGTAAAACTGATAGTCTTAGCCATAGGTTCTTTGTCACTGAGTCAGCTTTGGGGCCAGACGCTACAAAATGAATTAGATAATGTAGTCGATCATTATTATTATGATGGTCCTGGTTATGTAATTAAGATCTCCCAGGATGGTAAATTGCTCTATGAGAAAGCCATTGGTTTAGCAAATATATCGATAGGTGAGGAACTCACTGTGGATCACATATTTCGTATAGGATCTATTTCTAAGCAATTTACAGCGGTCGCAATTCTACAATTGATCGAGCAAGGAACGATCTGTTTGAATGATCCTTTATCAGCTTTCATTAAGGATTATCCACAGATGAAAGATGTCATAACCATTGAGCATCTTTTGACACATACCTCAGGTATTAAGAATTATACTGACATAGATACTTGGACAGAGGAGATGAGAACTTTGCCCATTCGCCCACTTCAATTAATCGAACTTTTTAAGAATATTCCAATAGAGTATTATCCGGGAACCGAGTTTAGATATAATAACTCTGGGTATGTACTTTTAGGTTATATCATTGAAAAAGTAAGTGGATTAAGTTATTCTGAGTATTTGGATAAATATATTTTAGTTCCTTTAGAGCTGAATGATACCTTCTATGGTGATGGAGATTTTGATAAAACCAATAGGGCGATTGGTTATACGGTAGACGAGTATGGGGAATATATCCGGGACAGAGCGCTGCACATGGATCATCCGTATGCCGCTGGGGCTTTAGTATCAACGGCCTCTGATTTAGAAAAATGGACGAATGCTATATTTGAGGATCAGTTTATCTCGGACTCTTTGATGAAATTGGCCCACACGAATTATGTTTTGACTGATGGAGAATCTGTTAATTATGGATACGGTTGGTTTTTGAATGAAATTAATGAGACCAAGGTAATTAGGCATAGTGGAGGAATTAATGGCTTTAGCACTGCCATGGCTTATCTTCCTAACGAAAAGCTGTTTATTACTGTTTTATCAAATTCTAAACATAAATCATCTGATCTGTTGATGAAGGAACTGGTTATGACTTGTCTCAATATACCGAAGTCAACACCAGAAGAAATAAGGGTCGATCCTGACCAGCTAAAACTCTATAGTGGAGTATATGAGTTTGATAATCAAGAGCTATATTATGTGAGTTTAGAAAAAAATCATCTTGTCATTAAAGGAAAGGACCAAGAGAAAGTAGTTCTTTCTCCTGTTGGAAAACACACGTTCTATATTTATACTGTCGACTATAAAATACGGTTTAACATCAACAGAAAGAATGAAACAAAGAGCATGTCGGTCTATTCTGATCAGGTTGATATAGGTCGCAAGCTAAATTGATGATCTTTAGGACCACGAAGCACGTATAAAGTTGAGAAAATTGAGATGCAGTATCTTCTCAATGCTTTCTTGATCATATCCTCTAACCTTTAGAAGATTCGGAAGGTTTTGTAAATCTGATATGGTCTCGATGTCTTTTGGACACTGTTCGGTACCAAAACCGCCATCAAGGTCGGTCCCAATCATGATATGGTCACAGTTGCCGGCAATTTGGCATATATGATCCATATGGTCTATCATATGGGCCAACGAAACACCTGTAGATTGGGGAGAAGATATACCTCGTTGCCAATTTGGGATCATCATCCATGCATCCAAGGGAAGGCCTATCACACCACCTCGATTAATAATTAGTTTTATTTGATCGTCAGTAAACTGTCTGTTGTGTTGAACTAAACTTCTACAATTAGAATGACTCGCCCAAAGACGACCGTCATAAATATCCATGGTCTCAGCAAATGACATATCGGATAGATGAGTTACATCAAGTATAAGATTTAACTCTGCCACGACCTTTAATAAATCTTTCCCTTTTTGACCAATAGACCCATTACTATCAGTACCATATGCATATGTGCCTGGTCCATAATGGGCGGGACCTATAGCTCTTAACCCTTTTTGATGCATATCGTATAGGTGATCAAGAGAGACTATGGAATCTGCACCTTCTAAACTTAGTATAAATCCGATGGGTGTTTTATCGCCGAGATTATCCCAAATTTGCATATGTTGATCTAATGTATAAAGATCAATTATATGATGTAATTCTCCCTGTCGACACATCTCTTGATACCAAGCTAACTGACCTTGAGTCTGTGCCCATGCTTGCTCTGGTGAATTCCATCCTGGCAATGGGTGATGGGCTTTAACATATCGGGCTATTAAGGTAGCCACGCATAAATGTATATTCCCTCGCTTCATGGCGGGAAAGGATACTGTGGCATTTCCTCTATCAGGCTTATCAGTAAGCTTGTTTTCTCTTTCTCGTATGGCATTCACCTCCAGTCGTAGATCACGATTCCACTCTAACGCATTCATGCTTAGATCCAAATGAGCATCTATGATTTTAGGCCCCATCGATTATAGTTCTAAATTTCTGGCTAATACATTCCACCGATCAGTTATCTCATTGTTTTGTATAATCTCGGCATGGGGATATAGCGCTACTGTAGGACAAATATGGCGCGGCACCCCATACAATATATCGCCTACTTCCAACTCCATATCTTCTTCAAATTTGATAACAAGATGTTCTTCGCTATGGATCATTTGTTGATAGGGTGGGGTGTTAAAAAAAGCTACTTGAGGTGCTTTTCCTTCTGACGCGATATGTTTATGACCAAGATCAAAACAGAAGGTATGTATATCAATTTTTGATATCACTCTTGTAGCTACAACTGCGGCATAGTCAAATTGATATTCTGGATATTTTGATTGATATCCATGATCCCAAAAAACAAATGTACCAGGGCTACACTGTCTGGATGTATGCTGGCTATGCACCATAAAGGATGGACTCCCTCCTGCTACTAATTTGAGTTCTGGTAAAGTCTTTAGATAAGGCAACAGAGGCTTCATTCCTTTATCGCTTACGTCCGTTCTGGTCGTTAATTCAGAGGAATTAGCGTGCCCGTCATATACATGAAAACCTACAAGGTTTATCCTTTGGGCATTATTAATATATACTATAAGTTGATCTAATTGAGACCCTGGTGGTATACCAGTTCTGTGATGATCACAATCGATATCTATAAATACATCTATTTTTTGGTCAGTTTCTATGGTCTGCAATTGCTTCACACCTTGAACACAATCAACCAGAGATGAAAAAGTACAGTTTGGATATTTATTTTTTAATACTGCTAATTGATTGACTCTTGGGCCTAATAATTGATAAGCGATTAGCACATCTTTAGCTTCAGCGATGGCCATCATTTCTGCCTCGGCTATTGTAGCGCACTTAAATTGTTCTATATCGTACTTAACCAATAGTTGACCTACCTCAAGCATCTTATTTGTTTTGACATGAGGTCTTAATCTTTTTGGACTCCCAACGAGTCTAATTGCTTTACGAATATTGCTTTCTACTCTATTGGGATGAATGAGAAGAGCTGGTGTATTGAGTTTTTCTTCTTGATGGACAGTATACCAATTCATGACTTAAGTAAAAATTGTGCTTCGATTTCTACAGGGATATTATCTGGAAGAGAACCCATTCCAACCGCACTTCTCACGCCTACTCCTTTTTCTCGACCCCATATATTGGCGAAGAGCTCACTGCATCCATTAATAACTAATGGATGTTGCCCGAATTCTGGAATGGCATATACCATACCCAATACTTTTACAACTCTTTCTATCTGGTCTAAGCTGGATAGGTTGTCTTTTAAAGTGGCGATAATAGCTAAACCTACCTGTCTCGCAGCTAATTTAGCCTGATCTAAATCAAGATCTTTTCCTACACATCCTCTAATGAGAGTACCATCAGCCCTTAAAGTGCCATGTCCTGATACATACACCATATTGCCTATCTGAAGAAATGGCTTGTATACTCCCAGAGGTTTAGGGGGATCAGGAAGAATCAAATTTAATGATGCAAACTTATCTTCTGCAGTCATGCCTTTATAGATTTAGTTGATAATAATATTTAAAATTAAAACCCCTACTAATCCGGCTAATGATACGATAGTTTCCATTACTGACCATGTCTTTAGCGTGTCAGAAACCGACATATTAAAGAATTCTTTGAATAACCAAAAACCGCTGTCATTTACATGTGAAAACATGAGGCTTCCGGCCCCAGTAGCTAAGACCATAAGATTTGGATCCGCACCAGTCAAAGGTATCAAGGGTGCAACTATCCCTGCACTTGTCAGACCTGAAACCGTAGCAGAACCTACACATACCCTTATAATGGCAGCGATTCCCCATGATAATATAAGTGGAGATATATCCATGTTGGCTAATTGATTACCTATATAATCACTAACCTGGCTTTCTACTAATATTGCTTTTAGTGCTCCAGCGCCGGCTATGATTAATAGGATCATCGCTATTCCTTTAATGGCAAGATCAAATGATTGTGCCACCTCTTTCATGGTCCTGCCTTGCATTATACCCAGCGTAAAAATGGCTATTACTATAGAAATGATCATGGCGATCACCGGATCTCCAAAAAATGATATAAATGGTGATAAAGCAGAAGTTTCAGAAACGAAGAGCTTAAGAATTGCACTCGAAGCTAAAAGAACAACTGGTAATAATGCTGTAAAAACACTTATTCCTATACCAGGCATTTCAGCATCGCTGAGAACTTTAGGATTCATAAATTCTGGAAGGGGGCGAGAAACATATTTCTTCAATGTCATAGCAAATACAGGTCCTCCTAATATTATAGCAGGTACTGCTACAATAAGACCATAAAGAAGTGTGGTTCCCATATCGGCACCATATTGTCCAATTAATGCAGTAGGAGCGGGATGAGGAGGAAGATACCCATGAGTAACAGAAAGTGCTGAGAGCATCGGGAGTCCTATATATATTAGAGGGAGTCTTGTCGCCGCACCGATTGTAAAAATCAGCGGCACCAAAATCACAAACCCAACAGAATAAAACATTGGAATTCCAACCAAAAATCCTGTTAAAACAAGTGCCCATAGGATATACTTTTTAGGAAATATATCGATCAAGGTATCTGCTATTCTTTGAGCAGCACCACTATCTGCCACCAGCTTGCCGAGCATCGCACCACAACCTAAGATGATAACCAGAAATCCTAAGGTACCCCCAATACCTTTTTGCAATGCTGAAGAAATATCACTAATAGACATGCCTACACCCAATCCAATCCCAATAGATACAAGCACAAAAGATAAAAATGTATTCAGCTTAAAATATCCAATGAGTATGATTAAGGCTATTATACCTATTAAAACAACAATTAGTGACATTAAGATTTATGTTAGTTTGCTTTTTAATGGACGACTTAGACAAATTATGAAACTTCTTGGAAGTTCCCCAAAGTTCTTTAAATCTTCTTGACTTAATTATATGATAAGAATGAAATTC
>JAHDDE010000052.1:0-16940 GCA_020629515.1 Saprospiraceae bacterium | reverse complement strand
AATGCAGAAAGTTACGCACATCTTATCCTGCTTTAGGCGTTTTATACTCTTGCCCTTCGATCATCATTTTAGATATAATCTCACACATGATTTCAGATGTCCCTCCACCTATCTGTCCAAGTCTGGTGTCTCTGTACATCCTGGCTAGAGGATAATCTTCCATAAAGCCATATCCTCCAAACATCTGAAGACACTGATGCACCACCTTGTCTGCTAATTGAGTACCTAACAGCTTGGCCATTGAGGCTTCTTTTACGATATATTCTCCCGCTTGATACTTTCTATATAGATCATAGACAAATGCTCTATTCATTTCGATTTCAGCGGCCATTTGGGCAATTTTATGACGAAGGACTTGATACTTGTTAATCTTTTTTCCGAATGCTTCTCTTTCATTCATGTATTTCAGGGTAACTTCAATAGCATATGCTGATGCGGCAACTCCTCCATTGGCAAGGGATAATCTCTCGGATACAAAATGTTGCATGATATAAAAGAAGCCTTGATTTTTTAGACCTAAAAGGTTTTCTGCAGGAACCCTAACATTATCTAAGGCTATTTCTCCTGTGTCTGAGGCTCTCCAGCCTAATTTGTCTAAGTGAGTAGCGGATAGGCCAGTACTATTCCTATCTACAATGAAAAGACTGAGTCCTTTTGCCTTTAGTTCGGGATTGGTTGTGGCTACTATAATTAGGAAGTCACTCAATACACCATTGGTGATAAAGGTCTTTGACCCATTCAATAGGTAATAATCACCTTCTTTGACAGCAGTTGTCCTAATAGCTTGGACATCAGATCCTCCTCCAGGTTCTGTGATGGCAAGGCATCCTACTAGTTCTCCTAATATACCCGGGACAAGATACTTTTGTTTTTGCTCTTCATTTCCTTCTGCATTAATATGGGTTAGAGCTAACAGGGGGTGCGCTCCGATAGACGCTCCAAAGCCTCCAGAGTTCATACGAGCAATTTCCTCATCAAATATCACATTATACCATATATCTCCATCCATACCTCCATATGCCTCAGGTAGGGTCATGCCAAAGAATCCCATAGTGCCAAATTTCTTATAGATTTCTCTAGGCAACTGACCATCCTTTTCCCACTGATTGATATTTGGTCGAACCTCTTTTTCGAGAAAATCTCTAAAGGTCTGTCTGAATAAATTGTGTTCTTCTGTAAAATGGGGATTAATCATTTTGTTTTATTGATGTTGTTTAATATAGCTTCTGTGATTGACTGTGTATATCGTTCAGGCAAGTCATGACCCATTCCATCAATGATCATCAAAGAGGCTTCAGGGATCATCCCAGCATACTTATGAGCATGATCCACATAGATAAGTGGATCGTCATTGCCATGTATGACCAAACATGGTATAGATAATTCTTTTAAACCTTTGTAGCGCGACCCACTTTTGGCTATAGCCACTCCTTGTTGGCGTGACGCTTTCGGATTAAATCCTTTCCTGTTTTCGATTTCATATTTACTTCTGGCGAACACAAATTCATTGTCAATGACATAAGATCCTTTCCCTTTCAGTAAATGCTGAATACATAGCTGAGATTTTAACGTATTTTTTTTGGATTTAATAGTATTGTACCTAATTAGTATCCTTAATATTTCTTTTTTGAATGATGGACTTAAGTTGGTCAATTCGGGATCATAAAAGTGACCAGAGGACATTATTGAACATAGGCTTAAGACTCTTTTTGGATAGTTTATAGCGATATGTTGTGATATCATACCACCCATAGATAATCCTACCAGATGGAATGATTGGATCCCTAACTGATCCATTACGCTCAATGCGTCTTGTGACATATGCTCTAAATTATAGTATCTGCCTTTACCCCAATCTGTGATCCAATCAGACAAACCAACGTCTCTGTTGTCCATTCGGATAACATGATAACCAGCATTAATGAGTGGAGATAAGAAATAGGGAGGCCAGTCCAGTAAGGATAATCCCAAGCCATTGATTAATAGAATGTTACCTTTTGTTGACTTAGGCTCTCCGATTGATTCATAGTATATTTTAGTACCATCCGGACTTGTGGCTACATTGGGTACTCCTAAATTGAATTTTGGAGTAGGTGAGGATAAAACTTTATTAATTGCTATTTCATCCTCAGGAGATATCATGTATCCTGAGTGCAAAAATCCCAGAAAATAGACTACACTAAATAGTAGAATAAGACTTATCAGTAAAATCATATTTCAGTTACATTAATTTGAGCAATACCTATGGCTTGTTCTCCGCCACCTGTATATAAAAGATATTGTCGACCATCATCGTCCTCAAAAAATGCGGGATCTCTTAATTGCCTGACCAATTGTCCAACTTCTCCTCTGATTGATGGTGTAATAGGCAATTCTACACCTTCCCACTTTAGTTTTGGTGTCATTAGCTGCAAAGATTGCGTAGTCCTCCAATCGTTCCAATCCTCAGAACTTAAGTCTACTGCCGTATACTTGATACTTTCAGGCGCGTCTCCCACATTAGTATAAAAAATATAAAGGTAGTCACCTCTGCGATAAAGAGCATGATGTCTATGATTTGTTGGGAAAAGCCATCTTTTTCTGACCTGAAAATCCTTTAATCCATCGATTGATTTATATAAGAACCCTGGCATAGCTAGCCCATAGTATTTATTTTTATAATTGAACATTCTGAGATAAGGAAGACCAATGAAATTGGGTTCAGGTTTAAAAGAAAGCCCATCTTCAGATAGGGCTACTTTAGATTTTTGTAGGGATCCTTCCACGACTCCATGGTAATACATTCTTATTTTCTGATTTTTATGGTCGACTACAACATCTGGACTGGCGACATGAGGAGTAGTGGGAGAAGTAGTTTTTGGTGATTTTTTAGCCCGCTCTTCATAAGCTTTTTGATACTTTGACCCTATGTCGTAAAGTGCTATGTTTTCAGAAAGACTATTGTGCTTTCTTAAAGTATTGATAGTATTAGTTGCAGAAGCATGTGTGGCGAAACCAGACTCCTCAATAGGTAAAATTTCTTTATCATAAAGATGCCATGGACCTAATAATGAGTCTGCATATGCCATTCTTATGTATTCACCCTTATGATGAGCAAAGTACAAATAATACTGACCTAAAGGATTATCCAACCACTTAGGTGTTCTTATTAGGGAGGGGCCATTGATATTTGAATAACCTATGGAATTTACTTCTTTTCTAAGCGCCTCAAAATCATTAGTTGTAATTATAGGTTCATGGCTGATGCGTTCTGCAGTAATCCGATGTGGAGGAAGCTCATCAATAGTTTCAGCCTGTATACTACTCAGTACATAATAGACACCCCAGATCACGAATCCAGAACTTAGGATGATTATCACTGACAAGATTTTAAGCATTCTCATTGGCTATAAATGTAAAGTTCTCAAGCGGCTATTTGAGAGTACTTATTGGCAATTTCTAACATTTTGATTCAATATTCTTATGCTGAAAATCTTGAGAATTTCTTTTTGACAACTCCCTTTATATCTATTATTCACACTAATTCCCAATATTAATTAGTATCCTAAGAGGCAAATTAATGTATCATGTTGACTAAAGGGACTAAGTTGCTATATGGGATCGGTTTTTCTGCCAGGGGTATCAAGGATGGCTTATTTCAGATATTTCTGTTTTTTTATTTTAGCCAAGTCCTCGGATTGGATGCTGCATTAGCAGGTACTGCTTCTTTGATTGCATTATTATTTGACGCAATTTCTGATCCTTTGGTGGGCTTTTGGTCCGATAAGCATAAATCAAAAAGATGGGGAAGGCGACATCCATTTATGATTTGGTCAGCTATTCCTTTAGGTCTATTTACTTATTTCTTATTCATGCCTCCCAATGATATCGGACAATTAGGACTTTTTTTATGGTTAACTGTATTTAATATTTTGGTAAGAGTAGCTCTTACTTTTTTTATCATTCCTCATATTTCATTAGGTGCAGAGCTTACGGATGATTATAACGAGCGCACAGTAGTCACCAGCTATAGAATTATGTTTGCTTCATTAGTATCCCCAATTGTTATGATCATCGGTTTTACACAATTCTTTATCCCAACTACAGAATATGTAAATGGCTTATTCAATGTGGAGGCATACCCTCGATTCGCTATGTTTTGCGGACTGCTGATGTCTATTTTTATTTTTATCTCTGTATTTGGCACCAAACACGTTATACCTTCTTTGCCTAAGGCAAACTTACAGGAACGTTTAAACATATCGGGTCTTTTAAGCGGCCTAAAGCATGCAATTAAAATGGTATCTTTTAGATCATTGGTGGGATATATGATGCTGGTATATGTTGCTATTGGCGTCGGAGTGATCATGACAACATATTTTGCTACCTATTACTTCGAATTATCGGAGAATGAAATGGCATTTCTCCCAATTGGTTCAGCTGTTGGAGGTGTCATCGCCTTGATTTTAGCTCCTATTATGGGCAGAATTCTTGATAAAAAAGGAGCAACTATCGTTAGTACCGTTTTATTCAGTATGTCTTTCTCTTTACCTTACTTATTACGTATAGCTGGCTTATTTCCTGAAAATGGGAGCGCACTGATATTGCCGTCTTATATACTAACGATAACTTTAGGTTATGTTTTTTTGTGGATAGCCCTTAGTATGGGGTCTTCGATGATGGCGGAAGTGGTGGATCAATATGAATTGTATAGTGGTTACCGTCAAGAAGGAATGTTCTTTTCGGTCATGTCATTTGCTTATAAATGTTCAACTGGACTTGGTACTTTCATTGCTGGCTTATTGTTAAGTGTTATTTCGTTTCCTAAGCAAATTGGCGTAATTGGGGTTTCTGCTGAGGCGATAGATGGTTTAGGACTTATTGGCGGACCGTTTTTATTATTTACCTATTTATTGTCTTTGATACCGATTATGTTTTACCCCATTGATGGAGATATGTATCAACGTATCAGAAGTCAACTAAATGATAAATGATTATTGTTTAACGTTTATGTTTTTATCTCTATGATCGCAATGCTGCAATTAGTTTTCTAACATCAATTTTATATACGTTATTACGAAGAGTATACAGATCAATACAATTCATATACTTCCCATGATGCAAAGTGGTGGATAAATTGGAATGATGTGTCCTTTTAAGACCAACAGCTTTGAACCAATTGCACCAAGGGTTAGAGCTCTTTATAACGAAAAAATTACTATCAACCATGCAAGAGATGCACCAAGTCACGTCTAAGGACGGAAAAAAGGGGAAACAAATTCTACCTAATTCTAAAACTATCAAATCATCCAAAGACATTTTAATTGAAATGTATAACGCTTTAGGTGATTAAAAAAATATCCCTTAAATCTTCTCCTACTCAGTAGATTTTAAAAATTGGTTACATGTTTTTAAAAATATTGTATAGTCTGTGATGCTGAGATAGGAGATTTTGTAAAATTCATGAGAAAAGGCTGCATGACAAATGCAGTCTTTTTCTATCGTCTTCTATTCTTTTTTCTATTAGCGAAAAATTCTTGTTTTCGTCTCTGCTTTTCTTTGTTCCATTCTTTCTTTTCAGCTTCTGTCATTGGTTTATCTGTTTGGGGATATGGATGGTTATCGATAACCTCGATTTTCTTTTTTATAAGTTTTTCGATGCTTTTGACGTATTCATTCTCTTCTGGTTCACATATGGATAAAGCGATGCCTTCATCACCAGCTCTTCCTGATCTCCCGATTCTATGTACATAGGTCTCAGCTACATTTGGAACATCATAATTTATGACATATTTCAACTTATCAATATCAATTCCTCGAGCGGCAATATCTGTGGCTACAAGTACACGAATCTTATTTTCTTTAAAGTCTTTAAGTGCTTTTTGCCTTTGATTTTGGGATTTGTCACCATGTATCGCTTGAGCCCTAATTTGTTCTTTTTTCAATCCTCTGGCAATTCTATCTGCTCCGTGTTTAGTTCTTGAAAAAACCAAAACTTGATTTAATTCTCTGTCTTTAAGAATATGGTTTAACAAGTTCTTTTTGGAAGTGCGATTAGTGTAATAAAGATATTGTTGAATAGTCTCTGCCGCTGATGAGACTGCTGCTACCTCTACCTTCACAGGATTGTTTAATATCTGTTGTGATAGTGCGACTATATTTTTTGGCATTGTTGCAGAGAAGAACAGTGATTGTTTCTTTTTAGGAAGAAGGTTGAGTAATTTTTTAATGTCATGGATGAATCCCATATCTAACATTCTATCGGCTTCATCAAGAACGAATATTTTTATATCATTGAGACTAATATAACCTTGACTAATTAAGTCCAGTAATCTCCCAGGGGTAGCCACAAGTATATGCACCCCACCTTTCAATCTATCAACCTGTGCATTTTGTTTTACCCCACCAAAGATCACAGCATGCTTAATATGGGTGTATTTACTATACTCTCTTATGTTTTCGCCTATTTGTATAGCCAATTCTCTCGTTGGTGTGACTATCAAGGATCTTAATCGCACTGGTTTAGTGCCTCTTTTTTCTCTCTCTGCAATTAACTGAATAATTGGGATAGCAAAAGCTGCCGTCTTACCCGTACCTGTTTGAGCACATCCTAAGACATCTTTTCTTTTGAGAATATGAGGTATGGCAGAATGCTGTATGTCTGTAGGCTTTTCATAGTTTTTATCTATCAACGCCTTTAGAATGGGCTCTGTTAGACCCATTTTATCAAAACCCATTCATTTATTTTTTGCCCTTGGGCAGGTTAATTTATTTCAATTCTTCAAGGAGATATTACAAGATTTCAACATTAACAGCGACAGGTCCTTTCGGTCCTTTTTCTGTTTCAAAAGTTACCTTTTGGTTCTCCTTCAGTTCTCCAGAGACATTGTTGATATGTACGAATATGCTATCCTTAGTTTGATCATCCGTGATGAAACCAAAACCTTTTTCAGAATTAAAAAACTTGACTGTTCCATTTCTTTTACTATCCATTTGTTCATGTGTTACTTGAGGAACACCGAGTTGGATATCTTCTACTTTTATTACCTTCTTCTTTAGCGGGTCAGGTGGTGTATCTGTCAGATTGCCATTCTCATCGACATAAGCTAACATGTCTTCAAATGATTTTTTTCCACTTTCCGCTTTTTCTAATTTACGTTCTTCTCTACGTTCTCTCTTCTCTTGTTTTCTTTTTCTTTTCTTTTTTTCTCTTTCTTTTTTGTTGAATGTTTGTTGTGATCTTGCCATATAAGCTGTTAGGTTAAAAAAAAACACCATTGAAGAAAAACCTTTGAAAAACAGCAGTATACTAATTATGACAAGATTAAACCTCGAAAGTGGCACAAAGGTATTTAATTATTTGAGCATTCTTAACAGAGACAAATTTTTAAACCTAAATAGATAGGTGGATTCGTTTATTAGTCTGAAAAATGAAACACTTAACTCTTACCTTCTTAATAATTCAACTACAATGCTTTATAGTAAGTTCAATAAATACCATTTATTTAATGAGTATGATTAAAAAAATAATTGATCGCACAATTTAGAATACGACATCAACTTTTAATCATTTGTATCGTTATATGATCATCAAAAAAATAGAATATGAAATTATTGATTCAAGGATTTTATCTAATCGCTCTTTCTATGCTGATTTTGTCATGTTCAGATGATGAAGTCGTCGATCCCGGAACAGGCGGTAATCCTGGGGGGGGAGATCCTATGACAACAGAAGGAACAATTTGGACGGGAAGTAAAACTCAATTTGTGAAAGACGATGGAGGCGATCCGACAGATCAAAGTAATCAGGACAGATTGACTGACAAAGTGTGGATAACTCGAGGTAATGAGGGTGGGCAGATTTACAATATTGCTGTAGAGAATTCTTTTGATAAAAATGCGAGTCCAGCAGGAACGCAATGGGCTATTGGAACTACCAGTGATTTGCAGTCGTTGACTTTTGCGAATTTTAGATCCGCTGTCGAAGATCCTAAAGCAGTCGTCGGCAAAGATTTAGTTCTTTTTTTGGTAGAGGACAATATATATGTTGACGTCCAATTCACCTCATGGTCTACAGGGAAAGATGGAGGGTTCTCCTATGAGAGATCCACTCCGTAAAATAACGTTAGTTGGCTTTGTTTTTGCTCAGTATATACACCATACGTGTGTATTATGAGCAAAAGCAAATTGTCCGCCAATAGAAATCAATCACACAATGTTTATGTCATTGAACTAAGTAAGCAGATCTGGACGGATCATTGGAGATTCAGAAAAGAAAACCCTCATTATAATGGAATACTTCCATGTCTATATGTAGGGATGACTTCACATCACCCGAAAGTACGCTTTGAAAAACATAAGTCGGGGTATAGAAATAAAAAAGGGTATAAAATATCCTCGCCTGTAGTAGAGAAATATGGTCTATACCTAAGACCCAGTTTATATTCTCCACTTAATCCTATGACAAAACTGAAAGCAACGGATATGGAAAGAGTATTGGCTGAAAGTCTAAAGAAAAGAGGATATGCAGTCTGGTGGAATTAATTTATAGATTCACTGGGATGTGCCAAAATCCACTCTGAGATATCTTAGCTTGAGCATGAGCGGTAATGGTTCTTTGGGTGATTCTTACTCCCACATCCGCCATATGATAGAAATTATCGATGCCACTATTGTCAAAATTTGTTCTTGTTCTATGTATGTTATAGCGTGAAGAAAGGTCGCGCCCAAAGATTTCTTCTACTTTTTTCTTCCCATAAATAAATCCCAACATTCCTGACCAAGTGGCTGTAGGGTTGTCGGAATCCCATCCAGCTAATGTTCCAATTTTAATTGTCTTTTTAAGATCACCTTCTCCATAAAAATAGCTAACAAGACTAGATGCAAAGTTTATCCCAGCTGCAAAACATCCATTGCAGTATAGTTGCTGTTTAGTGATATCATAACCGTCTGTAGTTAATACTTGATATCGGTAGTATATACTATCTCTGGTTTGTTCCCAAGTATATCTCTGATCATATAATTCCTTGACGAAGTCATACATTTTAGCAGGATACAGGCTATCGGTCAAATGCGTTCGGGCATATTGTGCATTTTCTATCAATGATGCCTTTATCTGAGAATCATCTCTTTTCTGGATATTAGCAGCCAAAGAATAAAGAATTACATAAAATTTAGCAATTTCTTCAGATGGTCCATATGCTGTAGTCCTTATTGGAAGTTCTGCCATATCAAGAGCTAACTGGGGATTTCCTGGTGCAAATAAGCCAAATATTTCAGTAGTTAGTTGAGCATCTATCATTTCATAATGCTCGTTATTTGCTGGAAGCCCAGTTTCTGGTGGCAACAAACCTTCTTCCATCAGATCGAATGCTTTTTGATTAGATACCCAAAGAAAATTTTCTTCTTCTTTATGTATGTGTTTGAGCCATCCATTTCTAATTTGTTCAGGAGTAAGAAAAGATGTATTGTGTTGATTGAGCAGGTATTGATACATGTACTCGATATCTGTGTCATCGTCTGCTCCCCATATGCTATCTACTGGAGCCAGCACATAGTCTATCGTGCGGTCAAGTTGGCTTGATTTATCAGCAGTCCATATATTGGGTTGATCCTTACCTTTCCAGTCATTTCGTGTGTAAAAATCACCAGTTTTGATATCTCCGATATTTCCAATTTTATCCATTTCGGTGATAAGACCAGTCCAGTTTCCTATGCATTGCGCCAGCCAAAACCCATGCAGTTTATCTTTGTACTCTTCTGGGGAAATAATTAAGTATATTTCTCTGCGATGATCCTTATCCTCGTAATAATTGCAACTTTTCAGAATTAAAAGTGCAAACAGTACCCACCAGCGCATCTCATGTATTAATTATCTATAATCGTCGAATTTTGGTGCTCTCTTTTGCATACTTGAGAATACCGCTTCAAATTGATTCTTCTTTCCAATGACCTCCTCTTGCAATTTGGATTCTAACATTAAACCATCCTCAGCACTTAAATATGGAGATTCATTCAGTAACTTTTTCGCATTTACGATCGCATCGGGATTTTTAAGCGCTATTTCGGCGGCTAATCTGTGCGCATCATTATAAGGATCATCAGAAACATGTGTTGCGAAACCATACTCCACTGCTTGTTTTCCAGAAAAAATTCTGTTGGTATATGTCAATTCTCTGATGATATCATCCCTTACACTATGCCTCATCAATTGGGTCCCAGCCATATCAGGGATGATTCCCCATTTCATTTCCATAATGGCCAATTTAGTATCAGCTTTTATGTATTTTATATCAGCTCCCAACATAATTTGCAAGCCTCCTCCAAATGACACTCCATGGACTGCAGCGATGACTGGGACGGGTAAGTCCCGCCATGCCCAGGCCGCTTGTTGCCATTTGTTGGCTATACCATAAGTTCTTGTTATAATATCATTTCCACCACCACCTACTCCATCTGGTGAAAAGTTGGAGAGATCCAGTCCTGCACAAAATGCTTTGCCCAACCCAGACAGAACTACTACTCGAATAGAAGCATCTTGTTTAATTTGTTTTGCCGTCTCGATTATTCCTAAGAACATGGATTCATCCAAAGCATTCATCTTTTCGGGACGAGCTAATTGTACATCCGCTATATGATCCTTGACGCTTATTTTTATTCTATCTGACATCTTTATTCTTTCTATGATTCAATAGTATAGATAATACTCGATTTTGATAGATTTTGTTAACAATTAAAATTGAACAAATGAATAATGATGCTGATCTATGCTCTATTAAAATTCACGATATTCAGAAGTTAAATACTGGTTGGCCTCCTCCTCAGAGAACTGTGCACTTTCGTTATCCCAATGCAGTGTCTGTCCCGGAAATCTCCCTGCGATAACCCCTAATAATATAGTCTCTGTCAATCGGGCTGCGTATGAAAATGGAGCAGTACATTCGCTTTTTCCTAAACAAGCATCTACAAATTGATGATAGTGCTTTTTACTTTCTTCTGCATAGTCTCTTACGGGTTCATCTAAAAGAGATTCATCTATTAATGACAAATCTAAATCCTCATATTCCCCCTCTACAATTAATCGTGGCAATTCCATGAAATGAGGAAGTAAAAGCTTCTTACCATTTTCACCCATAAACATAGCTCCTTGTTCAGGTAACTTATCATCATTGGGTAAGTTCAGATCTGGATGTCCGACAGGGGCCCCTTCGCCATCAGACCAAATCCATGTTAAAGAATCTGTAGTATACTTAGTTCCTGGAAATTCATAAGTAACTATGTTGTGTTCTGGAAAACCATATCCATTGGGCTGTCTACATTGATTAGTAATAGTCCTTGGTACATCCAGTTGAAGAGCATTATATGGAGTATCAAATATATGTACACCCATATCTCCCAGTGTGCCACAACCATAGTCTATAAGCTTTCTCCAATTCCCCGGATGATATACTCCATCTTTGTATGGCCGCTCAGCTGAAGTTCCTAACCAAAGATTCCAATCCAATGTTTCTGGGATAGGGTCACTGCCTTCAGGGATCGGTCCATCATAGCCCCAGTTTTTTGGAGACCAAGCTCTTACTGTACTGACTTTGCCAATTATACCCGCTTGGATTAAAAGCGTAGCTAATTTATAATCATAAAAGGAGTGAACCTGAATACCCATTTGAGTAATAAGATTTTTTTCTTTCGCCATTTTTCTCATAGCTCGCGCTTCGGATACATGATGAGTGAGTGGCTTTTGACAGTAGACAGGTTTGTCCATTTCCATAGCCATTAGCGATGCTGGTGCATGTGTGTGATCAGGCGTTGAGACAATTACCGCATCAATCGTATCGCTCGTTGATTTGAACATTTCTCGATAGTCTTTAAATAATTGAGCTTTAGGGAAAAGTTGTTTAGCAGCATTTAGAGCGTTCTGATCCACGTCACAAAGTGCAGTAACATCGACTAATTCATGCGAAGCTATAGCCTTTAAGTCTTCTAAACCCATGTTGCCAACACCAATATGAGCAGTTCTCAGCCTGCTGACAGTTGAAGGCTTGGAAGATGAGCATGCAGGGAGAAAAGCAACCGAAGTTATGGCCGCAGCGCCTTTAAGGAACTGTCTTCGTTTTATATGAGTCTTTATTTTCATAATCGTCTGATTTTAATATTCCTAAACCACAGAGGACTATCATGGTCCTGAAGTCCTATATATCCTGTTTTGAATTTTCCATAGTCTTTAGCAAGTTTCCATTTTCCATCATTCTTTTTTGCATGCCACTCATCCGTCCAAGGGACAAAGGACAATACCATTTCATCATTCAACCAGTGTTCTACCTTTTCAGGTGTGAAGACAATTTTGGTAGAGTTCCATTGACCAGCAGGATGCAGTAACTTTTTATTGGGATCTGCAGGATACATCGCATAATCTGCAGCAGTTTGTTGCAGAGGTTGCAGTTTTTCTGGATGATTTGTATAGCCCAAGCTTGTATTGTAGGCCGTAAGGTCATGCATGTTTTCGTAGTTCTCATCATCTATTAATTGATATTCTGGGGCTACTTCCGGAGGACTCCCATAACCTTCTTTTAAGTGATAAAAAATACCACTATTTCCACCTGGAGGTATTTTCCATTCGATATAAAGTTCGAAGTTTTCAAATTCTTCAGCGCCATAAATGATGTCTTTGCCACCTGTAAAGTCGTTTTCGGATTTCCTCTCCGTATCAAAAGTCAACGCTCCATCCTTAATGATCCACTGGGGAGGTAAAGTATCAGAATTATAAGCTCTCCATCCTTTTGTAGAGGTTCCATCAAAAAGTATAATCCATTCCTCTTTCTCAGTGGTTTCTAAATCGGACGTGGGTTTTACGTCTAATTTGCAGCTTATAAGAAGTATTAATACACTATATACACACAGGAATAATTTATTACCCATAAAATGAAGCTTTTAATCCAAATTCTAATTCCTGTTAAAATAAGTTGAATTGATGAAATTGAACCATACAGAATGGAAATTTATCATTTTGCAGCATATAGGGCGTATGCTGAATGTACTGTCTAACGATTATAGTCTCTTTGTGTGAACATGAAATGGCTTGGTATCATAAGTTTAGTACATGCTGATATCTAAATTAGGGCGGCAGAAAAAAGAATACTTCTTAAAATAGAGCTTAGGTCTATTCAAATTTATAGGAATGTCTTAGATAGGTAATGATATAGTTGGGGTTGTATACTATCAGAATAGTATTAAGATGATGCATTGGAAAGGCTCTTTGAACCTTAATTTTTACCAGAATTCATCTTGATTGTTAAAAGAATGAACAGATAGTAGGGTATTCCCTCATCAAATTTAGGGAATACCTCATATAAGGCACATATCATATTTACTTTATACTTATATCATATTTCTTTTTACATAAATAGCAAATACCTACACCATGAAAAATTTAATATTTATCACTTTGGCTGTACTTTTTAGCATTAATCTTTTTGCCCATGAACTAGACGAATCCGTAAGGCTTGAAAAAGTGGAGATAGATGGTAGATTAGCTTGGGTCAGTCTTAATCAATCGAATAAAATATTAGAAGTTATACATTACTTTGATGAACAACAATACATCGCTCCACAAGTATTTGAGTTAGAATTTCAAAAAGAAGAGAATAACTTAAAGGTTAATGATGTCAAAAAAATTGAATCTTTAGCCTATCGCTATTTTGACGATCTACAGCAATCTGTTGTTATTACAGTGACCAATAGGATAGAGTCCTATGAAAGATTGATGTCTGTATTGGAGACATTACAATATATCGGTGTTTCTTCAGATCGGATCAATATAGACATCGTAAAACCTCATGAAAAGATCAACAATATGATAGCGATACATCTTAAAGAAGTCGGATTATCTTTTGCACTTGACAATACCCAACTAGATAACCAAAACACACTGGCTTCAATTAATTGATTTTGAAGTTTTAAATTTTCTCAAAGCAGACTATGGTTATCATTTCGGCATCTATGGGCTATCCCGTAGATGCTTTTTTTTTAATTGAGCTGCAGTTCTTCTTTATGTGCTTCGAGGATAGGGATAATAAAATCTATAAGTTCTCTTAGCTCCATCCCTATGAGCTCAGCACCCTTACGACATTCTTCTCGGTCGACAGAAGCGGCGAAGGTTGCGGTTTTAAATTTTTTTAAGACTGATTTTGATTTGAGCCCTTCTATTTTGGTTGGTCTGATTAAGGCAGAGGCTACTATGAAGCCCGTTATTTCGTCAGCAGCGATGATACATTTGTCGAGCATGGTATTTCTGGGGACATTCCACTTCGTATAATGTCCTGCAATAGCATGAGCGATCTCCGCCTCCCCAAGTTCATTCAATTGATCTACGATGATGCGAGGATGTTGATCAGGATATTTTTCGTAGTCGGCATCGTGGAGCAATCCAGTGATACCAAATTGTTCTTCATCTTCACCAAAGTGTCGAGCCAACCCTCGCATAACGAGTTCTACTGTCCTTGCATGTCTAAGCAAAGAAGCCCCAGAGGTCATACTTTCTAATATTTCTATGGCTTGAGATCTATCGAGCATATTCTATTAATATGTCAAACAAAGTAAGCAAGCCTTTGGAATTTACCAACTTAGTTCATCATTAACCTTTGGCTTTGAGTAGCTTAATGTCTGCTATAAGTTGTTTTATGGATGATTTATTTAGACCATTATAAATGCCCCTGATATGTTTGTTTTTATCAATTAATACGAAGTTTTCTGTATGAAGGAATTCATCCATATCCTTTTCCATCCCTAAATCCTCTTCTATAAAATATGCTTTTCTGCCTAGCTCATATATCTCTCCTTGATCTCCAGTGGCAAGATGCCATTTATTGGATTGGATGCCTTTAGATAGGGCATACTCCTTAAGAACAGGTACGGAGTCTCTATTAGGAGTAACCGAATGAGATAATAGCAACACTTCACTATCCGACAAAAATTCATCTTGGATGATACCCATGTTAGCTGTCATTTTGGGACAGATCCCAGGGCATATAGTAAAAAAGAAATCCGTCACATAAATCTTATTCTCAAATGTGCTTTCAGTGATAGTATCCCCATCTTGATTAATGAGCGTAAATGAAGGAATCGAATGCAGCGTATCTAAAATGAGGTCATCTGTATTTAACCATTTGGGAGTGAATGTAGCTTCATCATAGTAGGGTAGGCTTTCTACTCGGCTGCCTTTTACTACGGTATCTCTGCAAGAGTGAAAGATAAAGGAACATAGGAGGAGCGTTAAAGATAAATACTTCATGTCTTAATATTTTTATTATCTACCTGAGAAAAAGGCGAGGCTCTATTTAGGCCAAAAATCTTAGCATTGAGCACTTAATAGTTGTGAAATAGTCGCCCTTTTCTCAACAGAGCTGTTGGAATCCTTTTTTATAGTTAAACAGGCTATTTTTTCAGATCCTTCGGCCTCTTCGATCTTTTTTCATTTTTAATTAATAATCGAGATATGATGTCTTCGGTAAATTGATTGAATCGATCATATTGATCTTTATTCAATAGTGATTTAACTTCCTGAAAGTGAGCATGAATAGATACAATTTTATCTTTTTCTATCGAAAAGAACTCTTGGAGTATGATGTCACTATTCGATGTATCGGTGATACTATATAAAGGCTTAAAATACTGCTGAAGAAGTTGAACTTGTCGTTTGTCGTAATCTGCCATTTGAGTCTCTTGAGCCTTGGCGATCGCTAAAAATTGCTCATGCTGTTTATTATCCAAATTCAATCTTTCTTTTGCGCCTCTCTTCTGTTGGTGAATAGGACGAGGATGATCAGGTCGACCCACAATGATGAAAGCTAAGAGTAATAGATTGATAATCAGTAAGAATATCGCAGAATATTTATAAAACTTGAGTTCATGCATCATTCGTAAATTTTATAATTGGATATGAGGCTCTGGTTTTCATAGATAGAAAGTCCACTTTCAGGCAATGGGCTATCCAGTGCTTTCTTAAATTGGATTAGTACAAAGGCATTAACAAATAAAATCGCCATTGCAGCGGCAACGGATAGAGTAATATTGATGACCGTCGGTTGGGGGGCTCTTTTTTGGAGTCTGCTATTTATCTTTTCGAATAGGCCGTTAGGAGCTTTTGCCCTTTGTATGTCGAGGAGACTACTTTCAACTTTATCTATCCATTTATTTTGATTATGATCCATAGCAAGATTTGATATTTAGACAGTTCTTTTTAAGATTTCCTTCGGTTAGGGTACATGTTTTTTAACTTATCTCTCAGTTTTTTCTTTGCTCTTTGAAGTAAAGACTCCACAGATTTTAACGAAGTATTCATGATGTCAGCTACCTCCTTACGAGGTAGATGTTCGATGTAACTTAATATAAAAGCGGTCTTTTGAGATTCTGGTAAAGTATCAATAAGTGAAAATAGCAACTTAGATTCTTCTTGACGCTCGAGAAGTACTCCAGGATGTATAAAGTCAATGGTTTTGTCGGCCTTGTCATAAAAAGATATGAAAGGCTTAATTTGATTCCTCTTAAGATGGTTAATTGAAGTGTTTATTGTTATTCTATAAATCCATGTAGAAACGGATGAACTCGCTTTAAATTGATGTGCTTTGGTGAATATCTTTGTAAATACTTCTTGAGTTATCTCTTCAGCATCTTGTGGAGATTGACAATAGCTAAGGCTGGTGTTATACACTTTATCTTTGAATCTTTCATAGAGTTCTTTGAAGGCAAGGTGGCTTCCTTCAGCGATTAGCTGGATAATCTGATCATCGGTCTTCCTCAATCTTCTTGCTATTTTGATAAGTAACAGAGTACTTATTTATAGATAGAAGAGTGGGTTATCCAATTTGTACTGTCTTAGGTACTACTATTTTAGAATGACTTAATTCACCTGCTCCAGTTCTTCTATTCTTTTCGGAAATAGCTTCCGAAAGAAATAATTCTTATGC
>JAHDDE010000051.1 GCA_020629515.1 Saprospiraceae bacterium | reverse complement strand
GTTCCCAAAGGAGAGCGGTATCGTCTCCTTTAGTTGAGATGTGACGATCCAAACAGTTAACTGTGATATTGAGTTGAGCCCCTTTAAACCATTCCACCTTGGGTTCATCAAAATTCCAGTTCAGTACAGTATCCCATTTCTTATACCAAGTGAAGGTTTCTGCCTGTTCCGCCCAAAAACTTTCGGGATCTTCCATGCTCTGTCGATAGGTTTCCTTGTAGTCTGCTAAATCTTTAATCTGGTGTGTCATAGGTAATCTTTCTTCGATCAAAGTAAAAGCTTGTTGTCATTCTAAAAAACTATAATAAGACGAAAATGAAAAGAAGTGGAAATTGAGGGTCAATGTATCCATTGTACATAACAGTTCATACACGTAAATTTTGATAATTTTTAATAGAGCTGAATAACCAAATACCCTCATTACCTTGCCTATTAAGTGTGAATTAACAAATAATAAATTAATCACTACACATATTCAACTCTTACGAGTTCAGTGCAGCCCATCGGCTTTCGCCGTTCATTCCTTTCGAGTACTTTCGTACTCGACTCTACGAGTTCAGTCATTCACCCCAAAAACGGATATCTATAATCCGATGGTGGTGTAAAGTTTTCTTTAATGGTGCGTGGAGATATCCATCTATATAGATTCAGGAGGCTACCAGCCTTGTCATTAGTCCCAGAACCTCTTGCCCCTCCGAACGGTTGCTGCCCTACTACGGCGCCAGTCGGTTTGTCATTAATGTAAAAATTACCTGCCGCATTCTTTAAAGCGTTTCTTGCTTCTACAACTGCAGCTCGATCACTTGCGAATATAGAACCTGTCAAAGCATATTCAGAGGTAGAATCAACTACTTTTAAAATCTCGCTGTACTGATCATCTTCATAAACATAGATAGACAATACAGGTCCAAATATCTCTTCACACATAGTGAGATACATAGGATCATCGACTTGCACTACTGTTGGCTCTATGAAGTAACCTTTAGATTTATCATATCCTCCACCTATTAAAATATCAGCGCCACTATCCGATTTAATCCGATCAATATAACCTGCGATTTTATCAAATGCTTTTTCATCTATCACGGCAGTTATAAAATTAGAGAAGTCCTCCACTGATCCCATTTTAAATGATTTAACATCAGCTATAAGGTATTTCTTAACATCTGCCCAGAGAGATTTTGGTATATATGCTCTGGATGCAGCAGAACATTTCTGACCTTGAAATTCAAAGGCTCCTCGCGATAATGCAGTAGCTACTTGCTTAGCATCAGCAGAGTGATGTACCATTACAAAATCTTTTCCGCCCGTCTCTCCTACTATACGTGGATAAGATCTGTACTTCTCAATATTATTTCCTATAGTCTTCCAAAGATGCCTAAACACTCCCGTGCTACCTGTAAAGTGCAACCCTGCAAAATCTTTATGATTAAAGATGATATCGCCAGTCATAGGGCCATCAGTATAGATCAGATTTATAACTCCATCAGGCAATCCTGCTTCTTTAAAAATATTCATCACTGCAATAGCAGAATAAATCTGAGATTCTGCCGGCTTCCATACTACAGTATTACCTAATAAGGCAGGAGTGGCTGGAAGATTGCCCGCAATAGCAGTAAAATTGAATGGAGTAATAGCAAAAACGAAACCCTCTAACGGTCGATATTCTAAGGTATTCCAAATAGCCTTGGAACTATTAGGTTGCTGAGCATATATCTCTTTCATATAGCTCACATTGTATCTTAGGAAATCTGCTAGTTCACAAACCGCATCAATCTCAGCTTGAAATACATTCTTAGATTGGGCCATCATAGTCGTCGCACTCATGTAAGCTCTTCTTGGTCCCGATATTAGGTCAGCAGCCTTTAAAAAAATTGCTGCTCTATCTTGCCAATGCATATTCTCCCAATCACTTTTAGCATTTTGGGCAGCCGATATGGCCGCTTTTACGTGAGTCTGATCTCCCTCATTAAAATAGCCCAAAGTATGCTGCAAGTCATGAGGAGCACATAGTCTTATCTTTTTATCAGTATATACTTCTTCTCCATTTATGATCATCGGAACATCTATCTCCTTGGATTTCAGCGATTTGATCATTTCTATAACTGCATCTTTTTCAGGAGAACCTGGAGCATAAGATAAAATAGGCTCATTAGATACTGTTGGGATGGAGAAAACAGAATTTGACATACTTGACTTAAATTATAGATTAAAATGTGTAATAAAACACAAGATATAATAAACCTAAATCAATATGACCTATAGATGTTTACAAATAGTCCATTTTAATTTCAGAAGGAATAAAAGGTGATGCATCACCGCGTCCCTTGATTATTTCTCTGACAATAGTGGAGCTGATATGTGAAAATTCTGGACGGCTGATAAAAAAAACTGTTTCGATATCATCCCCAACGATGTTATTTAATTGAGATATAGTCTTCTCATAATCAAAGTCCGATCCGTTCCTGAGTCCTCTTACGAGATATTTTGCTCCTAACTGATCACAATAATGTACAGTTAATCCTTCAAAATGACCAACTTCAACTTTATCATCATTCTCAAATACTTTTTCTAACCAGTTAAGTCTTTCTTCAAGGGTAAAAAGCGTTTTTTTAACTGAATTGACACCTATAGCCATTATAATCTTATCAAATAATGGTAAAGCTCTCTTTACTATATCTACATGACCATTGGTGATTGGATCAAAGGATCCTGGGAATACAGCTATTTTCATTATTTCAGTACGATCTGTATGAGTAATAATTCTACGAAGTGAACTTAATACAAATACAACACCAAAAAATCATTTGTTTAAAATTTATCCAAACCAGCTTTGTTGGCAAAACATTATTTTGCGCTAATTGGTATATTTGCAGTCGAACAAACAATAAATTGGTTATTACCGATTTATCCATTAATCAATAAATCTAATAAACTCTTTTCGCATGAAATATGACTTAGTTGTTATAGGAAGTGGCCCAGGAGGCTATGTGGCAGCCATACGAGCTTCTCAATTAGGACTGAAAACTGCTATTGTTGAAAAAGAAAATTTAGGTGGTGTATGCTTAAATTGGGGATGTATACCTACTAAGGCGCTCCTAAAATCTGCTCAAGTATTTGAGTATATAAACCATGCCGAAGATTATGGTATATCGGTTAAAAGTCCTAAAGCAGATTTTGACAAAATAATCGGGAGGAGTAGATCTGTGGCAGATGGAATGAGCAAAGGAGTTAACTTCTTGATGAAGAAAAATAAAATAACCGTAATAGAAGGTTATGGGAAATTGAAAAGAGGTAAAAAGGTAGAGGTAACTAAAACAGATGGATCTAAAGAAGACATCGAAGCAACTAATATTATTATTGCAACAGGAGGAAGAGCAAAAGCGTTGCCGCATATACCAATTGATGGTGAAAAGGTCATAGGATATCGTGAGGCTATGACACTCAAAAAACAACCTAAATCTATGGTTGTGATGGGAGCTGGAGCAATTGGTGTAGAGTTCGCACATTTTTACAATGCTATTGGAACGGAAGTGACCATTGTAGAATTTTTTGAGCAAGGATTATTGCCAAGAGAAGATAAAGATGTGTCTAAAGAATTGGGTAAAATATTCAAGAAAAAGGGCATAAATATTCTGGCAAACAGTGCAGTAGAATCTGTTGAGAAAAAAGGAAAAGGACTAATAGTAAAGGTTAAGAGTCGCAAGGATGATTCTATCCAAGAAATAGCATGCGACATATTGTTATCTGCGACTGGGGTAAGTCCTAATATAGAAGAAATAGGTCTTGAACCATTGGGTATAGAATTGGAAAAAGGATTGATCAAAGTCAATGAATTCTATCAAACCAATGTACCTGGAGTATATGCTATCGGTGATGTGGTAGCTGGCGCGGCCTTAGCCCATGTTGCTTCAGCTGAAGGAATCATATGTGTAGAAAAAATAGCAGGACAGAATCCTCATCCACTTAACTACAGCAATATACCTTCTTGTACATATTGTAGCCCCGAAGTGGCCTCAGTCGGAATGACAGAGGCTCAAGCAAAGGAAGCAGGATATGAGATTAAGTTAGGAAAATTTCCTTTTTCTGCATCCGGAAAAGCAAAAGCAGGTGGAGTATCTGAAGGGTTCGTAAAGATCATATTCGATGCGAAATATGGAGAATTGTTAGGAGCACATTTGATCGGGGCTAATGTAACAGAAATGATAGCGGAAGTTGTGGTTGCGAGAAATCTTGAAACAACTGGACACGAAATGATTAAATCTGTACATCCACACCCAACAATGAGTGAAGCAATGATGGAAGCTGCAGCAGCAGCTTATGATGAAGTAATTCATTTGTAAAAGAAAATATAATAAAATAAAAGCCCGTAAAGAATTAAACTTTATGGGCTTTTTTAATGTATCTATAATTATGAATAGAGTCGCTTTTACATTATTGGGATATGTCCTCTTTGCCCTTGGAGTATTGAGTTTAATATTAGGCTCTATTGGTCTGAGACTTCAACCCATCTCACTTATTGACGAGAATTTCTCTCCTTTAATGAGCTTTGTGATCAAGATTGTCATTATGATAATCGGTATAGTATTATTCTACCGAAGTAGGATCAACCCTGAAGATTATGAATAATATATTTCATCTTTTCTAAAGTTAGATCAATCTCTTCCCATTTATGCTTCAGCCCGACATCTGCGGAATTTTACAGTTATAAAACTGCAAGATCTCGATCTAAGCTATAAAAAAATTGGTGATGCTCTTGACAGAACATCACCAAAAAATACTTGCTATGATAAACTAACTAACTTAACTATAAGTCTTTAACTGTATCAATGATATTGGCAGCCACTTTATAAGGATCTGCATTTGATGCTGGCCTTCTATCCTCTAACCAGCCTTTCCAACCACTCTCAACAGTTGCAATAGGAATTCTGATAGAAGCTCCTCTATCTGACACTCCAAAAGAGAATTTCTTGATAGATTGAGTCTCATGCTCACCAGTCAATCTTTGATCATTATATGCTCCATATGCCGCGATGGCATTCTTAATACGTGCTTTAGGTTTGAACTTCTCACATATCTCTTCATAAGTCTCTTTACTTCCGCAAGTTCTTAAAGTTGTATTGGAGAAGTTAGCATGCATCCCTGATCCATTCCAGTCCATATCTTTCCCCAATGGTTTCGGATGGTAATCAATCGCAATACCATATTTCTCGGCCGTTCTTTCTAATAAATATCTCGCTACCCAAATTCTATCTCCGGCTAATTTAGCCCCTTTAGCAAAGATTTGAAATTCCCATTGACCAGCGGCAACTTCTGCATTTATACCTTCAACATTTAGCCCGGCATCAATACAAAGGTCAAGATGTTCCTCAATTATTTCTCGACCATGAGCATTGTTTGCTCCAACTGAACAATAATAGGGCCCCTGTGGTGCTGGATACCCATTCGCCGGAAATCCTAAAGGCTTATTTGTTTCAGGGTCAATTAAGAAATACTCTTGCTCGAAACCAAACCAAAAATCATTATCATCATCTTTTATTGTCGCTCTCGCATTAGTCGGATGTGGTGTGCCATCTGCGCTTAGTACTTCTGTCATGACCAAATATGCATTTCGTCTATCAGGATCTGGACAGATAAAAACAGGTTTTAATAGACAATCTGAAGATCCTCCTGGTGCTTGATTAGTAGAAGATCCATCGAATGACCACATAGGACATTCTTCTAATTTCCCAGAAAACTTTGATTCATCTAAAATTTTAGTTTTCGACCTTAAACCTTGAGTTGGTGCGGAACCATCCAACCACAGATATTCTAATTTAAATTTAGCCATTCTATATTCTATTTTTCTATAATAACTTAATTGAGATCTAAGATAGGTAGTCACTCAGTCATTACTTTTTAATCAATATTTACAATTGTTATCACCAAAAACCAACATTATTCACAAATCATTGATAATCAATAAATTAAATTTTGATATTTGTTACGTCTAATTCAATTCCTAAAATTGACATTTCTTGATATTTTGGCAAAAAGTTCACTTTTTTTAAGCAATTCGTCACTTTTTAAGCTCAATTACCGATTTTTTACGTCTTTTTTACTGACTTTCCCATTTTTATCTCTTTTTACGACAACTCCACTTTATAGTCAGAATCACAGTATAGAAACTCTATTGAACAGATGGATAGAGGATTATATCGAAAATCAAGAAAACAACAATTTTGAATTTTGGGAAATACAATTAAATCTGCAAAAAAGAATAGAAAATCCTATTCATCTAAATAGCTTGACACGTCAAGACCTTACCGAGTTACTTATTTTTAATGACGCAGAAATTGATGCCATATTAAGTCACAGAGATTCATATAGCGACTTTGTTGATATACACGAAATACAAGCTATCAGAGGGTTAAGCTTAGAAAAAGCAAAATTGTTATCGCTATTTGTCTATCTCAATGACAAAAGATTTTCATATGAAGTAGAAAGCACAGGTAACAATAATGTTTGGATAAAGTGGAAAACTGATATTGAAACACGTCAAGGTTTTAAAGACAAAGGAACCGGCAGCACCTACGTAGGTGACAAAAACTATTTTTTCTTAAGACTCAACAACCATATCACCGAATCATGGAAATACGGGTTTACCTTAGAAAAAGATCCTGGAGAAAATTTCAATAACTCTAATGTGGGATTTGACTATACCAGTGGCTACATTCAGAAAACGAAAGTGTCTCAAAGCATCGAGACAATTATTTTAGGAGATTTTTCAGCAAGATTTGGACAAGGATTAATCGTCGGTAATAGCTTTAATCTGGGTAAAAGTATCTCATCAATTAACACCAATATAGGAGGTCGATCAATACGACCTTATACTAGCACCATCGAAAATCTTATGTGGAGAGGTATAGCAACTCAAGTAAAACTAAAAGATAATATCGGTATAATAGGTTTCGTATCGCATAAACCTATAGATGCAAACCTCGACATCAATCAAAATGACGAAAAAGTCGTTACATCATTACAAAATTCAGGGCTTCACAGAACTCAAAGTGAAATAAATGACCGAGATAGTAATCAAGAAACCACTATAGCAACAAGAATTAGTTATGATAATGATCACAGTAGCCTGGCCTTTAATAGCTCATTTACGAGATACAAGATTCCAATTCTGAGGTCGAATCAAGCATATAATAAATTCAGATTCTCAGGAAATCAATTTGCCAACTTCAGTATTGATTACAAGCACTATGATAAAAGCTTCACCATTTTTGGAGAATTAGCTTTGAGCAGTAATGCTTCGATATCACATACACATACCGTGATGAGTAGCTTAGATAGACAATTAGATATTTCTCTGAATTATCGATCTTTTAGCCCTTCATTCTATTCTATCTCTGAAAATTCATTTTCTGAAAGTCGACTTACTCAAAATGAAGAAGGGTTTTATACAGGCATAGAATATCGTCCAACTCAAAATTGGAAAATAAACTCATATATAGATATATGGCATCATCCATGGCTAAAATTTAGAGTGGATGGTCCAAGCTATGGAATTGAATACGCTTTGAGAATAGAATTTCGAAAAAAAAGAAAATCAAGCCTATATGCGCAATATAGATATGAATCTAAAGAAGAGAATTCATCCCAACCATCTATATCAGATTACTTAGTAAATAAAAACATAAATAGATTAAGAGTACAATACACCTATCAATTGAATACAGCAATAAAATTAAGAACGAGAACAGAATATAGCCATTACATAAAAGAAAAAGAACAAAGCAATGGATGGCTCCTATTTCAAGACGTAATATATAGTCCATTAGAATCAGTGATTGCCTTAAGAGGTAGATTGAGCTATTTTTCAATTGATGATTTCGACTCAAGGATCTATGCCTACGAAAACGACATTAGTTTTGAATATAGTGTTCCCTTTTTTAGTGGCTCTGGATGGAGATATTATCTGGTGGGCAAATACAAATTCAACAGAAAGATAAGTGGAGAATTTAGAATCTCTCAAACGAGATATACTGATGGAAGAACAAGTATAAGTTCAGGAAGTGCAGAAATCCTTGGCAATACCTATACACAAGCAAAGTTGCAAATTAGGTATAAAATTAAATAGATTTTGCCCTATACCTTTCAAGCCTTTAGTTTTAAATATTAATCGTAGATCATATATCGACTTCGCACTTCATTGAATTGAATTAAATCATCTTGCCATGAGGCTCTAATCTCCTCTGCTTCTACCCTATTTTTGATTTGATTTCTCAAGAGATCAGTTCCTGCCAACTTCTCAAAAAAATTGTTTTCATTAAAGAATTGAACTTCTTGGCTGTTCAAATTATCATAGGCACTGATTAGATATTCAAGATTTAAGCCTGCATTAAAGTGTAAACTATCTATATCCACTTCTGATAGGTCAATTCCGTAGCAAATAGTATTCTGATGTTTCGGATACTTTGCGCCTTTGTTTTCTCTTGGGGTGAAAGCAAACTTTGAGCCTTTAAATTTGGGATGCCCAAAGAGCTGAAACTGACTATTAGTGCCTCTCCCAACGCTGACAGTAGTACCTTCAAATAAACAAAGCGATGGATAGAGATATATAGATCTTGAATTTGGCAAATTAGGTGATGGAGCAATAGGTAGCTCATACAATGAACTTCTACTATAGTTTTCGCATCGTACTACTCGTAGATCGCAAGTAAGCCCCCCTGCTAACCATCCTTCACCATTAACCATTTGGCCATATTCACCAATCGTCAAACCATACAAAATAGGTACTGGATGAAGTCCCACAAATGAAGAAAATTCATTTTTTAAAACAGGCCCATCTACCCTGGAAATATTTGGGTTAGGTCGATCCAGTAATATTACAGGTTTATTATTTTCAGCTGCCGCCTCCATAACATAATGTAAAGTTGATAAGTAGGTATAAAACCTTACTCCTACATCTTGAATATCGAATAATAGAATATCAACCTCGGCCATCATCAGGTTGGATGGTTTTTTAGTTTTTCCATATAGGGAGTATACAGGAATATGCCCCTTATATTTTCCATCTTTTATGGACTCTCCCGCATCACCCTCCCCTTTAAATCCATGTTCTGGAGAAAATATCGAACTGATTATAACTCCCTTGGCCATCAAGGTATCGACCAAATGTGTATTACCTATAGTACTTGTATGATTTACTACAATACCGACTCGTTTATTTATGAGTTCTGGGAGATATTCTTCTAATTGATAAGCACCAGGCAAAATCATTTCATTGGACACATAAGAATTGGGCGCTTCAGATATTTTAGAAGCAGGATCACAACCAATTATTAATAAAAAGCTTAATATGTAATAATTTAGCATAATATAGAGCTTAATGATTTGAGGAAATATGCCATCATAGATATAGAAACTACTGGGGGACTTTATAATAGAGATAAAATTATTGAAATAGCTATCATAGTCACTGATGGAATTAAAGTCTTAGACGAATACCAAAGTTTAGTCCATCCAGAACGCTCAATTCCGCATTCTATTACAAGGATTACTGGAATTGATGATGCAATGGTTAAAGAAGCCCCTAAATTCTACGAAATAGCCAAGGATATAGTTGAAATAACAGAGGGGTGCATCTTTGTGGCGCACAACGTAAAATTTGACTACGGATTCATAAAACAAGAATTTAAGTCTTTGGGATTTCCTTACAATAAGAAAAGACTTTGCACTGTAAAACTAACAAGAAAGCACTTGCCAGGTTTACGTAGTTATGGCTTGGACAATCTAATCCAACATTATAATCTAAAAGTAGATAATAGGCACAGGGCGTATGGTGATACTTTGGCTACTTATCAAATCTTCACTGATCTATATCAAAATCAGCTTGATGATTATCACATCGATCAAATCATCAATGAGGGAATAGATGCTACTGTATTGCCGGACGGATTAGATATAGAACAAATCCACAATGCTCCAGAGACTCCCGGTGTTTATTATCTAAGTAATATTCATAAACGCATAATTTATGTGGGGAAAGCCAAAAACATTAAAAAAAGATTATTTCAGCACTTTAGAAAACTGAGTAGAAAGTCTTTGAATATACACAATCAAGTACATCATATTCATTACCAAGAAACTGGACACGAACTTACTGCACTTTTACTCGAACTTCACGAAATCAAAACAATCTCCCCTGAATTAAATAAATCCCTTAAACGAAATAATTATCCGTACGCACTTTATTATAATCCCAGTGCTTCTCCCGAAAAACCATGTTTGTTTATCCAAAAACATAATAAGAAAAACGATCTCAAATTCGAAAAATTCAAATTGTTTGGATCCAAAATAAGTGGTGATAATTACTTGCAAAATATCATTATTGAAAATGAGATTTGTGGGAAGTTAGCACATTCAAGAGGACGAGAACTTCAGTGCTATTGTCAAGGAAATTGTGAATCATTCTTCGCTAACCCAAAAGACCATATTGAAAACATTTTGGAACTCACTAAAAATGAATTTGATGATGACTTTGTACTTTTATTGAATGGACGAGAACCAAAAGAAAAATCTTTTGTGATGATCCATGAAAGAAAATTTTATGGTATAGGATATATACCTCATAATGAAATCATCCATTCTCGAGAACAATGGAACGATTATATCAATCACCAATTCTTCTATCCTGAAGCCAATGGATTAATCAAAACTTATATTAGTAAATATACTGTCGAGAAAATCAAAATATGAATCCCCTACACATGTAGACTTTCATTTAATTCGATAAGTTTAGTATTGGGTCTTGCTTCAATCTTTCCTGTCTGAGAGTTAGAAATATAGAGAAGGTATGATCTACCATTAAGATCTGCTCCTTTTACCACATTTTCTCCTTCTGGGACAACTTCGCCATCCAAATTCACAGGTTGCTTAGCGGCATCGTATAACGAAATCTTTGAGGCAGCAGTCACATAAACCCCTGCGGCAACAGTACACCCATCTCCTAACGATATTCCTGTACCTGCATTAGCACCAAGTAGGCATTTTTGTCCAATTGATATTACATTCTTATTTCCACCAGATAAAGTACCCATTATAGAAGCGCCTCCCCCGATATCAGAGCTTTCGCCTACTACGACACCCGCAGAAATCCTACCCTCTACCATGGCATTTCCGAGAGTTCCAGCGTTAAAATTAACATAACCAGCAGGCATAACAGTTGTGCCTGGACTGAGGTGTGCTCCTAATCTTACTTTAGCACCAGAAACTACACGCACTCCTTCTGGCACATGGAAGTTTACCATATAAGGAAACTTATCAACGTGACTTACGACCAACTCTTCACCTTGAAATGAATTCTTAATCTTTTCATTGGCTAAATCCTCGGGGAGAATTGGTCCTTTATTAGTCCAGGCCACATTGTTCATTTTACCGAAAATTCCAGAACAATTGATGCCATGTGGCTTTACCTTTAACTGACTCAAGCATTGTATTTTAAAGTATCCCTCCTCAACATCTTGAACATCTTTAGAACCATCAAATAAGAAATAGGCAATTACATCAACTGTATAATAGGCCTTTACTTCCTGATGTGCTTCGATTAATGCGTTGAGCACTTCGATATTCGCATGTTTTTTCCCATCATCTCGAAATGCCTGAAACTTATCTATCGCTGTACTTATTTCTACTTTAGATAGGACCGAGTACCCATTTTGGTCCCCTTTAAATCCAGAGACATCCTGCAAGACTGCGGCAGTACCGTATGACTCTTGATAATTAACAACAGGATAGAATACCTCAAGAGTTTTATCTCCCTTTTTCTTTCTTATCCCTAAAGCAAAAGCTAAAGGACGATGGTAATTAGACCTCGACTCCACTTGAGCCACGTAATTTTTAAATTCCTCAATATTGAGCATACCTATTTCTATTTTAAATGACAGTGCGAATGTAGAAGATTCTTTAATTATTCAAATTAAAAGCTGACATGATCTCTTATAGAATCATTTAACTTTTGAGCAGAGAGTCCTGCGCTTTTATCGAATTGAGCTGAGCTATCAGAATATATTATTCCTCGAGAAGAATTAATTAACAAACCATAATCCTCATTTAATCCAAACTCAAGTGAGGACTTTAGATCTCCTCCTTGCTTACCAATTCCCGGCATTAATAAAAAATGATCTGGGATAATCGATCTAACCTCTTTGATATAATCAGCCTGAGTCGCCCCAACCACGAACATTGTATTAGTTTGGTCTCCAAAATCTACGCATCTTTCTATCACCTTCTTATAGACCTCACGACCATCTTGCAATTTTTGCATTTGAAAGTCTTGACTGCCTTTATTCGAAGTTAACCCCAGAATGATCACCCATTTGTCGTCATATCCATAAAAAGGTTCTAAAGAATCACTTCCCATATAAGGAGAAACGGTAATTGAATCAAAATTATAGGTTTCAAAAAATGTCCGGGCATACAACTTAGAAGTATTACCTATATCGCCTCTCTTCGCATCTGCTATAGTGAAAATATCATCGGGAATTATAGCTAAACTGCGTTCTAAAGACACCCAGCCTTTAGGCCCCATTGATTCATAAAAAGCAATATTAAACTTGTACGCTACACATTTATCTTTAGTGTGTTCAATTATTCTCTTATTGAATTCAAAAATTGGGTCATCATAATTATCCTTTAAGAATTGTGGAATTCTATTGATATCCGTATCCAATCCCACACACAACATGGAATGAATTTCTTGGATTTTATTTATTAATTCTTTTCGATTCATTTATGTCTTGATTTGGACTCTTTTTGTTGGCTCATAAAGCTCATGTCTTAATGCTATTTGCTCAACAAAACTCTTTGCAATACCTGAAAAAACTTTGGCCATATCGTCCGATTCATTAAGAATTGCTGGGCTACCATTATCTCCTGACTCTCGAATGGACTGCACCAGTGGTACTTTACCTAATACAACAGTTTTGTACTTCTTAGCTAATCCATCTGCACCACCTTTACCAAATATGAAATATTTATTTTCAGGAAGTTCTTTTGGGGTAAACCAAGACATATTTTCCACTATACCAACAATAGGGATGTTAATGTTTTCTAATCGAAACATATTGCTTGCTTTGATGGCATCTGCAACTGCCACCTGTTGTGGAGTGGTCACCACGACAGAACCTGTTACTGGTATAGACTGAACTAATGTGAGTTGAATATCTCCTGTTCCTGGTGGAAGATCAATAATAAGATAATCTAACTCCGGCCATATACATTCATTTATGAATTGTTTGATGACACCGCTCAGTCGAGGTCCTCTTAGAATTACAGCTTGCTCTGGGTCAACAATAAAACCAATGGACATAACATGAATTCCATATTTTTCAATCGGAATTAATTTAGGTTTTCCATAAACTTCTTTGATCTTGGGTCTTTCCCCTATTAAATCAAACATAGTAGGAATACTTGGCCCATAAAGATCCGCATCCATTAACCCCACTTTATATCCTTCTTTTTGTAGAGCAATAGCTAAGTTGACCGATACCGTTGACTTTCCGACTCCTCCCTTTCCAGAAGCTACTGCAATAATATTTTTAACCTGAGGCAACACAGTTTTATTCCCTCCTTTGCTTTGGGCAAAGTGAATATGCACTTCAACGTCTTTAAACTGATCCTTCAAAAGGGCATAACATTCAGAGTTGATGGCAAATTTTGCTTCTTGAGACAAATCGTTTACTTCTAAGGAAAAAAAGATTTGTTTCTCATCAATCTTAAGTTCTTTAACCCTCTTAGCTGATATTATATCTATACCTGCATTAGGGTCCATCACTCTTCTTAAGACTTCTACTACTTTATTATTATCTATCATAATGGGCTAACAAAAGTAATCAAGCTAAGGTTTTATTCTAATTCAAATTGAGGAATAATGTCGTTACAAGCTATAATTGAACATATCTTGCCGCTTTGGATAATACTTAATTCAGAATATCATTTCTTTGTGGTCAAATTCTAATATTAGCACTTGGAAGTTCACTATAATATAGATCAACTACCTTCTTTTAATAATGTAGTTCTAACCATAGGCACATTTGATGGGGTGCACCACGGCCATAGGATAATTCTCGAGCAAATCGTAAAAAAAGCAAAGGAAATTAATGGCGAAAGTGTATTAATGACATTCGAGCCTCATCCCAGACAAGTTGTTTTCCCTAATGATGATACACTTAAAATAATCTCTACACTACCGGAAAAAATAAAATTGTTAGAGACCACAAAAATTGATCATCTTATAGTCTATCCATTTTCAGTAGAATTTTCACAAATCAATCCCGCTTTATATATTGAAGAGGTCCTTATCAAAAAAATTAAAGCAAAACATATCATTATAGGATATGATCATAAGTTTGGCTTAAATAGATCAGGAGATATCAACTTTTTAAAAGAATATGCAGCAAAAGGTCATTTTACAGTTGAAGAAATATCGGAACAACAGATTGACCAATTAAAAGTTAGCTCCTCCAAGATTAGACAACACCTCCTAAATGGTGAAATAGAGAAAGCTAATATACAACTACAACATCCCTATGTCATCACTGGCGTAATAAAGAGAGGTCTCAATTTAGCGGGCTCCCTGGGATACCCTACAGCTAATATTAAAATAGAAAATTATCATAAGCTCATCCCAGCACATGGCACATATGCCGCAAGGTGTATATTATCAGGAGAATTATACGAAGGGATGGTATATATAGGCAAAGGAAAAACTTTACAAAAAGAGGATCGACTGAGCATAGAGATGAATATTTTTCACTCCTTTGACCAACCCTTTTACAAGGAGCATTTAGAGATCCATTTATTAAAATTTATTCGAACAGATCAAATATTTGATTCAAAAGAAGAGCTTCTGTATAATATTCATACAGACAAAGCAGAATGTCAAAACTATTTTAATTTAGAAATGTCCGAGCGACCTAAATGCACCATAGCAGTGTTAAATTGGAACGGAAGAAAACACCTCCAAGAATATATTGGGTCATTAATCAATAGTTCAAAAGACAATTTTGATCTTGTAGTCATCGATAATGGTTCTACTGATGATAGTGTGCAATTCATAAAAAATAACTATCCATCTGTAGAAATAATACAATTGTCTGAAAATTATGGTTTTGCCCAAGGTTATAACGAGGGGCTCAAGCAAATAAAGACGAAGTACATAGCCTTGGTAAACTCAGATATAAGAGGCACAAAACATTGGGTTGATCCAATAATAGCCCTTATGGAGTCTGATCACAATATAGGAGCGACGCAACCAAAAATTCTGTCAGATCTGAATAAATCCACATTTGAGTATGCTGGAGCTTCTGGTGGCTATATGGATACTTATGGATATCCATTCTGCCGAGGAAGAGTTTTTGACAACTGTGAAAATGACCATGGTCAATACGATACTACTGAAGAAATCTTCTGGGCTACTGGTGCGGCAATAGTAGTCAGGAATGATATATTTAAACTGCTAAACGGCTTTGATGGGGACTTTTTTGCACACATGGAAGAGGTTGACCTATGTTGGCGAATTAAGAAATTGGGCTATAGTATTATGGTTCAGCCTACAAGCCTGGTATACCATTTAGGTGGCGGTACATTAAACTACAATACACCAAATAAAACTTTTCTCAATTTTAGGAATAACTGGTGGATGCTACAGAAGAATTTGGAGGTAAGCCGTACTCGTGTATTCTTGGTAAGAATTATATTGGATATTGTCTTTTTGTTTTTAAACCTTGTTAAGGGAAAATGGTCACACACCAAATCTATTGTTAGAGCATTAAAATCGGCATACTCTCATAGATCAGAAATGGCTTCAAGGAGAAGGATAAATGGGTACTCACAAAATAGATATAAGACCAATGAGAATTTGAATGGTATGCACGCGATTTTATCTCCCTGGCGATATTTTGTTTTAGGCAAAAAGACTTATAACCAAATAATCAAGTAAATGAAGTTACCCATTCTTCATATTGATGATCATATAATCGTTGTGGATAAGGCAGCGCATATGCTCTCTTTGCCAGATAGATTTGATCCAACATTACCTAATCTAAAACATCTCCTGTCTAAAAAATATGGTGATATTTATATCGTGCACAGATTAGACAAAGAGACTTCTGGAGTCATGTTGTTTGCTCGCAATGAAGCTGCTCACAAACACCTCAATCATCAGTTTCAAAATGGTCAAATCGACAAATTATACCAAGCGATAACCTTAAAGCCAAATGAAGACTCTGGTATAATAGACGAGTACATAGCAGAATCTAAAAGAAATCCAGGTAAATATGAAGTAAAATCTAAAGGCAAACTGTCTACCAGCGAATACAAGGTTTTAGAAACTTATAAAAATTATGCTTTAGTCTCCATTAGAATATTAACAGGTAGAACACATCAAATTAGAGTTCACATGAAACATATAGGTGCGCCCTTATTAGTTGATAGCAAATATGGTGTCTCTGATCAGTTCTTTTTGTCTCAAATAAAAAAATACAAAAGGAAAAAAGAAGAAAATGAAAGGCCTTTAATAAGTCGATGTTCACTTCATGCGTCTGAACTTAGCATTATTCATCCTGCTAAAAAGATTCCAATGACATTTTACACGCCATTACATAAGGATATGAGGGCAGTTCTAAATCAGTTTAGAAAGATACTTAGTTAAGATGATTTGAATTAGGCAATTCGGAGATCACAGTATATCTCCCACCCTTATTTCTTGTGGCTTGTTTCCAAATACTCTTAGGATTCATATTAAACGCATAGTTAGGATCCATCTCTGATAACATCCAAGATCCATACTCTATCTCATCTTCTAATTGACCAGAAGACCATCCAGAGTATCCCAAAAAGAACTTAATATTATGAGCTTTGATTAGCTGATTTTTGATTAAGAATTTGAGCTTTTCATAATCGCCTCCCCAATATACACCATCAACAACTTTCACACTTCTATCTAAAATATGACCTACATCATGTATGTAATGCAAAGTATCACTTCCAACAGGGCCTCCAATATATAATGGGGCATCAATCTCTGGAAAATTATCAACCACATCATTGATCTGAGCCCCGGCAGGTTGATCTAATACGTAACCAACTGTTCCTTCAGTTTTATGATGATCTGTTATAAGAACAACAGAGCGCTTAAAATTCGGATCTGCCATAAAAGGCTGAGCCAATAGTATTGTCCCTTTTTTAACTTCTTTTTTACTCATTTTCTCCCCAAACATTCATACTCACCTCCCTTGATACCTTTCTTACCATTCCCATAAGTATCTTTCCCTTGCCACCTACTTCACAAAACTCATTGATTCCTGATGATATCATGTTTTGAATAGTCTGTGACCACTTTACTGGACTTACTACTTGATTAATAATGTTAGATTTAATTTCCTCTGCATTTGTGTGTGGTTTGGCATCTACATTTTGATAGATTGGAATTTGAGCATCATTAAAATCAACATTATTAACAGCATTTTTAAATTCAGCCATTGCCGGCTCCATTAATGGACTATGAAATGCTCCTCCAACACTTATTTCTAATGCTCTTCGTGCACCAGCCTCTTTGCATTGTTCTATAGCTTCTTTTATTGAGTCATGCGACCCAGAGATCACTAACTGGCCTGGGCAATTATAATTTGCGGGTACAACAATGCCTTCTATTTGAGCACATATATTCTCAACCATGTTGTCTTCCATACCAAGTATGGCTGCCATAGTACTTGGGTTCTTTTCGCAAGCCATTTGCATGGCTTCGGCTCGCGCCTTGACTAATTGCAATCCATCCTCAAATGACAATACTTCTCCTGCTACTAATGCCGTTATCTCTCCTAATGAATGACCAGCCAGTGCTACTGGAGTATCAGCAGATGTTTTGTTATCTATATATGACAGATAGCTATGTAAGAATACTGCTGGCTGCGTGTTAATTGTTTGTTTTAGAGACTCTTCTGGACCTTCGATCATTATATCTAAAAGATTGAATCCCATAACCTCATTAGCCAGGTCTATAATGTTAGCATACCTTTCATCTTTCAGCTTAAATATCCTTCCCATGCCCACATACTGAGCCGCTTGTCCAGCAAATAATAGTGCTTTAGCCATTATTTCAGTTTAGCAGTAAGTAAATTTAAAAACTCATTCCTTGTTTCTACATTTTTAAACTCACCGGTAAATGCAGAGGTTGTAGTAACCGAGTTCTGTTTTTGCACTCCCCTCATCATCATACACATATGTGCTGCCTCTATCACAACCGCAACGCCTAGAGGTTTTAATGTATCATCGATACAGTTTAGGATTTGGTCAGTCAATCTTTCTTGGACCTGTAAGCGTCGCGCAAAAGCATCAACAATTCTGGGTATCTTACTCAACCCAACCACATATCCATTAGGAATATAGGCGATGTGTGCTTTTCCAAAAAATGGAAGTATATGATGTTCACACATCGAGTACACCTCAATATCTTTAACTATAACCATCTCACTATAGTCCTCCTTAAACAATGCTCCGGTCAAGATCTCCTTTGGATCTAAATCATATCCATGAGTAAGGTATTGCATGGCTTTTGCCGCTCTTTCAGGAGTTTTCTTCAATCCTTCTCTCGATGGGTCCTCATTTAATAATTCTAACACAGAGTGATAATGATTTCTCAAATCGTCTGTAGTCTTCGGTGTGTATTTTTCTATTTTTTCAAATGCCATATTACTGCAAGTATACTATCTTAATTTTATTCAAACAATGAACATCAAATTGATCTAAAAGATTAGAGATTTGGTCTCAATTTTATCTTGATTAGTATTTATGCCATTAGATTTACATGATGTTCTTAAACTTAGATAAAGATCAGCAACTTTATGTGCTACTCGAAAAAGGAATTCAGAGAGGTATTTTATACCACATCTTTTTCTGGATTGTATTTTACTTTTTCCTCATTATCGTTGACAATACTGCCATACCTCTTAGCACTAAGATGATCCATAAGGCCCTTAGAGTCAGTTTTTATGTGGTCATAGTTTATAGTAATATAAACTACCTTTTCAATAAGTATTTAAAGTCTAATCAATTAGTCCTTTATGTCATTTTCTTAATTCTATTGGTAGCTTTAGTTACGCCTATTGAGGTGGTGCTACATTATTTGCTATTTAGCTTAGACGGAACAAATTTTTCTGATGCATTCAATCTTGAGAATAATTCCAAGTATTTTTTGGGTGGATTTTTTATTGCGTTCTCCTCATCCATTTATAAAATTATTAATGATTGGATGGAACATCAACGAGAGCGATCAGAACTACAAAGGCAGAACTTACGATCAGAACTCAAATTCCTTAAAACTCAGATCAATCCACACTTCTTTTTTAATACATTGAACTCTCTCTATGCGCTTACATTAAAAAAATCCGACAAGGCTCCTGAAATAGTATTGATGCTATCTGATATGATGAGATATATGCTTTATGAAAGCAATGAGAGGACTATCGACCTAAGCAAAGAGATTAAGTATATAGAAAATTATTTAGCCTTAGAAAAGGTTCGTCATGGAGAAAACTTCAAAATTCAATTCACCAAATCTGGCGATTCTGCGGGACACCAGATAGCCCCTTTGCTCTTTATTCCATTTATCGAAAATTGTTTTAAGCACGGAATTGACCATGAGTTAAAATCTGGATATGTCAATATTCACCTCGATATAAAAGATCATATACTTGACTTGAAGGTGAAAAATAGTATGCCTAATAATTTATCTAACATAGTAACTGAAAAAAAAGCTGGAGGAATAGGATTAGTAAACGTCCGACGTAGGTTAAACATTTTATATCCCTCTCAATACACTTTAACGAACCGATCCGAAGAAAAAGAATATCAGGTACATATGACATTAAAAAATACTAAATCATCTGCTAAATAGCACTAATTGAATCAGCCCTTGGCTCTATCTAAGATTACAAGAATTTAATAGAATTAATTTATCACTGATCGATCAATAGATTAATTTCATCCGTAATAACACTGAATTCATTCTTTGTTTCTAAAAATAAAACCTAATATTAACTTAACCGAAAAAGTATAATTCAATGATTAATACCATCATAGTCGATGACGAGCCTTTAGCTCTCGAAATATTGGAGACGCACATTAATAACATTCCAGAATTGAATCTTATCGCAAAGTGTGCCAATGCGATCGAAGCGAATAAAGCACTTAATGAATACGATGTAGACTTAATGTTTACTGATATTAATATGCCACAGCTATCAGGTATCGAATTTTTCAGATCATTGAATAATCCACCGATGGTTATATTCACTACTGCTTATCCTGAATATGCAGTAGAAGGATTTAATTTAGAAGCATTAGATTATCTACTTAAGCCTATAAGCTTTGAACGATTCCTTAAAGCTACCAATAAAGCTATTGATAAATATAAAAGCGATAATAGCAATTCTGACAGCATTCCAGCAGTTGACTCAAATCAGCTCGATAGTTCCGAAGACTTCTTTTTTGTAAAATCAGATAAGAAATTAGTTAAGGTGTTTTATCGAGATATTCTCTATATAGAAGGGCTAAAAGATTATGTAATCATAAGAACGGAAACTGGCAGAGTAATTACGCTACAGACTATGAAGAGTTTAGAAGTAAAACTCCCATCGGATATGTTCAAAAGAATACATCGTTCTTATATTTTGAATCTAACAAAGATTCAAGCCTTAGAAGGAAATATGGTCGAACTAAAAGAAAAAGGTCAGTCTAAATTAATACCAATAGGAAAAAACTATCGAGACCAATTAGTATCTATGGTTGAGAAAAAGAAATTATAATTAAAACGATTTAAAAAGATTTCAATAATTCATTTTCCAATAGTGAGCTACTTAAAGACTTCGATTTTCTGAGTGGTAAATCCTTTAGCAGTTTTAATATGAGCCAGGTACATTCCTTGACCCAAATTTGTCGAAAGCCTGTAACTTTTGGCGTTTATGTTACTTATTGTAAGGATATTTTCTCCGATTAAATTGAATATCCCTATTTCAGTCAGTTCATCATTATTATTTGCATGAAATCTGAAATTACCATCTGATGGATTAGGAGATATCAACACATCGATATCATCAGTGATAATTGTATTAGAGTCTTCTTCTTTTAAATTTACTATAAGGGTAAGAGAAGTTCCTTCTAAAGCATATTGTTGTCCTGCCCCATCCACAAACATAGAGGAAGGAATCTCAATTGTTATAGGAATTTCAGACTCATCAGGACGAATTTCATCAATATCAATAATTATCACCGTATTAATTGATCCTATTGAACCAGTACCAGAGACCCCGACATCAGAAGTTCTTGTTACGCCTATGTCAATTTGATTAGCATTTGGCTGTTTGCTCAAATGTATGATAGGACTATTGGACCCTATCCATGAAGTATTCGGCACAAATTCTACGGTAGAAGAATCATTTATTAGTGTAGAGGGGATTTTTATGGGTAAGGCCACGCCGTGCAAATCAACGACAGGATGTTCTGCAGATCCTAAATGAATATCGATTGATACAAAATCCCCATTACTAATTTCAGATTGATTGAGAACAAACTGAACCGGTATAGATTTATCTAAAATATTAGTAGATGCCACTATATTGTCAAACCTATTATAGTTAGCCAGAATAGCTCCTGTATCAGCTACACTGATCACTCCGTCGCCATTAGCATCCACATGCTTTACATTTGTCTGATTAATTTGTTTATTTCTCCAATCTTGAGCTCGTTCAGCCTCCCAACTATTATCACTTATTGACCGTTCACCTCCTGACTCCCCATAATGTTGACCAATTGATAATAAGTCAGCCATATTCACTACTCCATCTTGATTAGTATCTCCTGACCAAACGCAATCAGGCCCTACACAACCACAATCATCATCTGAGTCTACAATATCAAGATGGATAGTTAACTCTTTACAACTTCCTTCTAATACACAATATTGCACAATAAATTCGTCTGTACCTACATAACCATTTGTTGGGGTATAAGAGAACATTTGATATCCCGTTGTTCTATCACATGCCGTACTACCAAAAGTAGTCTGATTTACAACTAACTCCCCATGATTAGGCTCTGCTATTATATTAAAGCGATAATTCTTTATTGGGATATTGTACTCCCACACAAATGGGATATTCTTCTTCACTTCAAAGTTGTATTGACTAATGGCGGGCATATAGTTTCCTACATAAATGTCAATATACGCAGTATATGATCTTTGTCCGTCATGCACAGTGTAATAAAACTCCTTAACCCCTTCGAATTCTGATTCTGGGATATAAGCAAATATGCCAGAAGAATAAATCAAGTCCTTGGAATAGTCAACGACTACTCCATCATTTTTATAATCATTTGATCTGGCATCAATAGTTACGTATTGACCTCTGCTGGTATAGGCAATATCGTCAACTAAAATAGACTGAATCTCTTGACCTTGCACTAATTCAATTCTGTATGTCCGAGAATAACCTTGATCGTTCTTAAGTGTAAACTCCTCATACCCCCCTACATAAGAATCCGTTGTATATATTAAGCTCTGCGCTGAATTAAATGATATGGTACCATGGGATAAAACAGAAGATTCTGAAACGCTCAAACCTGATATAGGTAAATTGATTAGTAAAGGATCAGAAGCCATGTGCACCAAATTAATAGTATCGACTTTTGAAATTTGATCAGGTTTAACTATTATGTACACTGAAGCGGAGGCTGTAGAACCTGATTGATCAATGATTATGTAAGAGAAACTTGCCAATCCCACAAAATCCTTATTTGGAGTGAAACGTACTATGTTTCCATGATCTAATACTACCGCTCCTCCGAAAACATTTTCAATTTTGAGTACATTTATTGGGGACACCGAACTCGTATCATTTGTTGTTGGATCAAATTCAACCACAATTTCTTCAACACCTAGTTGAAGAAAATCATCATTAGCCTCTATTAGCGAACGAACTACTTCTATCTCTAATGTCACATATGTTTTTGGACCAAAAAGGCTTTCCATGCATTCAAAAACCCCTATATCTATTCCTTCAAAATCACTTTGAGCTGTATACCTCAATCTATGTCTACCTGGTTTTTCAATAACCGTAGTAAATCCACCTCCTGATTCATTAGCTTCAAAGGCATCAATGGTCACTATATTATCTAATGAAAATAATTCAAGACCCTCTAATGTTTCTCCTTGTTGTACCTGAACACGGATAACAGGCGCATTAACTTGAGCATGTAACTCAAATAGGCCTATTATCAGAAACAAAACGCATAATCGTAAAGATCGACTGGTCATGTATTCAGTTGTCTTGGTTATTACCTGCAATATACGCACTTTTATAGCTAATATGCACAAACAAATTAAAACAATTAATATATATAAAGTTTTAATAATGTTTTGTTTTAGATACTAATAGTGGTAAACCCTCATGAAAATAGTAAATGCTTTAGAAACCTTGAGTGATAAAGAACTTAATGAATTCAATGAGTTTATTCAAATAACTTTTTTAAACAGCAACAAAGACATAATAACTCTATTGAATGAATATTTGCTACCCAATTTATCAATTACCAAAAAAAAATTAGGAAACAATAAAATCCAATTTTGTAAAGAGTATGAATGGAGCGATATTAAGTTTAGAAAAGAATGCCATAATACTCTGGAGCTCCTAATTGATTATATCAATCTGAAACGATCTAAACAGTCTACACTTCGCAAGAAAATTCATGATTATGTTGCTTTATCAGAGAGAAATTGGGAGTTTATTTCCTCGAGGTATAAAAAAGCCATTATAAACGAGAAAGAAGAACGTACAAGTTGGAGTGAAATTGATTTAGCTGATTATTATATTTTCCTAAAAACACAGATAGATTCCAATCAATTACCTCCTATAGAATCACTAAAAGTCTATGCAGAAATAGAACAAGTGAGAAGGGAATTTTTAAAGCTTAGCACTTTAAGTTCAAAATTGGATTTAGAAAATTTAAAACAAGGAAACTTCGAATTAACAACGGAACTATACCGAGAAATCACTCCTTTTAATAATAATTTAAAAGAGGTTTACAAAAAAATAAAAGACTTGTTCGATGGTAATAATATAGAGACGAACATAGTAGATGTGAAAAATTTTTTATTCTCTAATGATTCATTAAGTAAGACTCATAAGCATAAAATTATTGAACAATGTAATGGATACTTAGCGAGTAGGCTCAACAAAGGAGAAATTCATTTAGCCAGACATATATATTCTCTTTATCGCTTTGCAATCGAAAATTCAATTCTGATCTTATATGTTGCCAATTATAGAAACATTGCCTATTTAGCTTGCAAGGCTGGAGAATATCAATGGGCATTGAATTTTGTAGAAAAATATAAAGACCATCTACCTATTGATGAACAAGAATCTGCATATTCATTTACCAAGGCTCGAACGTTCTGGTATGCTCAAAAATGGGAAAACGCTATTGAAACGTTGAGAAATGTAGAATAT
>JAHDDE010000050.1:21422-25084 GCA_020629515.1 Saprospiraceae bacterium | reverse complement strand
TATTGTTTCACAATGGTTTCAATACTAATATTTTGGTTTGACTCATTGATAATCCGAATGAAAATCAATCCATTGGGCAAATCAGAAATGTTCACATCATAAGGAAGGATTATTTGACTTAGATCTTGATGTAGAACACCATCTGCTGTGATCAATTGTATGGTATAATTATCCGAACTACCACTAATCGTGAAATGATCCATCGCAGGATTAGGATATAGCAAAATAGCCTCCTCTTCCAATTCAAAATCTGGCACTTCAGAAACACTCGTAGTCATCGGGTTATCTAAAGTTTCTGGATCGCAGTCATCATCTATCCCATTATTTTCAATTTCTACTGAACCACATGCTTTATCTAAACAGATGTTATCTAAGGATAAACCAATTGGACTACCACCAATAAAAAATTCGATAGCTCCATTTACCGCTGTTTCAGACATCTCAAAATTGACTTGATAAGATTGAAGCTCCGCACTCAGATCAATAGATTCCTCGTGATATAAAGTATACGGTTCTTCATCAAGAAACACTCTAATTTCTATACTTCTAGGAGAATTGGCTATAGCATCAAAATTCAAAGTATAGGCCTCTTGAGAATCAAGGGTATAGGGACCTTGGGCAATTCCTGCATCTCCTTCATCTGTAATAGTGAATTGTGCCCTTTGGTCAACAATGCTAACTTCGCTTCCCCATGTCCACCATTCGACAGTAGATTGTACAAACGTTCCATTTTTTACTAACCCACATGGTGCTATTGGTTCGCCCTCACAGTTGCAAAATCCATCTTCCACATCATCATAAGTCAAGGGGTTTCCGTCGTCACATGGGGTGCCAGGTTGAACATATTCTGGCGTACCAGGGCAATTACAAGAATGATCTAAAATTGCCATTAATACCGCCTCATCCATAAAGTTGGCAGCAGTTATATTTTGGGCAGGATCATTAATATTTCCAGGCTCTTCGGATAGGTCATCCTGAACTATAAAATCTCTATGATACATTTCAATCCCACATAGCAAAGTATCTGCTGGTACTGCAACGGAAAAATATTCTGGTCTTGGATTCTCCTCTGGGAAATAATATGGTCTATCAAATGAATGAAATGGAACTATGACATGTCTTTCAGACCCGTCAATATAGCTGAGCTTAAGAGTGATATCTCGTGAGCGCCCATAAAATTCAGGAGCATCTTCATAATTCAAATTTTTGAGTGTATTAAACATCTCAGGATCGGTAGGATCTATGATAGGCAAAATCGTTCCTTTATATTTAATAGGTTCATAGATAATATTAGCCTCTTGAATAGTAGGATGTGCACTTCCATATATTAAATAAGCTTCTTGCTCTATTTGCTCCTTACCCGGTAAGCGAATATCATTTTCTGCGTATGTATTTTGTGGCTGAAGGGGATGACGGGTAAACACTCGTTCTCCATTTTGAAGAGTGGCTATAGGATATCCATCATTCTCTCGGAAATGAAAATCTAAGAGCTCTCCTCTATCTTCTATCTGTCCCCATTCTGATTCTGACCCTACTAAATAATTATTCATAGCCTTAGCTGAGAAAGCTCCAAAACCATCCCAAGGGCCACGACCACTCGCTCTGGTCTCATCACAATAATAGCCTCGCTGCATAGCATCACTTCTCTCTGTTCCTATCACGCCACGTTCATCAAAACATATCGGACTTACGAACTCATAAGTCGATTGTATAAAATTCCAGGTATCTCCTCTTCCAGAAGCTTCACCTTCTTCTCCTTCAAAGGGATAAGAATACTGCCATGGCTCAGGATCTGTTAATCTATAATCTTCTACCCAATGTGGTAACGATAGTGCGTGTCCCAGTTCATGGATAAATACATCATTATATTCGAAACTTACAAAGGAACCACCACCACCCCATCCTCCTGGGTCTAAATTTAAGGTATTCCCAAAATAAACCGTATTAGGAGAGTCTCCCAAGGCACGACGTACCCTATCAACCACATAATTAGCATAAAAATTGAGATTGCCAGTATTAACTCCATTATCTCCGATTATTCGATCACTATCCACCACTACAGTATTATTTTCGGCATTGACTAAAGCAAAATCTGACATTCTTAATGTGCCTGGAAATTTCCCAAAACGTATCACACTGGCTGGTATAGCGGAAGCCACTTCTTGTAAGAAATTATCAAATATCGGAGTACGATGTGGTTCAGTATTATAATCCATAATATCCATATCCACCAGAACTAAATTTAGCTCGCTATATGGAGTAATCTTAAGATCATCCTGAGTTAAAATACGCTCTTCACTTCCAATATTTATCCTTAACTCTAATCCAATTTCCACCCAATATTTGGGAAGTGTGACAGAAAAATAATTATTAAAATCCGCCGTCTGTAGGTCTAAGTTGGCACTCAACATAGTTGGCCCTTTTAAACACAAAGTTCCGAGACTACTACCATTTAATATACCTTCAACAGTGACATCAGGAGCAGCTCCAACACCTGTTATCGCTACTTGAAAAAGTGCTGGTCTTTCTCCAATCGTAAATAATAATGGATGACCTATAGGATGTCTATGAGTTTGAGCTATATACACAGCTTCTATTGTGGCGGTACTATTGATGGCACCGGTACATATACCCTGATCGTCAGGTTCTGGAAATACATACTCTTGAAAGTTATAGGATGAAGGCAAAGCCATATTAGTATTAGGCTGGACATGTCCTAAGCAATCAACCTCCTCGTTAGAATCTGCATCATTGGTGGTAGTTGAATGCCCCATATGTCCACAAGATCCACAACTACAAAATCCTGATGGATTTTCATTAACAGGTTCATTCTCACTTTCTTCTTCATTAGAAAGAATAATCATCTCATTAGCTAAGCCTTCTCCTATACGAAGAAAACTCTCAGCATTATTATGCCAGTGAAAACCAAAATCAGGTTCTGGGGACAAATGGCCAGCTCTCCAAAAATCTCTTGTATCTACATAAGCCACATTGGAATGTCCGCCATTTTCAATAGCATTAATTTGGGCAGGTAACACAATTCGCTGCAGGTTTCCCAACCAAGATCCTTCTGGTTCTAAATCATAACCTCCATGACCAGTTAATGCCACAACAAAAGGTAAATCAGCTACATTCAAGTCCACTCTAACATCTCTTATGAGGTTATTCAAGTTAAGCTCATATTCATTGGCGAAAGCCTCTTCATCACCATCATTCCATCCCTGAAACCAACAGAATCCAGCGATCTCTACTTCCCCGCCCTCAAAAGAAGGGAAATCCTCTTCTATATTTTCTATGGCCTCATAAACATCATTAATCATCTGTGTATAATAGATCCCTGTTTCACCTGAAGAACTTGGTGGTCGAAAATCCACAGCAAGGCTCTTCCCTCCCCAGCACGTCTTAACAATTAATACTCTGCTATCCAATTCTTCACCGATTATATGACCAAATGCCAGTTCAGGACCTATGTGATTTGGAGAAACTCCTAATCCTGCTTTTAGATTATCAACTAACACAGACCCATTTTCTTGTTTATATCTAACCCAGACATCTTCTCTACTTATCCAAGTATTATCATCATCTTGTAGATAAGAAAAATCAATAGCCGCAGAATCATTATTCATGAAGTGGGCCAAAGTTCCATTTAATTCAGCTGGATC
>JAHDDE010000050.1:0-21322 GCA_020629515.1 Saprospiraceae bacterium | reverse complement strand
CCGCAGAATCATTATTCATGAAGTGGGCCAAAGTTCCATTTAATTCAGCTGGATCAATATCTCCCTGACCCTGCATATTTGATTGACCAGCTAATATGTAAACTTTTACACTTTGGCCAAATGAGTTTGATAGTTGCAGAAGACTCATGCAAGAGAATATTAAGGATACAATTCTTAAGTATTTCATAATAGAAAGATTAGTTGTTCGATTTTAAATAATACGCCCTTGAAACAACTTAGCTCTGCCCAACCCTACCCCTGTCATGAAATATTTGAAATAAACGGAAGACTAATACTTAGAATGAAAAATCAGGATTCTTCTGACTACTAAATATTTAATAGGATATATTTGAGATAAAGGAAACTTGAGGTTTTCCGCCGATTACAGACTATTCTATGAAAGGATCAATATGTGAAGAACAGACGTTTGACTCAGTATATATGAGCTATTCGGAACATTTGAGAAATTTTATTTACTATAAATCTGGTGATCTTAAGCAAGCGGAGGATCTGCTTCAAGAATCATTTATCAAACTGTGGGAACAGTGCTCAAAAGTTAGTGTTGAAAAAGCAAAATCATTCTTATTCACGGTGGCCAACAATCTTTTTTTAAATCAGGTAAAACATAAAAAAGTTGTACTAAAATTTGAAAAACAAGGTGTTGTTGGCATCAATAAGCGTACACCTCAATTCATCTTAGAAGAATCTGAATTTGAAAGTAAATTATTACAAGTAATAGCTGCGCTTCCTGAAGGTCAACGTGAAGTATTCCTAATGAGTAGAGTAGATAAACTAATGTATAAAGAAATCGCCGAAAGGTTAGACGTCTCTGTCAAAGCCATTGAAAAGAGAATGAATAAAGCATTAACCACGATAAGAAAAAAAATAAATGAGGATTAGGGTCGATGCCATCTAAGTTGTTCTAAAGCTGATTATGAGAAAAGAAGAAAAAGAAACAATATATGCACGATGGTTTTCAGGAGATATCTCTGAAGAAGAATTAGACCTCTTAAAAAAAGAAGGTTCAATCGAGGATTTAGAAAAAATAAAAGAGGCTACTAATCAATGGCGCATTCCAGCTTATGATAAAACCGCTGGTTTAAAAGGGCTCAAGTCAAAGATCAAACCACAACCCGTTATTCAATATAATGTGTTCAAGTGGGCTGCTGTGTTTATACTATCTATATCGAGTATTGCCGCATTATATCTATTTATTAAAACAGATAAGCCTAAAGAGATCTACGCCTCTCAAAAATCAGTTGAAAAGCATAATCTGATGGATGGCAGCATTGCAACATTAAATGATGGATCTACCATTAGCTACATAGAGAAAAATTGGAATAATAAAAGAGCTATTAGTTTAGAGGGAGAGGCATACTTTGAAGTTATCAAAGGCTCACAATTTAAGGTCTTTACTGATAAGGGAAATATACAAGTACTGGGTACTGCATTCACTGTACGAGCGTGGAACAATAAATTATACGTGGAATGCTATGAAGGAAGTGTTGAAGTGACAAATAATGATCATAAAGTAATCCTATCTCCGAGAGAATCCGTAAATTTTATTGGTTCAGCGGTGCCAAAAGTCAATAAGATTTCAAATCCAAAGCCCTTTTGGCTAGAAGGAAAATCAAGATTCTATGAAGAGGATGCCGGCTCCGTATTCGATGAATTAGAAAGGCAATATGGAATTACCGTGATAAGGCCAGAACTAAAAAAGAGTTTCAACGGGTTATTTGAGCATGATAACTTAGAAAGAGCTTTAATTAATGTATGTACACCACTCGGCCTCTCGTTTAAGATTGCTAAAGACCAAAAGACAGTAACGATTGAGTAAAACAGTGCCGACTATAAAAGTCTTTTTATTCCTGATGCTGCTCGGTTCTATCGCAGGAGCTCAATCATCAAATAAAGAATTTAGGAAGGCAAGTCTTTATCAAGTTTTCATAGAATTTGAAGAGCATTCAGAATATGTACTGAATTTTGACCCATCCGTGGCTAAAAAGATAGAATATACTGGAGTAGTCGATCTATCCAAGCCAAATAGTGAAATAGCCAAAGTTCTAAGTTCAACAAATCTTGATTTTACAATTGACGGAAATTCCCTCATCATTTTCCCCTTAGCTCCGAAAGAATATTATCTATGCGGATATATTAAAGAAGCTAATTCAAAAGAGTCCTTAATTGGAGCAAATATTACAGTTGAAGACCATTCAGGGACGCAATCTAATGAAGATGGATATTTCGAATTGAGTATAACAGCTCAAAAAAATGATCGAATTACCATAAGCTATATAGGTTATGCTGATCAAATTTTTCGTGTGAAAGATTTAGCAGCTGATCATTGTATTGATATCAATATGACCATTGATATGGACCTTTGGCAAGAAGAAATTGTTATCAAAGGCTATATACTTGATGGTATAAAAGAATCGACAAATTACTACGGTCAAGAATTAAACTTTCAACGACTATCTAAAAATCACGCTACAGTAGAACATGATATTCTAAAAACTATTCAACTACTACCTGGCATAAACAGTATCGATGAAAGTGCTTCTAATCTTCAGATCCGAGGAGCCGCCGGAGATCAAAATCTCATTCTTTGGGAGGGCATTACCATTTACCAACCGAGTCATATTTTCGGAATGATAACTGCTATTAACCCATTCTCAATATCTCAAATAGAAGTGCATAAGGGAATATGGAGTCCCGAATATGACAATAGAGTGGGTGGGATTGTCGATATCTCATTGAATAACAAATTAAAAGATAAAACGAGCGGAAGTATTGGTTTTTCACTTACCGAGGCTCACTTTAATATTGAAGCTCCAGTTGTCACTGATAAACTTCAACTTGCGATATCTGCAAGGAGTAGCATGAGTGCACTCTACAATAGTCCTCCTCTAAATAACTATTCAGCTCGAGTATTTCAATTTTCAAAAATTGATGATAATTCTGTAGCAGTGAGAGATGGAGAGATCAACTCCAACCAAGATTTAGATTTCTCCGATGTGAGTTCTAAACTAATCTATCGACCTATTGATGCTGTCACTTTAGACTTTAATTATTATCGCAATAATCAGGACTTCACTTATCAATATTCTTTTCCAAATGATCCCTTAAATTATGAATCTACTGATAACATAAAGAGCAAATCAGAAGCGTTCAAAGCTCACCTATCATGGGATATTAATTACCACTTCTCTAGTTCTTTTTCTTTTATCAATTCAACTTATCAGAATGACTATGATATATTAAAAGAAGAGGAGGGGCTGATTATATCTAATAGCAAACAGAACAATGAAATATTAGATCAAAATCTATCCTACTCCATGGATTATGAATATGAAAATATCGATTTAAACTGGGGTTATGAGCATAATTCTAAAGATGTCAAATACTCCACATTCAGAGAGCATATAGATGATCCTACTTTTGAAGATCGAAGTACAGAAGAGGGCACATTCCACAATTTATTCTTGTCCGCAAATTGGTCGATAAAAGATTTTTCCTTAAGCTCTGGTCTACGATCAACTTATTATTCAGATCGTAGTAAATGGTATCACAGCCCAAGAATGAGCCTTCAATATAGATTAAATGACTTGCTCAAAATAAAAGCGGAAGCGGGGATATTATATCAATTCATTAGTCAAATACAGCAATTCAACCCTGAGTCTTTAACGAATGAATATCCCATATGGACTTTGCATTCTAACGAGCCTAATCTTACTCAAAAATCCTTTAAACTGTCCACTGGCATTAACTACTCCAATGATGGATGGCTAATCGATGCCACATTATATAAAAATGAAACTCAGGGATTAAATACATATTCTCCACTTTTTAACCAAGCACCGATAGATTTCTTCTCTATTGGTAATGCTGAAGCCATCGGTATAGAACTCTTGTTAAAAAAGAGTTTTAATAAAAATTATAACGCCTGGATAAATTATTCAATGGCGAATAATCAATTAACATTCCCTGATATTTCTAATAGTTCATTTAATGCTCCTAATGACATCCGCCATCAGTTATCGCTCATCAATACCTATCAATACAAAAATCTCAGAATAGCACTTAATACGAATTATCATTCAGGTTTGGCCTATTCCAGCCCATTTGGCATCATATCAGAATATGATGCGGTAGATGATGAAACTAATTATTTTCTGGACTATAGAATCTTAAATCAAAATCGCCTTAAAGATTATCTCAGGCTCGATCTGAATATTAATTATAAGGTTGATTTAAATAGGTTCAAGGATTCTAAGCTCGAGTTATCTCTTTCTCTGATTAACCTTCTGAATCAACAAAATATCTTTGCTCAAGAACATTTCCTGCTCTTTGAAGAAAATGTAATGACTCCTCAAATTGCATTTATTCAAAAGTCTCTTTTGCCAAGAACCCCTTTATTGATATGTAGATTCTACTGGTAAATTTTAGTTCCAGCCTTACATTGTGTATTTTCAGTAGAAATAAATACTAAAGAAGAATGGCTTTAGGCAATCATCTCAAACTCCCTTGGTGGCGCAGTAAATATATTCTTTGGGTGTTTCTAATGCTTCCAGGTCTTTTATTTACTATCGGCCTCATCAATGGCCAAATGACTTATGATAGTTTTATGCATGCCTCTGGAGAATTTTGTGCACGTTTTTTAGTCTTTTCGTTGATAGCTACTCCATTAGTACTATTAATGCCCAATTTTAGATTTCCTAAATGGCTCAATCGGAATAAAAGGTACTTTGGTCTTGCAGCTTTTGCCTATGGTTTATATCATACCATAATGTACATCATCGAGGTTCCTACTAATCAAGTTGTTAATGAGTTTTTTGAAATAGGAATGTTGACAGCTTGGATTGCTCTGATCATATGGATTCCTATGGCCATCACTAGTACTGATGGTTGGGTTCATCAATTGAAGTCCACTTGGAAGAAAATTCATAATTGGGGATACCTTGCTGCTCTTCTCGCATTCTTGCATTGGGCATTTATCCACTATCATTGGCAGCCAGCCCTGGTACATGCCGCCCCTATCTTAATTCTTCAGGGGTATCGATGGATTAAGGTGACCCAGAAATAGTGCCTCGCATCATCTATGATGGTAGTCTGTCTTAATTCTCCCAGGATTTATAGAATTAAGTAAAGATTGGGAGCATAAATACTTATCTTTTACAATAGATTATCATCGATTAGATCATAGCACTATGAAAAAAAAGATATTTCTATTTTTCCTACCTGGCCTTATTCTATTTAGCTTATACGGGGCATATCGCTATTACGGCAAATACCAAGAAGACAAAAGAAGAGCCTCCTTCTATGAAAATCTTACTGATACCTCCTCTCCTACTGTCACGGTACTACGAGATTCGATTTGGATTGCATATCAGAATGAAAAAAGAACCATTCACGTCTATGTGCCGCCGAGCTATGAGAAAGACAGTACTTCGAGGTATCCAGTTATTTATTTGATGGATGGTGAGTCATCTTTTAATGATCTAGAGAATATGGGGCCCGAATGGCAAACGGATGAGGTAATCAATGATGCTGACCAAAACGGTCGCCCTACAGCCATCGTAATCGGCATTAATCAATCTGAAGATAGAGATGCAGAATATACACCATGGAAAAATGAAGATAATCCTAATGCCCATGGTGAGCAATTTGGCAACTGGGTGGCAAAAGAATTAAAAGAGTGGGTAGACGCCAACTATAGGACAGACCCTTCCCCTGAAGCTACAACTATAGGAGGCATTTCACGTAGTGGTATGATGGCCTACTATATGCTCATGCAACATCCCAATACTTTTGGCAATGCAATTATCCAATCACCATCTATGTGGGTAGATCATGAACGCCTTATGAATATGGATCTTAAAGTTGATCAATTAGCAAAAAAGAAAATATTCGTAAGTGTAGGAGAATATGAAGGAAGAGTTATGATCCCTCATGCAGAACAGATCTATGAAAAATTCAAGGCGAAAGGACTAAGAGAGGCTCAATTAAAATACGCCCAAATCCCTGGCGAAGGACACTGGCATGTAACATGGAGAAAGTCATTCGCTATCGCTTACCCATGGATGTTCCCAGCGTAATTGGGCAGCAACATAAGAGTTGCTATCGTTCTTGATGTATGAAAAAATATTTTCTGCTTTGTCTATGTTTTATAACCTCAAGCATCTATACCAATGCACAGTCTAAATATGAATTGGATATAATTAGGATCGGCAAAGGATTTATTAATAATAGCGGAGATGATTCAGACCTTAATGTTGGTATTGAAATTAGGAAAAACATAAAAAAGAAATTAAGTCTTGGAATAAGCTATCATGAACAAAAATTCAGCAGTGATTTAGCAGATTCTTACAATTACAAACATGAAGCTTTAAACTTATTTTTTGATGCCAATAGTAGCTATAGGCGGTCAAAAGCGTTTATGGGATTAGGTTTAAGCATAAATTTTGGAGAACAAAGTCGATCCGTTCCTCGTCGTCCCCAGCCTGTTGCATTTTTAAATTCTCTTTCTCTTGGTGTAGTACCTCGAATAGGATTCACCTTAGATAGACTACGATTCCATTTTGACTATCAATATTCGTTTGACCGAAGGATTACTAACTATGGAACAATGGGTGTAAGCGTCACCCTCTATGGTAATGGAAAGAATGAAGAGGAAGTACAATCAAAAATCAACTGATTTCAATATACCTAATTCCAATCCTCTCAGTTCTGCTAAGCCCTTCATTCTTCCCATGAGAGAATATCCAGGATTAGTTATTACTTCTCCATCGTTAAACAATTGATGCCCATGATCTGGTCTCATGGGGATTCTATCATTGGTCTGATCTAAGCGCTTATATTGTTCTTTCAAAAGTGCTGTCAAAATCTCATACATATCAACGTCTCCCAATAAATGATTTGCTTCATAAAAACTTCCGTCGGGTTCTCTTTTAGTAGATCTGAGATGCGCAAAATGAATCCTATCTCCATAACTATTAATGATATCTACTAAGTCATTATCTTCCCTTACCCCTAATGATCCTGAACAAAATGTCAATCCATTAAATCTTGAAGGAACCTGTTCGAATAGATATCTGAAATCATCTGCTGTTGAAACTACCCTTGGTAAACCAAATAGATCAAAAGGAGGATCATCAGGATGAATGGCCATTTTTACATTTGATTGTTCTGCAACCGGTATCACTTCCTTTAAAAAATAGACAAGATTCTCTCGTAACTCCTTATGTCCAACTCGTGCATAGGCTTTGATGACTTTTTTAAATTCTTCTACTGTATATTCTTCTTCTGATCCCGGCAATCCTGCCAATATATTCTTAGTCAGCTGTACTTTATCATCTTTAGTAAGATGATCAAAGTAGTTTTTGATTACTTTTTGCTCTTCATGTGTATATTCCGTCTTAGCATTAGGTCTTTGAAGTATGAATAAATCAAAGGCCCGCAAAGCTCGTATATCTAATCTGAGTGCCAAAGAGCCATTATCCAATTTATAGGCTAAGTCTGTCCTTGTCCAATCCAATACAGGCATAAAATTGTAACAGACCACGTCGATTCCGCAGGCCCCTAAATTCCTTAAGGTCTCTTTATAGTTTTCAAGATAATGTGATCGATTGCTCCCTCCAGTTTTAATCTCTTCATGCACAGGTACGCTTTCGACTACGGACCATTTTAGTCCCTCGGCTTCGATTGCTGACTTTCTTTTCTTTATATCTTCTACAGGCCATACGGCCCCATTCGGGAGATGATGAAGAGCAGTAACAATACCAGTTGCTCCAGTTTGTTGGATATCACTTAATGAAATTGGATCGTTAGGACCAAACCACCTCCATGTATGCTCTAAACCTAATTGTAGTATATCCATCTGTCCAAGTATAAGTCATTTATGAGTACAATGACAATTTATTTGTACTCCATAGATTTCCAATAGTTCCAGATTTTTTTATTCCACAGCCTTTGTGATGAAACTCAATAAAAGCTTCTTCTTGAAAACCAAGCACTTATACCTTTAAGCTAAAAAAAGTCTTACTAATCCTACGGGCGAATAGAAATCCAGAAGTAAAGTGTTCAATTTATGCTTGTCCTCTGTTAAGAATCAATGAATTATAATTGCTATTATTAGAGTAGAGAAACAAAAGCTACTCACTATGAAGCATTATGATTATATCGTCATAGGCGCTGGTTCTGCTGGATGTGTCATCGCTAATAGATTATCAGCTAATGCCGCTACTCAAGTATTGTTAGTCGAAGCAGGTGGTCCCGACAAAAACATGTACATTCATATACCTGCAGGATGTCCAAAACTGCATAAATCGGATATCGACTGGGGTAACGAAACAGAGCCTCAGAAACACGTAGCTAATCGAAAAATATATCTTCCCAGAGGTAAAACGCTCGGTGGATGTAGCTCAACTAACTATATGGCTTATGTTAGAGGGAACAAGGAAGACTATAATGATTGGGAAAAATTAGGTAACAAAGGATGGAGCTATGAGGAGGTCCTACCTTATTTTAAAAAGTCTGAAAATAATGAGGACATCAACAATGAGTATCACCACCAAGGCGGCGAACTCAATGTGTGCTATTCAAAAAGATTCTCTACACCATATGCCAAAATCTTTATAGATGCTTGTAAAGACGAAGGTTTTAAGGAAAATCATGATTACAATGGTGAAGAACAGGCGGGAGTAAGTATGTTTCAGAATACTATAAAAAAAGGCAAGCGAAATAGTACTGCCGTCGCTTTTCTCAATCCTATAAAACATCGAAAGAATCTTACAATACTTACTCACACACTTACTAAGAGAATTATAGTGGAAGACGGCGAAGCGAAGGGTATCGAGGTTGTCAATAAAAAAGGAGATGCTGAAAACTATCTTGCCAACAAAGAAGTGATTGTATCTGCGGGATCATTCAATTCACCCCAAATACTTATGCTTTCTGGTATCGGCGATAGAGAGGAATTAAAAAAGCATGGGATAACTTGTACTCAACATTTGCCAGGCGTTGGTAAAAATCTCCAAGACCACCTCATGTATGCCTTAGGTGGATCGACTAAGAAGCAAGATGCCCAAAACCATCATTTGAAAATAGTAGATCAAGTAACTGATCTAACCAAATATTTACTCCTAAAGAAGGGAGCCCTCACGCAAGGCCCATTAGAAAGTGTAGCTTTTGGATGTACTTCTTTGAGTCCAGATAGAGTGGATTATCAATTTCATTATGCCTCTTTTAATTTAGGAGCAAATAACGAGGCGGACATATACGATATGGATACTTATCCTAAAAAAGATGGAGTCACGATACTTCCTACCTTATTACGACCTAAAAGTAGAGGTACTGTCTCGCTGAGAAGCAATGATCCAAATGACAAAGTGGTCATAGATCCTAATTTCTTATCAGCACATGAAGACAGACAGGTACTCATAGAGGCAGGGAGAAAAGCCATCAAGGTGTTAAAAAACAAACGTTTTACAGATGTCCTTGAAGAGCTTTATAAAGGTTCAAAAATCGAGTCAGATGAGGACTTTTTAGAGTATATAAAAGAAAATCTGGAGACTGTATATCACCCTGTCGGTACTTGTAAGATGGGTCAGGACGACATGGCTGTAGTAGATGAGCGACTCAAAGTACACGGTATCGATCGCCTCAGGGTCATTGACGCATCCATCATGCCAACCATAGTATCAGGCAATACTAATGCCCCTACTATTATGATCGGCGAAAAAGGAGCAGATATGATATTGATGGATGCGCAGCAATCGGTACAAGGAGAAAAATTATTAAGTGAGCTAAATACTCTTCAGTTAGATCATAGGGAGAAAATAGTGCTCAAAAATGATGGCTCAAAAGAAATTGAAAGTTAATAACAGCTAAAAACATATGGCTCATCTTAGTGATGACGTCAGTTAAGATTAATATGATAGAACCAGAGATTCTAATTATCCCCGAAAAAATAATGCTCGGCATGTCGCTGGAGATGTCCTTGATCAATAACAAGACTGGAGAACTATTCAGATCATTCATGCCTAAAAGAAAAGAGATAACTACTGCTAAAGATGCGTTCACATTGGACATAAGAGTCTATCCCCAAGACTATTACCATGATTTCAACCCATCTAAAACATTTGAAAAATGGGCGGCAGTGGAAGTAACTTCCTATGGAGAAATACCTTCAGGCATGCGTAGCATGGTCATCCCTGAAGGGCTATATGCTAAATTTCATTATAAAGGTATCAGCCCTAATCCAAGCTTATTTCAATGGATATTTACCCAATGGGTACCTCATTCGGGTTATCGTATAGATCATCGTCCTCACTTCGATATACTCGGTCCTCAGACAAAGTTGAATGACCCAAACTCTGAAGAGGACATCTGCATCCCAATTATACCCATCTAAAGGATGTACATTCATGAGTTCGTTTCGCTCTAAAATAATTATTCATATGGCCTGTAGTATTGATGGATATGTGGCTCAGCATGATAGCGATACTTCTTGGATGAATACTACTGAGCACTATACCAACGGTGTAAATCTCACTACTGACATGATACAAGATTATTTGGCACAGATATCTTGTTACGTCATGGGCTCTTATACATATGAGTTGGCCTTAAAACTTGGATGGCCTTACGGTGATAAACCAGTATATGTATTAAGCAGCAGGCGGCTAATAAAGAAAAATGATAATGTGCAAGTAATCAATGATTCACTTGAGCACTTTTTAAAACAGTTAAAGCTGATTCATCAAAATATTTGGATCGTTGGTGGGCCCAAGACAATCAATGAGGCTCTACATGTTAATTTAGTGGATGAGTTGATCATTAGTCATTTGCCAGTGCTATTAGGTCATGGAATTCCTTTCTTTATAACCAACCCTCATCTACGTACTCTTCATCTTTTAGATTCTAAAGCATATACTAATGGTATAGTTGAATCACATTACCAAATAATCGCCAATGAATGAACATTAGAATATTTCAAATCGACGCTTTTACAGATCAAGTCTTTAAAGGTAATCCTGCGGCCGTCTGTATATTGGAATCATGGATAGATGATGAGGTATTAATGTCTATCGCTCGAGAAAACAATTTAGCAGAAACTGCATATATAGTGCCAGATAAAGATGATCAATTCCACATTAGATGGTTTACTCCCGAAATAGAAATGGACTTATGCGGTCATGCCACTTTAGCCAGTGCTTATGTCATGTTTGAAGAGTTAGGATGGGATAAGCGCATTATAAAATTCAATTCACAAAGTGGGCCACTTCACGTAAGTAAAGTAGGTCAATTATATGAGATGAATTTCCCGTCCAGACCTGTTGTAAAGGCCAGTTTGCCAGATATCATATCAAAGGGCCTAAGCATTCAACCTCAAGAAGTATATAGAGCACGAGACTACCTCCTGCTTTATGAAAATCAGGAACAAATCAGTAATCTGATCGCTGACAAATCTATTCTCGATCAGATCAATTTAGATCCAGGAGGAATTATTATCACAGCAATAGGAGCTGAAAGTGACATTGATTTCGTATCTCGATTTTTCACTCCTCAAGCTGCTATATTTGAAGATCCTGTGACGGGTTCAGCGCATTGTAGTCTTATACCGTTCTGGGCAGAACGTCTGGCTCAAAAGAAGCTTAAGGCTAAGCAAATTTCTCAACGTGAAGGGCTCATTCATTGTACCTCATTGGGAGAAAGAGTATTGATAAGTGGAAATGCTGTTAAGTATATGGAAGGAAATCTCAATATATAGGCCAAATACAAATGATCAAATTAACGCTTAAGAATATTTTTATTATTGATGGCTTAGGAGCTTTTATATCCGCTATTATGCTGGGATGGGTGATGAGTCATTATCATGAAGTAATTGGGGTATCTGTCAACACCCTTCGATTTTTAGCTATTATCCCCTGTTTCTATTTACTATTGGATATCTATAGTCATTTTCAGGAGGATGGATTTCAACAGAGACTTTTACGAGTTATCGCTTGGCTAAACATACTCTATTGCATTTGTTCTGTTGCTATATTATTCCTTCATATAGATAGTTTAACTTGGTTAGGGTATGCTTATTTCATCGGTGAGATTATAATCATACTTCTTTTGGCTCAGCATGAATTATCCTTAGCGAATGCGCGCACATACAACGCTGATTGAATACATATCGTAATATCACTTGCCGCAATTATGCATATAAATAGTATCAGGCTATCACAAAAAAGAAAAGGGTCAAATCTTATAGACTTGACCCTCAACAATATTTTTACGATTGACTATAAATTATGCCAAATCGAATCGATCCAAATTCATCACTTTGTTCCATGCAGCCACAAAATCCGCCACGAATTTAGCTCCAGAATCAGCACACGCATATGCCTCAGCTAATGCTCTCAATTGAGAATTAGAGCCGAATACAAGATCTGCTCTTGTCGCAGTCCATTTGACCAAACCAGATGTTCTATCATAGCCATTATATTCGTTCCTACTGCCATCAGCAGGTTTCCACTGAGTGCTCATATCAAGTAGGTTCACAAAGAAGTCATTAGTCAGCGACCCCACATTCTCTGTAAACACACCATGTTTAGACCCATTGGTATTAGCCCCCAACACTCTTAGACCTCCGACAAGTACTGTCATTTCTGGAGCTGACAAAGTGAGTAATTGTGCTTTATCCAGCAATAATTCCTCAGACACTCTATCCGCTCCAGCAGATAAAAAGTTTCTAAAACCATCTGCCTTAGGTTCTAATACCGCAAATGAATCCACATCTGTCATCTCTGCTGTGGCATCTGTTCTACCAGGTGCGAATGGGACAGTAATGCTATGACCTGCTTTTTGAGCTGCCGCCTCGACCCCTGCACATCCTGCTAATACAATAATATCAGCCATTGATATTTTAGCTCCAGAACTGCCACTATTGAATTCATTCTGAATTCCTTCTAACTTATTAAGCACTTTAGATAATTCAGAAGGTTGATTAGCTGCCCATCCATTCTGAGGTGCTAATCTAATTCTTCCTCCATTAGCTCCTCCCCTTTTATCGGACCCTCTAAATGTAGAAGCAGAGGCCCATGCCGTTGAAACCAGTTGTGCTACGGACAATCCCGAATCTATGATTTTCGCTTTTAGGTTGGCAATATCTTGTGCTCCCACTAAAGCATGATCTACGGCTGGCACTGGATCTTGCCATATCAATTCCTCTTGAGGTACTTCTTTACCTAAATATCTCGAGAGAGGTCCCATATCCCTATGAGTTAACTTGTACCACGCCCTCGCAAATGCATCCGCAAATTCATCAGGATTAGCATGAAATCTCTTTGATATCTCCAAATAAGAAGGATCATTGATTAATGCTAAGTCTGTAGTGGCCATCATAGGTGCATGACGCTTAGCAGGATCATGTGCATCAGGTACCGCATCTGCAGCAGCCCCGTCTTTTGGCTTCCATTGCTGAGCACCTGCAGGGCTCTTAGTAAGCTCCCACTCGTAGCCAAATAGTGTATCAAAATAACTATTGTCCCAAGTGATCGGCGTCGGCGTCCATGCGCCCTCTAATCCACTGGTAGTAGTGTCTCCACCTTTACCTGAACCATGGCTATTAATCCAACCGAATCCTTGGTGTTCTATTGCCGCTCCTTCTGGTTCCGCCCCAACTAATTCAGGATCTCCTGCTCCATGTGTTTTCCCAAAAGTATGTCCTCCTGCTATCAGAGCTACAGTTTCTTCATCATTCATAGCCATCCGTCCAAAGGTTTCTCGGATATCACGTGCTGATGCCACTGGATCAGGATTGCCATTTGGTCCTTCTGGATTCACGTAGATAAGACCCATCTGCACTGCACCAAGGGGATCTGCTAAATCTCTGTCTCCACTGTAGCGCTCATCTCCTAACCATTCTGTCTCAGGACCCCAATATATATCTCCTTCTGGTTCCCATACATCTTCTCTTCCACCAGCAAAACCAAATGTCTCGAATCCCATAGACTCCAAAGCACAGTTACCTGTAAGAATCATTAAGTCAGCCCAAGAGATCTTTTTACCATACTTTTGCTTAATAGGCCAAAGCAGCCTTCTTGCCTTATCTAAGTTGCCATTATCTGGCCAACTGTTTAAAGGAGCGAACCTAAGTGTACCAGAAGACGCTCCCCCTCGACCATCTCCGATACGATAAGTACCTGCACTGTGCCACGCCATTCTGATAAAAAATGGGCCATAATGACCATAATCAGCTGGCCACCAGTCCTGCGAATCTGTCATCAAATCGTATAAATCCTTTTTAACAGCATCGAGATCCAAGCTTTTAAATTCTTTAGCATAATCAAAATCGTCTCCCATAGGATTAGTCTCTGGAGAATTTTGATGTAACATCTTAAGATTCAATTGATTGGGCCACCAGTCAGAATTAGAAAGTGTACCAGCTGCAGTGTTCCTATGTTGAGCAGCTAAGAAAGGGCACTTTCCTTCCCCGTTCATTTTATTTTCCATTAATGATATATTATTATTTGATGTAATACTCAACTGTAAAGTAAGCAGAATTAAGTCATAATAAATAATTATTTATCTTATCAAATCATAAGATATTCTTATCAATTGAGTCTGATATAAAAATTCTATATTTCCCATTTAGTCCTTGATTAGTTAATATGGATTATACTGAAATAAGTCATCAGATCATCAATCTTAAAAATGCCGACCTCCAATTAAGGTCTCAACTGATACATAGCGGAGAACTCTGGGACGGATACCATCCAAAAATGGAAAAATTGCACATCAAAAACGCAGAAACCCTGCAAGAGATCATGACAAAAATCGGGTATCCCACCATATCTAAAGTAGGTAAAGAAGCAAGTGATGCAGCATGGTTGATTATACAGCATGCTATAAGCCGACCATCATTCATGAAAAATAGTTTGGTATATCTTAAAAAAGCTGTTGAACAACAAGATGCCAATCCCTATAATCTAGCCTATCTACAAGACAGGATAGCGATATTAGAAGGTAGACAGCAACTTTATGGAATTCAGTTTGATTGGGATGAAAGTGGACAACTCTCCCCGTTACCTTATGACGACATCGCTAAAGTAAACCAAAGGAGAAAAAAACTTGGTATGAACACTCTCTCTGAGCAAACCGCCATCATAAGAACACGTGCCAAAAATGAAAATGAAAAAGCCCCACAAAACCTAAAAGAAAGAAAAAAAGAATATGATAAATGGAGAAAAAAGGTAGGCTGGATATGAGCTCAATATTATAGTCATTCGACCATTGTAGCCTATGATCAAACGAATGTATAATGATTCGGCCGCAAGAGTAATAGCTCCATAGCACAAACTAATAATAATCTAATTCTTTACCTTAAAGCAAATAAAGTGATCAAAAACATGGGTTTTGATCAGGTATAACCTAGTTATGAGTAATTAGCCGAATAAAGACAATGATCAACATAAAACGACAAGTAATAAAAATGTAAATGAAAAGCCTCCATCATATACAAATAGAGGGAATTGAAATCGACAAAAGTTTATTGAATAGACCTGATGTTCAAAAGGAATTGTACGATCAAACAGGAAAACAAGAAATAAACCCAAATAAATATGTGCTTGGAGTGATAAGAAACTTCTATGAGGATACTCAACTTCCTTTTGAACTTGACTATATATTTCAGATGAAAAATACTTCAAACTTTGAATCAGCCAAGTTTACAATAAGAGGCTGTATAAACAATCAAACTAAATTTCATACAAAACTTTGGCAAGGATATAATCATCTTGCAATAATTGAAATAGACAGAATAAACTCAAACATATTCGAATTACTTAAACCATATAATGAAAGGAAAAGATGGGATCCAGTATTAGTGCTGTGCAAATCTCATGACTCCGAAAAGTGCAAAGAGTCAATTAAGAATGGACAAGAGGAGCATGAAATATTTATGAAAGAAAACAACTACGAACGATGGAAATTACTTAAACAAGAAGAGGAGCAATACAAAAAATTAAATGAATAACATACTCATAACAAGCGATGACCACTGCATAGGCTACCGCCTACGCAGGGTATCGCCACTCCGTTATGCACAACATAGAATCAAAAAATGAAGTACAAATCATTCGAAATAAAGTACTATAAAAGCCTATCGGCTAATACTTCAATTGATCTTTAAAAGAAGTCGATAACTCCAATCATCCGAGTTAATGAATCTGGGAAAACAACAGTACTTGTGACAATACTATCGTTTGATTCCTCCAATGACAGGGTTGGGGCATAAAAAAAGCCCACATTCACACTAATCGACCTAAATCGAAACGGCATGGAGCCAACCTTCATGTGACGCAGACATATTAAAAATACGATATTACTATCACCATTGCCTTATATTATCTTCTTGTCTTCACTGAAATAACAACGAATCATTGAGCCAATAGGATCAGTAAGCCATTCTAAGTAATTCCCACGCCATTAGGGATAATCCAAACGGTCATCTGTACTTTAGAAATATTTTACATATTTTTATAATTAAAGAAGGCCGTAGAATCTGATTTAACAAAATGATTAAACCATTTATAGCGAAACATTATTCATTATCGCGAAACACTATTCACAGGCCAATTACAGATCTTTCTTAATGCGAAAATACATGCTCTACGAAAAAGCGACATGTTGCCTTACTAAAATTCAATGAAAAGAGGTATCAATAATATAGATGATGAATCATACTCACTTTGCTTCAATAATCATACTCCTTTCTATATTAGGCATAACCTACACCCCGACTTATGTCAACCACCTCTTTACTCAAAGCGAGATAGAACTCCCTTTCGAAAGGTTCGATGGGCTTGATTTTAATCAAGAACATATTATTACCCCATTGAATTCAACTTGCCAGAATGCAACGAGTATCGTTTCAGACACAACTATTAATGGCACTACAACAGCAGCGAGCATAGAAGATTTTAATCTATGTTCTTTAGATTCTGCACCAACTGTATGGTTTACTACAATTGGACAAAATCGTTTGATTCAGATCACCACGACTCAGAACCCAAATGATTACTTTAGGATGATGATTTATGAAGGGCACTGTGACTCGTTAAGTTGTTTGTTTTCCCGAACTATTACACCTCATAATGACTTGTCTTTCTTAGGGGAGCAAGGAAAAAGGTATTCTATAGCTGTCCAAAGGCCCAATAATCAAGATGAAGATGACTTTTCATTCAACATTAAAACATATCCTCTGCAAGTTAATTTTAACTGCTCTTCTGCCATTGAAGTGACTTGTGAAGATAAAATCGTCGGCAATTTCGACGGAGCCATTACTCCACCATCGACCGACTGTCATCCATCATATGTGGAAGCAGCATTATGGTATAAGCTTATTGGAGATGGATCTAAATACTTCTTTCACAACACTTTGGGGTATGATAGAGTCTATGTAAGTATATATGAAAATGATTATGGAATCTTATCATGTGTAAACTCTGAGCTTATTGGTGGACATACCACTTATGTATCATTTGTATCAGAAGAAAATCAGCCCTATTGTATTCGACTGGGAAAGTCTTTCGATGATAACGATTTTGATATCACAATCGAATGTCAGGAATTAGCCCCAAATGATGATTGTGTAAATGCGATTAACTTGGATTCTGATGTAAACTGTCAACTAATAGATTACAATTTCATTTCTTCTCCTTCAATTAATTCTTATGATCCTGATATCTGGTTCAGTTTTAGTGGTTATCCAAATGCTAGAATTCTAGTGGATAGTTTTATTAGATCAGATGCTGAAATAAGCCTTTATAAAGAGTCCTGTGATTCATTAGTGCCTGTGGATTTTGTCGGAAGCAATTTTTCGTTTCCAAATGGGAATGCATTTGGACTGGATCCTGATAAAACATATTATATCAGGGTCTATCAGTATAATAGTGATCAACAGCGAAATGTAAAGCTATGTTATAGAGGATTCAATGCTATTGATAATGATATAATTGATACTGCGGAAAAGCTTGCAATTGATTCTGTTTGTATTCCTCAGTTCATTACCACAAAGAATGCAACACCCTCGTTAACTGACGGGGACAAAGATGTGTGGTTCTATGTGCCAACACCCCCAAATGGCAACCTAGAATTCAAATTGACCAATGTTGATGGCAGTGAGTTAAGTCGCCAGAAAACATCACTAGAATTATATGGCAAAGAAAACGGAGTTGCTCGTCGAATAAACTATGGCTACCAACATATTAAAAGGTCTATGTTGCAGGTATATGATACTACATACATAAGGATTAGAAATAATGAAAACAGGGATGTAATAGAAGATTTTTCTATTTGTATTTCCTCTTTCGAAAATGTTCCTAATGACAATATACTGAATGCCTCTCAGATCATAGTGCATGATACCTTTGTTGAATACCCAATGAATATTCAGGGACTTTCTACGTCCCTTGACAATGCTTATTCAGGTGATTATTGGAGATATGCGTTGATTCCAAATAGTGGCAATCTAGATGTGAGATTGGCTACTGACCACTTCTCGAATAGTAGTTACATTTTAAATCTATTTCAAATTATTGGTGACTCATTGGTTAATTTAGATAAGACTAAAAGTTTCTTGGATTGGAATGAATCATTTTCTAAAAGAGTAGAGAATTTGAACCAAGGTGATACAATATATATTCAGTACATCCCTCATGGACATACTGATCAAAATGACAATCCGAGACTTGCTGCCCGAGCTTATGATACACTCGTAAATGAGACGATATACGAAGCATTAGAGATAACGATGGATTCGGTCTGCACTATAAACAAGTCGTCGCTATACTATGCAGAAGATGGAGACATCTGGTACTATTACATTCCGCCAGAAAATGGTTTGGTACAATTTGATTTCATTTCATTTCAAGGAAACGGCTATGGTATCCATAACGTTTATGCTTATCAAAAAACACCAGATTTAACCTTAATAGGCTCCAACAGGGACGGTAATAACTCGTCTCTTCAAGCCCTTTTTAATTCTGGAAGTAATAGTGATACAGTATTTATTCAAATTGAAGAGACTTTTTCGAGCGATACATACGAAAACTTTGAGTTCTGTTTAAAAGAAGTAATCAGTGCGGAAAATGATTTTTGCACTCAGGCCTTTGATTTAATATATGATACTTTGCCAAGAAGTTTTATTGACTACTCATTTGACATCCCTACTATTTCTGGGATACCTGATGACGGTTATGAGTGTAACCCATACTTTGATAATCAATATGATACTTGGTACAAATTCTGCCCTCCTAAGTCGGGGGATTTTATTATTGAGATAGCTTCTAACGAAAGATTTGAATTGTATAAGGGGTCTTGCGATAGTCTCGTTTACTTGACCTGTGATGCCGTACTTACTGATGAAAATAGCAGAAGAATCCAGGCTGATACTCTTAATGCGAGTGAAGTATACTACTTGAAAGTGTTGAGATCTTCTTGGGAAGGATATGATAGTATCGCTATAGCTGTATATGATTGGGTTCGTAACCCTTACGATGAGCTTGAAGATGCATATGAGTTTATAGTCAGCGATGAATGCCAATTTGAGTTGTTTTCTCTTGATTTTGCTACAAGAAATACAGATCATGGAAGTGCATGTTATATCTTCTCTTATTCTAATTTTGAGAGTGATATTTGGTTAAAGACCAAAACTCCGACCACTGGAAATTTGGGTGTAATATTTCAGGAACTTGATACAATAAATGCTACCGAACGACTATCTTTTGAACTTTATGGCAAAGATTCTCTTCAGAACTTAGTTTACATATTTTGTGGTATATTCAACGAAACCATTCTTTATGATTTGGAGGCGTATGACTCACTTTTCTTCTCTTTCCATTCTATTAATTATGACAAGCAGGGAATCTTCTCTCTGTGCATATATACTTTTGAAGATCCAATAAATGATATTGCTGAAAATGCTTTATTCATTAATTCTTCTATAGACTGTGAAATGGATACTTTCACAACAAAGTATGCTAGAATTGAGGATTATAATTCTGTAGACTGTTACTTCAGTTCTTATTCTGCTGATGGAGACCTGTGGTTTAAAGTTATAACTTCTAAAGACGGGACAATTAACATAAATTATGACAGGATCGATTTTGCTCGGTTTGTTTTAGAATTCTACCAAAAGATTGACGGACAACTAAAGTATTTGGATTGCTACAGACAATTGAGTTATCATATCGACATTGTCCAAAACGAATTCACAGGGTTCCCTCAACATGATACTTTATACGTGAAGTTCATTGAAAATGATAATAATCACAGATATGGTGAATTCGGTTTATGCTTTTACAATAATGATCAATCAGACCATATTGCTAAAAAAATAGAAGGCCCCAATGTCGTCTGTATTGATAAAGCGCCAGTAGAGTATTTAATTACAGGACTAGAAAATGCAGATTCTATTATCGTAGAATACTTGGATGAAAGAATAGCGTGGTCAGCAAGATCCATCAATTCATTTTTCCTTGACTATGATATCATTGATACGAGCTTATTCACATTGACTGCATATGGAAAGTACAGGTTAGGGGTAGCTTATACAGAGCCCATGGATATTCAAGTAGTTGAACCCCAAATATGTGAAATCATAAATTGTAGTCAAATTACTGATAATCTAAACGTTGGCGAATCTGCAAATTTTGGAATTGACGCCAGTGATCTATTCCATGCGAGACATAAATTAAGTTCTTCGGCCTTAATTGATAGTAGCCACTATAAAATTTTCAAAGCAGGACAAGAAGTCTATTTGAAAGAAGGGCTGATCGTAGAATTTGGTTCAGTATTAGACGTATTTATTGAGACTTGTCCCGAAGATTGAATTTTCTTTTTACCCGCCTTTCAATGTTTGTAACACCTAACCATTACTCACCTAAATGACCAAACACAGAATAGCTGGATCCCTTCATATCATCTTAAACATTTACTAAGTTTATCACTGTGCCTATTTATGGTATTCATACAAATACACAGATACTAAATTCTTCATGATTCTACCAACTTGGGAGATTATAATGAATGTGATGATGGGCTTTATCGGCATAAAAGCGTTTTATCAATCAACCTCAATATTGAAAAAAATAAGTGCTGAAACAATAGAAAATTTAAGAGAACCGAAAAAGAAATTCAAGAAAGATTAAATGCAGTGCATAACAATTGCATGATAAGGAAATGCCTCCTTCGTCAGTACTCCCGATATGCCCTATACGTTATACACAGCTGATGATTGAAGAGACGGAAATGTGCTTATGGAATAATTGAA
>JAHDDE010000049.1 GCA_020629515.1 Saprospiraceae bacterium | reverse complement strand
AAACTCAAATAATCCAAGCCTTGATCGTCAGTGTTGATTATTGATAAATCGATGTCTTGAGGTTCTGAATTTATCCCTTCATAAAATATTCTTAATGTTTCCTCTTCTAAAGAGATAGAATCAACTGGCAAAGGAGCAGTGAGAATGGTATCAGGAGTTTCTATATTACCCAGTATGCTCCAACCTTTAGTAGAATAATAGCAAAATGACTCAATTGTTACGTCGAATACAATTAGTCCCACCTCACTTGCATTCAAATCTAATCTTTGTACGGTTGTCAATCTCGGAATTAAAAGACCTCCATTAGTCCCTTCTATTTCGAAAAGTGCTTGGCAATAAATGATTCTGGCTACGAAAAAAATAGCAATAAAAGAGACGTAAATGCGATATTTCCTGGCTATTGGTAAAATCTCTGACATTTAAAAAGATGTTGGGTGTTAACATCAATATTTGTAATAATAGTCTATAATTAATATGATCTATATTAGTACGGGTGATGATTGTGATCATCCAATGAGATCCAAAAGAAAAAGTATTATTCAGAAAGTTAGGATACAGTATGGTTAATTATCCCGATTGAAGTATATGAATATGCTCCTAATCGATAAAATAACAGCCACTACAAAAGCTAAGAAAAACAGGAAATTTCCCTTAATCCATTCTAAATTGCTCATAACCTGATCAGCAGCGAAATAACCCAATAATCCGTAGCCCAAAACCCATGTCAGACATGCTACCCCGCAAATGAAAGCAAATCTTAAATTAGTCATCTTTGATAAACCTAAAGTAATAACGGTAGCCGTAGAAAGTCCATATATAAATCTATGAAATGCCAAAAAATACGCTGGACGACTACTTAACCATTGACTTGCCTTCTCTACTTTGGGTACCATTGAAGGATTACGCTTAAGATAGCGCTGACCGCTATATCGGGCCAATAGAAATATAATCATGTCACGAGTATATCCTCCTAAAAATCCAGCAACTCCAACTCCCCAAACTGTTAAGTATCCTAATTTGGCAGCCACAATAGCCGAAAGATAGGCTACTTCTCCCTCAAGTGTTGTCGCAAGATATAATGCTACATATCCCCATTCTGATAAAAATCCATCCATATCTCAGACTCTATGAGAAATATCATTTTCTTTAATGAACTCAAATTTATAATCAGCGTATCGGGCTAAGAATAAACCCGTGTTATGATGATCATAATTTTCCATTTCATGCATATTCTGACCTTTCATAATACACATAAGACATCTTAAAGTCCTACCATGAGTACATATGAGCACTCTTTGATAAGATATCGTTCTCAACATATCAACAAATTTGGAACATCGTGTGATTAATTCTTGAGCTGACTCGGCCTGTTCTAATCTCGCATCATAATTCCCCATCGACCATTCTCTAATCATGTTGTCATAATCTTCTTTCATTTGAAGATTACCAGACCTTCCCTCATGAACTCCCCAAGAAATTTCATTAATTAAATGAGTTTTTTTAAATGGCACATGATGCTCTAATATGAATGGTTCAACTGTTTGCCAACTTCTCTTTAGGGCAGAAGTAATTATAAAGTCGAACTTGATGTTTTTGTAAAAATTGTAAAATTGGAGCGCCTGCATTCTGCCTACCTCATTCAGGTCGCTGTCGATTCCACTTCCCTGAACTATACGATTCTTATTATAATCTGTTTGCCCATGTCTGATAATATAGAATTCATTCATTTCCTCCTAATATGAGAATTACATTTCAAAAAAATATAAACTTATTCAAAACCAAATTAAACTTTAATAGTTGCATATACATCTAATTGGTAGAAAGTAATTATTGGACACTTCACAATACGACATTAAGAATAGCATTTTGCCTTATTACGGTAAGACTTTGCAACTATTAAGGCTATATCTCAAGGATAGTTTTAAAAAAGCTGATATATCTCTATCACGTGAGCAATTAATTATTCTGATCGCCTTACATCATCATAATGGTATCGCTCAAAATGAATTGGCCATTGAGACAGGTCGAAATAAAACAACAATTACGAGATTACTCAGCAAACTTGAAAACAAAAAACTCATCTCAAGAATTCAAAACAAAAATGATAAACGAATCAATCAAGTATACATAACCAATGAAGGGTTGGCCATTATGAATACTACTTTGCCAATCATGTTAAAAACGGCAAAATTATTAGAAGAACAAATTTCTGAAGAAGAGTTAGAAAACCTAAAGTCTGCTTCATTAAAAATACAGAGCACATTAATTGAATTACTTAAGTCAACTTAAATGATCAGGAAAATAATTGTAGGAATATTGGCGCTTCTCTTGATAGTTGCGTCATTCATGTTGTTCAACAGCTTGAAAGAAAAAAAGAATAGGGTTAAACCTATAAAACCAAAGAAAGTAACACAAGTAATAACTGTAGAGGTAAGCAATCAAGATATACCTGTTCATATCAAGACAAGCGGAAATATCACCGCTAAAAATCGAATGGATCTTTTTGCAGAGGTCAACGGATTATTTTTATCAAGTTCTAAACCATTCAAAGCAGGTACTTACTATGAAAAAGGAGAAGAACTAATTAGAATCGAAAGTCGACAACAATTGCTTAATCTAAAAGCTCAAAGAAGTAGTCTATTCAATCAGATTGTCCAAATGCTCCCAGATTTAAAATTCGACTATCCTGAATCAGCCCCAAAATGGGAGGAATACATGAGAACCTATGATGTAGAAAAGAATCTATCCTCACTTCCTAAACCAGTCAATGAAAAAGAAAAGTTATTCATAGCCAGCAGGAATATTATTACGACCTATTATAATATCAAAAATCTCGAGGAACAATATGAGAAATATGTAATAAGAGCTCCTTATAGCGGAATCTTGATCGAATCATCGATAGACCCAGGCACTACCATTAGAATAGGTCAAAAGTTAGGAGAGTTTATCAGCCCATATTCATATGAACTTGAGGTGGCAGTCAATAGTGAATTAGGCGAATATTTGGCCTATGGCAAAACTGTTGAACTGTTTAATTCTGATCGCAGCAAAAAATGGGTAGGCAAAGTCAAAAGAATCAATGCTACAGTCGATCCAAGCACACAGACTATACCTGTATATGTGGAGGTACGAGGAAAAAACTTAAAAGAAGGCATGTACTTAGAGGCAGATCTTAAAGCTAAAGATGAGCGTGAAGTGTTCGAGATAGATAGAAAGCTATTAGTCAATAACAATCAAATCTATACGGTTACAGATACATTATTAACCTTAGCAGAAGTTGAGCCAGTGTTTTTTAAAGACAAAACGGTACTGATAAGGGGGCTACAAAATGGCACAAAAATTTTAGCAAATAATATCCCTGGTGCACATGAAAATATGATTGTTAAAGACATCACCAAATAGACTGATGAAGAATATAATAGAATACTTCATAAAGTACCCTGTTGCGGTCAATGTATTGATGATTGCCATAGTCCTTGCGGGAATCCAAGGTCTAAGCAGAATGAATTCTTCTTTTTTCCCTTTGATCCCTGCGGATACAGTAACCATCACAGCGGCATATCCAGGTGCGTCTCCGCAAGAAATCGAAGAAGGTGTTGTTCTCAAAATTGAAGATAACCTTAGAGGACTTATCGGAATCGAGCGCTTCACTTCAGTCTCTTCAGAAAATGTTGCTACTGTAAGTGTTGAAATTGAGGACGATCAAGATATCAATGTCGTATTAGCAGAAATAAAAAATGCTGTTGACAGAATTCCTTCTTTCCCCGTAGATATGGAGCCACTGGTTGTGGCCAAACAAGAAAGGCTTAACTTAACTGTATCAATGGGACTGAGTGGTGATAATATTCCGCTCAAAACATTAAAGCAAATCACACGTAGAATTGAAGATGACCTTCGAGCAATAGGTGCTTCTCAAATTCAGGTTAGTGGTTTTCCAGAAGAGGAAATAGAAATCGCTCTGAGAGAAAAAGATTTAAGAGCTTATGATCTTACTTTTGATGAAGTTACAAGAGCTATATCGAGAACCAACATCATAACAACAGGTGGTTCGATAAAAACGGATATCGAAGATTATCTCATCAGAGCTAATAATAGAAATTACTATGGCGATGAGATGGACTACATCGTCATCAAAAGCTCTCCAGAAGGAAGAACCATAAGGCTCAAGGATGTCGCAACAGTTAGTGATAAATGGTCTGAATCCCCAGATAGAATATATATAAATGGAGAAGAAGCAATTGAGATTAGTGTTTTAACGACCAACTCAGAAGACTTTCTCGATATGACCAACAAGGTTAAAGAGTATATCGAAGAGTTTAATCAAGAAAATAATAGTGTACAGTTAGATATTTTAGTAGACCGGTCTATTTCATTAGTAGATAGGACAAGGATTCTCTTAGAAAATGGTGGTTATGGAATATTATTGGTACTATTACTTCTATCCATATTCCTTAAGCCAAGTTTGGCTTTTTGGGTAGCAGTGGGTATCCCGATATCTTTTTTTGGTACATTCATTATTGTGCCTGATATGCTAACTATCAATGTCATGTCTCTTTTTGGGATGTTGATTGTGATAGGAATTCTCGTTGATGATGCCATTGTTATAGGAGAAAATATATTCACTCATTATGAAAAAGGTAAATCACCTGTTCGGGCTGCTATAGACGGTACACTTGAAGTACTCCCTGCTATTGTCTCAGCTATATTAACCACAGTTGTAGCATTTTCTACATTTTTATTCATAGATGGAGGTATAGGTGATTTCTATTATGAAGTGGCCATCGTTGTAATCGTCACTTTACTTTTTTCTCTTATTGAAGCATTGATCATACTCCCCGCCCACATATCCGAGTCCAGAGCGATGCAAAAAGGTAAGAAAGGATTCGCTCTAAACAGATGGGCCGATCAATTCATGGTTTGGTTGAGAGAAACCATATATATTCCTCTCTTGAGGTTTGGATTAAATAATCCACTTTTTGGTATAGCGATTCCGATCAGCTTATTTCTCATTACATTGGGTAGTCTTCAAGGTGGAATAATTCGAACTACTTTTTTCCCTAATATCACGAGTGATAGAGTATCGATAAGATTGGCTATGCCCAAAGGTTCCAATGAAAGTATTACTGATTCACTCATCAGTTATATCGAAGAAGGAGCATGGAGAGCAAATGAAGCATTAACCCAGGCCCAAACTGGCAATAAAGAAATCATAGAATCTTCTGTCAAAAGAATAGGTCCTGGATCATCTAATGCTACCCTTACTCTAAACCTCATGCCTGGAGAAGGTAGAGACTTTTCTTCAGGATATATCGCACAAAAAATTGAAGAAGAAGTCGGTGAACTAACGGGTATTGAATCCTTGACGTATGGATCCGGAGGTAATTTTGGTGGGATGCCAGTTTCTATCGCTTTAACAGGTCGAAACATTCAAGAACTCAAAGGAGCCAAAGCAGCTCTCAAACAGGAACTTAGAAATCTGGGGACTTTAAAAGATATCAACGACAATGATCCAGCAGGAATCAAAGAGATAAAAATAAAACTGAAAGAAAATGCCTACCTCTTAAACCTTACTTTGAATGATGTAATGTCTCAAGTAAGAAGTGCTTTCTTTGGTCAGAGTGTTCAGAGATTTCAAAGAGGTCGTGATGAGATAAGAGTTTGGGTGAGGTATGACAGAAAAGATAGAGAATCAGTTAAATCTCTTGATAACATGTGGATCGTAACTACCGATCGGAGCAGAGTGCCTCTCACAGAGATAGCGGAATATAGTATTGAAAGAGGAGAAGTAGACATCAATCATTTGGATGGCAAACGACAGATAACTGTTAGTGCAGATCTAAGAGATCCCAGTGACAGTGCCACTGATATTCTCGAAAATATCCAATCGGTAATAATACCCGATGTTTTAGCGAGATATCCCAGCGTAGAACCCTTGTTTGAAGGGCAAAGTAAGGAGGCTAACGAAGTAACTAATAGTATGCTATCAGTTTTGCCTGCGGTGTTCGTTTTGATGTACATGATTATAGCATTCGTATTTAGGTCCTATTCTCAACCTTTGTTACTCTTTGCCCTTATTCCTTTCAGCTTGATAGGAGTAGCTTGGGGTCACTGGGTCCATGGAGCTCCAGTTAGCGTCCTATCAACTTTAGGTATTATTGCACTAATAGGCATATTGGTCAATGATGGCTTAGTTCTGGTAGGTAAGTTTAATACTCACTTGAAGTCAGGATTGAATTTTCACAAAGCCTTAGTTGAGGCAGGAAGATCAAGATTCCGTGCTATATTTTTGACTTCCATTACTACGGCTGTCGGGTTAGCGCCCATAATTTTTGAACCTAGCAGAACTGCCCAATTTTTGATTCCTATGGCCATATCAATAGCTTATGGTATAGTTATGGCGACTTTTCTTACTCTCTTTGTGCTACCCTTATTTCTATACTTTAACAACTCTCGAAAACTTGTTTGGCACTGGCTCAAAACGGGCGAATGGGCTGATAGAGCATCATTAGAAAGAGCTGTGTCTGAAATGGTACATGAACGTGAAGCTTCTATTGAATTAACCTCAACAACTTCAGATATATGAGATCATTAATTATCATCTTAGGTGCTCTGTTATCATTTTCTAACTTATTAAGTCAAGATATACTGACGTTAGATGAAGCGATACAGATAACCGTAGAGAACAATTTTGCCATAAAAATGGCCAATAATGATATTAAAATTGCAGAAAACAACACTTCCAAAGAGTTTTTAGGATATAATCCCACAGTGAATGCTCAGGCAAATGTCTCTTCTGATTTTAGTAATAATAAAACCAACTTTAGTTCTGGTGAGAATATTACAACAGGATATGCCTTCTCATATGGAGCTAATGCGAGCATCACCTCAAATTATGCCTTAATCGACCCCAGTAGAAACCAAAACATGAAACAACTCAAAGCCATATTGCAAAGCACTAAAGTCCAAAAGAGATTAACTATTGAAAACAATATAGCTAATGTGATGTCTGCCTATTATGAAGTCGCCAGAATACGAGAGAACATAACATTGCTGGAGAATACGATCAACTTATCTCAGGATAGATTAAAGCGAGTTAAAGTAGCTAACGAATATGGACAATCTGACAAACTTGCGGTACTTAACGCTCAGGTAGATATAGACAGGGATAGTATAAATCTCAATAATTCCCTTTTACAACTTAACAACGCTAAAAGAAATCTGAATAACTTGATGGGGCGTGATATAAAGGCAGCATTTATTGTAGAGCCCATCACAGAATTAGTCAATAGTTATGACCTTGATATCCTCATTAATGATCTACATAGTCAAAATGCTTCTGTTATCCTGATTGACCAGAATATTCATGTAACTGAACGAAATTTTGACATTATAGAATCAACTAAAAAACCAAGCCTCATAGGCAGCGCTTCATATAGCTATAATTATTCCAAGAGTGCGCCTGGATCTTTTTTTAGTTCATCTCAAAATGATGGCATCGGTCTTGGACTGAGTCTTAACTATAATATATATGATGGAGGGCTAAGAAAAGTTCAGACGCAGAATACTCAAATCACCATCGAAGGACTAAACCTTCAAAAAGATGAGTTGATTAACAACTTAACGACAGACCTTACTAATGCTTGGTATGAATATCAAAATGCACTTTTGATAATAGATAAAGAAAATTCCAATGTAACTACAAGTAAGGTAAACTTTGATAAAACTGAACAACAATATAGAAGTGGGCTTCTCGGTAGCGTAGAATATAGACAAGCTCAACTTAATCTTCTGAGCGCAGAAAACAGCAGAACAAATGCCAAATACAACGCCAAACAGATAGAAATTCAGTTAAAGCTTTTAAGTGGTAATCTCATACATGAGTAAATAAATCAGGGTGATGAATAAGGATATCCATCACCCCTTTTTGCATGAGGTGCATTAAGCACCCCTTTCACTGCATCAACCGACGCTAATTTATAGATTTAAATTTTACTAATAAGAACGTTTTTGGAAATAATATTTAAATAATTATTAATTAATTGAATTCGTTCTAACCTTGATATCAAAATGATTGAACTCATCTATTAATATTACTCAAGTGAAATTTAGGAAAATTTAATCCTAATTTGGTCATGATATGGATGATCGAATCAGATATGATGTCATTGGGACTCCAACAGCCAAAAATTATAACTTTATTACAGCTGTTAAAACAACTGGAATATTCTGTTTGCCGAGTTGTACCGCTCGGAAGCCAAACTATGAAAATGTAGAATTTTTTAGTACAACCAAACAAGCCATAAGAAGCGGTTATCGATCATGCCTCATTTGTAACCCCATTAGCCACGCATCATATTCTGATGGCATGCGTAATGCCCTTAAACAAATAAATAAAAATCCTACTCTTAATATATCAGAGCTAATAGATTCCTATAAAATCACATTAAAGGAACTTGACAATTGGTTTATTACTCATCATAAATTATCATTAGATATTTATCTACAAGCTACGAGGACCTTAAAGGACTTTAAGAAACTCAGGAGTAATAATATAGATGAAGTTGTCACAACTGTATTCTACAACTCAAATGATAAGAAAGAGGATTGTACTCTTAATATGATCTCTACTCACTTAGGAAAAATGTATGTAGCAGTTGATGATTCAGGAGTTGTCCTATGCGAATTTATTGACCGATCAAAAATTTACAATCAGTTCAAATATCTTACATCCAACAGGAATTACAATTTCAAGATCGGTAAGCATGTCTTGATAAATCAAGTAAAAAGACAATTGAACGAATATTTTAACGGTGAGAGAAAGCAATTTTCAGTGCCTTTAAGTTTGAACGGAAGTACTTTTCAAAATAAGGTTTGGAATAAACTTAGAGAACTTCCATACGGTTATACAACTAGTTATAAGGATCAGTCTATCCGTCTCGGAGATATAAAGGCAATTCGAGCTATCGCTAGCGCAAATGGACAGAATATGATAGCTATTTTAATCCCTTGCCATCGTATAATTGGTAGTGATGGCAGCTTAACGGGTTATGCCGGCGGATTAGATCGGAAAAAATGGCTTATCAATCATGAAAAATCTAATTGCGGCATGGCTTATCAAGGTACTCTATCACTAAAATGACCAGAGCCTACTGCTCAATCTTGTTTAGAGAAGACCTCCTTCAAGAGTGGTGTAGTTCTCAAATTAGCGTCACTTCTAATCCCCTCTTCTTTAAGTTGAACTAATGAGAACAAACCATTCAGTGCCTGATTATTAACATGATCATCCAATTCTGGATTCATCTTTTTTATGAAAGGTAATTTGTTATGGGCATCAACTGCAGTTTTCCAGTATGTTCGTGCACCTACTTCGTCCAAAGCATCTTGTATTATTGGCATAAACTCGGCATACAGCGCAGATCTGGAGGACTTCTCTAAATATCGAGTAGCTGCATCATCATTACCCGTCAAGATGTTCATAGCATCTTGAAATGTCATTTTTTTGATGCTCTGAAGGAAAATAGGGCCAGCCTTTCGGGCGGCAATTTCTGCTGCTTCATTCATTTTAAGGATCAAGTCTCTTTCCACATTCTGAAATCCAGGAACTTTAGAGATTTTAGACGTTACTTTCTGAGCTTCTTCAGGGATTAATATCTTGTACGGACTATCTAAATAACCATTCTGCTCTGACAATGATGAGACTGCATCATCTACGCCAACTTGGAGGGCTTCTTTTAATCCTAATCCAATCTGATCAGTATCCTCGCCCTTAACTATGCCTTCTGCTTTTTTAAGCAAATTCCCGAACTGAGCATTTGAACCGCCCACTATTAACCCGAAAGACAAAAAGAGGAGTACTAATTTTTTCATTTAAATATAATTGTATAGTTATAACTCGACTTTAAGAAGTATAGTTGCTTATTGCTTAACTTTATGATTATCATAACGTTCCATCTATAGTATGAATACTACTTGTCTAGTATGTGGTGAAAAATTAAAAGGTCGAAGAGATAAAAAGTTCTGTTCGGATGGCTGTAGGGCGCACTACAATAATGAACTCAATAGAGATGCGAATAAATTTGTTGCCCGAATCAATAGAATACTAAGAAAAAATAGAAGAATACTTGAGAGACTTAACCCAGATGGTAAAACTAAAGTACATCGTGATAGGCTATTAGAAGAGGGGTTTAAGTTCAGTTACTACACCAACGAATACAACACTAAAGCAGGAAAGTGTTACAAATTTTGTTATGAACAGGGATACCTTGACATAGGGCACAAGATGTATGCCTTAGTTGTCCGAAAGGAGTATGTAGAATAGATAGAACCTATTTCCCAAAAATCTTGGTTTCTCAACCAATCATCCCATCAGCATAGTTACTTCTCGAATACCGTCATAGTCAAGCTAAAAACTCTCCTAAATTGCAATCATAATTGAAACACAAAATACCTGTGTAACCCAATTATAACTTAAACCAAAACGAAAACAATATTTAGTATTTAAGGTATAGTCAACCACAATTACCCTAAATCACCTTTTAAGATGGGATTTAAACAGCTCACTATTGAGTGAGCTGTTTTTTTTATTACGAAGATAAATCACGATTATTCCAATGTCTCAAAAATCAATTGTAACTGTAGATCATTGTAATGGCTTTGTAGACATTTATCATATATCGCAGTTTTATCTTTGTTTGTACATCAACCACCAACGAAATGAAATTAATATCAAAAGAAAAAATTCAAACTTAACATAGCAATTCAAATTATGAGGAATTGAGACCCCTCATAACATAATTCAACCCTTTTTTAACCACCTTTTTCACTGCATTAACGAAATGAAGGAATTGCTATGCCTAGTATTAGGGCTTAGCTTTATACAGTCTTTGGACTTGTGTGGAGCTAACCTGCCCTTATACTGCAATACTATACAAAATCGAACAACTAATGAGGTCAACAACATATGGAGACCCTTCAAGACTGTGAAGTCATCCCAGGATGTCGTTGAATTATATTACAATGGTTCAAAATTTAAAGCTAACTCAAAAGACAACCTGAAAATCATCGTACCGACGGAAAAAGATGAATTAACATTGGTTCTCAAAGAAACGAAGCTGTATTTGAATCCAGAAAACAATCTTTCTAATACCAAACATTATAGAGGCCATATCCAAAATCAGCCCCATTCTAAAGTCAGCTTGAATATTTCTTCTGGAACAATATCGGGCATAATTAAGACTAATGAAGATGAATTAGTCATTCAACCAAAGTCTGCAGAGCGCAACTTAGTAGAACTTTTCAAATCCAATACCAAGCGAAAAACAGACTGGGAATGTAAGACTGATTTACTTAATCAAAAAGTGGAATCTTTACCTAAACTCAGTCAATCCAACTTGAAATCAAATTATTTAGATACACTTTTACTCTATCTGGAAGCAGATTATCATCTTTTCCAATTGAATAACAATTCACTTGCCGAAACTTATGAATATCTCAATGGTGTCATGAACGAAGTAGGGGCTATATACCAAAATGAGGGAATAATAATTTTAATTGAAGAGCTAAAGGTTTGGACCACTCCAGATCCATATAACCAATATTCCTCACTACAGGCGCTTCGAGATTTTAAGTCCAATGTGAATGATAACTTTAGCGCACATCTGGCGCACCTTATCTCTGCGAACCCTTTAAGTTTAGGAGGAATCGCATATATCAATGGAATCTGTAATCGCTCGGCAGCATATGGATTTAGCAATATCCATGGATCCTATGACCAATATTCAAGTTACACATGGGATGTTCATGTGATAGCACATGAGTTAGGGCATAACTTGGGTTCTCCACATACACATGACTGTGTTTGGGGGCCAGAAGGGAATGAATCAATAGATGCCTGCTTAGACAATCCATGTACTGATGAGATACCCTCTGAAGGAGGTACAATCATGAGCTATTGTCATAACGATCCTGTTGGCATAGATTTGACCTTAGGCTTCGGTAGTCAACCTGGTAATTTAATAAGGTATTATTTAAATAATTGCGTGACTGCAAGAAACAGTCATTGCCATCAAGCTGAAGTAATAGACCAAAGCGGTACATATCATGTAAGCGCACCTGAAAATGGCTATGGTGCAACATATACCTCTGCAGATCATGCTACTTGGTTTGTCTTATATGCAATAGGAGATGGATATATCTCAGGTGGTAGCTGCAATCAAGACGTGGATACGAGACTCATACTTCATCAAGGAAAATGTGCCGATTTAGCGCAAATCAAGATTGTTGATGATTCATGTTTCAGTGGTGGTGGACTTTATTATGCTGCGGCATTTGATAGCCTTAGAATAGAAAAAGATCAAGTCTACTATTTTGAATGGGATAATCGCTGGTCAGATCAGGGGTTTGAGTTTGCATTTGAAGTAGAATATGATGAAGAGCAAGATCATTGCAATAATGGTATACAGGATTATGGTGAAACTGGAATAGATTGTGGCGGAGTATCATGCATCCCATGCTGCACCGATAATGTATCTCTTGGCTCAACCATCAACAAATCATTTACTATTAATACAAATGACACCTTATACATACATTCTGCTTTTCAAGCACCGGCTGTTATAGAACTTTGCAGTGGAACTTCGATTTCGTTTGAAGCTGGATTTGAAATAGCACAAGGAGCTCATCTGTCCGCCAACATCGAAAAATGTAAAAGTTGATAAATAGGTAATATCACGTCATATAAATACATTTTAACCATCGTTGCTAGAAGTCTAAACAAATAAATGCTTTTATTTGTCATGACAATTTAAGTTAGACGGGTATTTCTCATCTTGTTTGACTGATCCTTAGTGCAACCAAAAGATGAAATAGTTTATTATGTTGAAATTCTTTTCAGCAAGTAATGGAATTGTAAATTCTAAGAAAGCAATAACGAACTGTATAGATCACGCTTGTATTGATATTAGCCCTAAGCAATGCGATATGATATTAATCCATGCGACAATAGGGCATGATTTTCAATCGATCCTCGATCAAGCCAGATTATTATGTCCTAATGCTAAAATCGTAGGATGCACTTGTGCCGGTGTGATAGGCAAAGAAGGGGCCAATGAAAACATGCGTGCATTGGCCATAATGTGCATATTTACTGATAAGAAAGATGAGATTTCGATATCATATTGTGAAAATATGGTGGGGAACAATTCATATGAGATGGCAAAAGCCATGTCACTCGAATTAGCAGAAAAAAACCCAAAGATTAATATGATTCAAATATTGGCCTCTGGAATTGATATTGCGGCGGACAAAGTAATAGAAGGAATAGAGGATGTATTTGGAGAAGACACGCCTATATTTGGAGGGACCTCTTCTGATAATATGAAAGCAATCCACTCTTTTCAATTTCATGATAACAAAATCATGAAAAAAGGAGCCATACTCATCGGCTACGCAGACCCTACCCTTGAGATAGTGATGGGGGTCCATCATGGAAGTATTACTGTAGGCAATAGCTTTAAAGTGACTAAATCTTCTCAAAATAGAGTATATGAGATTGAGAAGCGTCCAGCTTGGCCATATCTGATGGATCAACTTGAACTACCTCATGACACACATCCAGGACCATGCATACCTATCGCAGGGATAGCAGAATCTATCGAATCTGCATACTTTGAAGAATATGACAACCAACACATCCTAAGGGTCATATTGAAGGTAGAAGAAGACAATAGCTTCTATATGCCTGTTCAATGTAAAGAAGGGACTGAACTTTGGTTAACGCAACGTGATGAAGAGCTCATTTTTACAGGCACAAAAAGAATGATGAATAAAATACAGCATAAGCTCGCAGGAAAAGAAGTAGTTGGAGTTTTTCATACCGACTGTGCCGCACGTGGTCGGGCAATGTTAAACAAAATAAACAAGGAAGAGATTATGGGTTTGATGCAACAAGGAATTTCTGATACCGAAAAAATTCCTTGGTTAGGGATGTATGGTTATGGTGAATTCACACTATTAGGTGGAAAAAATAAATTTCATAATTATACTTCCTCTCTGTATATTCTTACCAGAAATAAATAAAAACATCTCTAAAGCTCATTAACACGCTAAAAATCAAGTCATTAAAGAAAAAGATCATATTAATGTAAGTCGCTCGATCAAAGAACAACAAGAGCTCATACTTGCTAAAAATAAGTTAGATGATGAGCTAAGACGGTTGACTTTGATCCAAGCCTATAGCCAAGAAGCCTTAGATATTTCTTCAGTTTCAGAATTTGCTGAAATTACTATCGAATATTTCATAGAAATATTCAATCAAGCTAAAGGGGTGATATGTGAATATGATGAAGCCTCAACTTCCTATGTCCCTATAGGAAGTTTTGGTCACGACGAAAAAATAAAAGACAACTGTAAAAAAATAGTTGATGCTATAAAAAATTTGCCGAGGAGGTGCTCATTGCTATCCTCACATGATGAACTGACACATCATTTATCATATCTCAATCTATTTGAAGCTTATGTATGTCCAATCTACTTCAATGATCAAAATTTATCGGGATTCGTAATTGTTGGACAGACCAAAGAGGACAGTTTATTCTATCCTCCCTTAAACTCCGATTGTTTTTCATCCTTTAGTTCTATGTGCAAGACGGTAGGCGTCTTGCTCAAAAATTTTCATTTTCAAAAGTCTTTAGAAATAGAGTTAAAAGAATCTAAATCCTTATCAAATCGTCTAACAGTTAACACGGCTAAACTAACCGAAGCCAATGAAGACTTAGCATTGGAAGTCTCAGATAGATCTCTGAGATTAGAAAAAGCCAATAAGCTACTCAAACAAGAAATTGAAGAGAGAGAACTAATCGAACAAAAACTAAGGAATCAGGCAGAAGAATTAAAAAGATCTAACGAAGACTTAACCCAATTCGCATCAGTGATATCTCACGATTTAAAATCCCCACTAAGAGCTGTTATGGGATTTACAGAACTATTCTACCAAAAATATTTTGATATCATGGATAGCAAAGGAGTAGAATATTTAGAGTTTATCCGGACGGGAGTCAAAAACTTTAGCAATATCATTGACGACCTTTTAGAGTTCTCCAAAGTATCAAATATTGATGCCACTAAAAAGAAAGTTAATCTCAACGAATTAGTACAAAAAGTACTGTCAAACACATTGTACAGAACAATAGATAAAAAACAGGCTATTATTGCGACAGATCCACTACCTGAAGTAATAGGGGATCCTTATCAACTCGAAAGTCTTTTTCAGAATTTAATTGAAAACGCTCTTAAATTCACTGATAATAAAAAACCAATTATAAAAATAAAGTGCGCAAATATTAATGAGTTGTATCAATTTAGTATAAGCGACAACGGCATAGGCATAGACAAAAAATTTTCGGAAAAGATATTTAAGCTTTTTGAAAGATTACATACCCAAAAAGAATATGAAGGGACTGGCTTAGGCCTAACTATTAGCAAAAAAATTGTCGATAGGCATCAAGGCAAAATTTGGTTTGAATCAGTAGTCGGCAAAGGCACTACTTTTTATTTTACTCTACCTAAAACACATTAATCAACAGGTAAATGCTGAAGCAAGAAATCTATTTGATTACCTCCAATAATCTTTTCTATTTCTTCTTTTGAAAAATTAGCTTCTATAAGTTCATCTATCAATAATCCTATGTGCGCAGCATCAAAGTAGGTAGTAGTCCCTCCATCCCAATCCGAACCTAAGCAGATATGATCGACACCTACTAACTCAGCGATATATTTTATGGCATTCACTATATTTTTGGGATCTGGTGAGCCTACCGCACCGTCCCAGAATCCAACTCCGATCATACCTCCTCTTTCAGCTATTCTGCGTATATGTTCATCAGATAAATTACGAGGAGAATTATATGTTCCCATCACACCAGTATGAGACACCACGACCGGTGAATCCGTGTATGCAAGTACGTCATCAATTAGTTGACTTGAAGAGTGGGCCAAATCTATAATTATATTCTTTTCAAGCATGGCACTAATGACTTCTTCACCAAATGGAGTTAAACCATATTGCTCTTCGCCAGCACTACTCCCTCCTACCTTATTATCAAAAAAATGTACTAACCCAAACATCCTATATCCTGCATCATATAGCCGATCAACATTCTCTATCTGACCTTCTAAAGCATGAAGTCCCTCTATAGAAAGCAAACCTCCGACAACTACCAGAGAATCAGTTTTTTGCTTTATAATAGTTTCTAAATCCACAGATGACCTTACAATTTTAAGCTGACCATTCGATTCTCTTTCTGCTTTATGAAGTTTATAACTTTGGTATAATGCTCTCTCAGTGAGATTAGTCCATGACTTTATAGGCCAACGATTGGCCGCTGCTAATAGAGTAATATTATCCGTTTCTCCATTATTGCGTTCATAATTTTGGCCTTTAGGCGTTTTGATAACAGCATCAAAAACCTGCAAAGTAAAATTACCTTCTATTAGTCTTGGAAGATCAGTATGCCCATGGGTAGCTCTGTTAAGCACACTGCGATCCCATAGTAACAAATCAGAATGCCAATCGGCTATTAAGGCCTCTTGTTGTATAGCTTTTGCTTTAGGCGAAATAGAATAATCTTCATCATCAATATGTAAGCATACATTCATTCTTTGGTCCATCAATCTTCCAGCCACAAAAAAAAAGCATACTAGGGCAATAATAGAAACCAAGGCAAGTGTACTAACTATTCGTTTAAGCATAATTTAATTTTAAAGAGTTTCCTGATAATCAAACCAATCGAAATCTGCAGACATCTTTTGACCAGTCAGATCTTGACAGCATATACCTACAAAACTTCCTGTAAATGCTGCTCTATACCTATTGTTACTATCTTGAACATAATCATCACTTAAAATGCTCATATCAAGTACAGGACCTATCGTTCTCCAATCTTCATCAGCATGACGATGATAAAATTGTAACGCAGTATGATTTACATTTGCTTTAAGTTCTATTGGCTTATCGAGGTCTAAGATGACTTCTTCGACATGATAATCATGAGAGACATATCTATCACAAGACATTAATCTTATTACTTTTTGCTTTTGTTCATTGGATGATACGTACAAGTAATGCCAATGATAGGTGTTATAATAACAAACTAATCCAGCCAACTGCTGATAACAGTTTGGTGCAAACTCTAAACATGTACTAATGTCTGCCTTAAAATGTTGTAGTCTTCGAGCTATTAAGGATTGATAAAAACAAGAACCCAATGACTCTCGACCATATAATCGCAGATAACCAGGTCGCTCTTCTAAGGAGGCCCAATCTGAGGTAACTGGAATTCTCAAAGATTGAAAATGCTTGTTCAAAAAAAGAGTATCAAAATCTTCTCGAAATGACAGGATATCCCTCCCTGAAGTACCTGAAGCCCAAGGAACTTCGATAAATTGTGGAGCTGCTTTAGATGAAGCTACATGATACAGCCAATCATCATCCTTCCATTCAACTTGACTAATGGCCGTTTCTCTACCTAATATACACCTCTTCGTTCCTGGTATAGGTCTGCCGACGAGATAGACACAATACCAATCGCCATTAGGCGCTTGCACTAAATCTCCATGACCGTTTTTTTGCATGACATGATCAGGGTGCTCTGAGGCCGTGATAATAGGATTGTCGGGATGAAATTCATACGGCCCCAGCAAGTTTTCTGATCTTGCTATACTTACGGCATGGTCATACTCTGTGCCACCTTCTGCTAATAGCAAATAATAAAATCCATTTCTTTTAAATATATGCGGAGCTTCAGTCTTACCTATCTCCGACCCTTCACAGATTAACTTTTGCTCCCCCACTAATTGTCCCACTTTAGCATTATATTCTTGTATAATAATACCACCAAAAAACTTGCCTTCTCGATGATCTACTATCATACTCACAAAATGTTTCTTACCATCTTCACCATGAAATAAACTTCCATCAAAGCCAGAAGACCCTAAAAATATAGGTTCAGACCAATCTCCTCTGATATCTTTCGTAGTCACTACGTAGTTAGGCGTATCTTTAAAAGGTCCATCAAAAGTTCGAACATTAGAATAAACTAAATAAAAAATCCCATCATCATAACTCAAACAAGGAGCCCATACTCCGCCACTATCTGGTACACCTTTCATATCCAATTGAGAAACTCTATTTAAAGGTCGAGCAATAAGCTTCCAATTGATTAAGTCTTTTGAATGATAAATCTGAACCCCCGGAAACCACTCAAAAGTGGATGTCGCGATATAATAATCCGGACCAACTCTTATTATCGAGGGGTCTGGATTAAAGCCAGTTAATATTGGGTTAGTGATAACGATGTCTTATTTTTTTTAATTAACCAATAATTGCTCTAACTCTTCTAATGACTTACCTTTTGTTTCGGGTAATATTTTCAAGAAAATAAAGAATCCAGCAAGCGCTAACATTCCATAAATGAAGAAGGTGAGCGAATTACCCAAATTGGATAACTCCCAAGGAAAAATCTGTTGTACAACCCAACTTGAAAAAGAATTAACAAAACCGATAATCCCAATAGCAAGGGCACGAACCTTGTTAGGGAATAATTCTGAAAGCATCACCCACATGACCGGTCCTAATGAAAAAGCGAAAGATGCTACAAACCCCAATATTCCAAATAAAATTAGATAGGGATTTATATTAGCGGCAGCCTGTATGAGCGAAGATTCATATTTTTTAAATTCTCCTCCTAACGAAGATTTTAAGGCATTTTTAAAATCAACATCATTATCATAAGTAACATCCATCACCTTACTTAATTGATCAGAATTAAGTCCATCAATAGTAGCTATATTTTCCAAGGTTAATTGGTAAGTAGCCTGATGAAAACCATAGGCAGTTATCAAAAGACTGATGGCCACCCCAGCGATTCCAATGAGTAATAATGGTCTTCGCCCCATCCTATCAATTAGGACCATAACTAACAGTGTAAAAAGGACATTAATCAAGCCCACAACGACAGATTGAGCGAATGCAGCATTAGTACCTATTCCTGTTTGCTCGAAAATGGATGTTGCATAAAAGAATACAGCATTGATCCCAGTGACTTGCTGAAGGATACCAATGGCCAAACCAATAAATATTACGAACCTTATTGACGGATGAAATAGATCCGAAATGCTCGCTTTACTTCCTTTTTGTTCCTTTAAGTTTTTTTGAATATTTTCTATTTCCTGCTCAGCGTAATCTGTTCCATGTAATCTGGTCAAGACACTTAATGCCTCCTCTTTTCGATTCTTCAATAACAACCATCTTGGACTACGTGGAACAAAAAAAAGCAAGAAAAAGTAAATAATAGCTGGCAAGAATTCTATACCCAACATCCACCTCCATGCATTATTATTATTGATCAAACCTGCACCGGTTTGACCTGCTTGATTAAGGTAGTATCCAGTAAAATAGGCCACAGAAAACCCTAAAACAATATTAAGCTGCTGGATGGACACCAACTTCCCTCTATTTTCAGCATTTGAAATCTCCGCAATATACATAGGTGCTAAAATGAGAGCTGCCCCAAATGCCAATCCACCTATCATCCGAGCGATGTATAGCATCTCATATGAATTAGCGTAGGCCGACATTACGGCAGATAGTGCATATAAAAAAGCTACTATTAGTAAGATTCGTTTTCTTCCTAATCGATTACCCAAGGCACCCGCTGCAAGCATGGCAAACATGGCAGAAAAACTTGGCGAGCTTACTACCCAACCCTTTTGAACATCATCTAATCCAAACAATGTTTCAACTGGGCCAACAACACCCGAAATGATAGCAGCATCGAAGCCAAATAAAAAGCCTCCTAAAGACACTACTGCTGCGATAAAAATGGAAGAACGGTTATTATTTTTCACAATAGACTATTTTAAGATTGAAAAGATAGAATTTATCTTCTACCTGACCAATTTGATCGTTAAAGTTGATGTATTAATTAAAGATATTTTGTATATTCATTTGAATACAAGATTACCTATGGGAATCTGGTGAATTTGAAATATATTATTAACCCATTAAAACTTATTATGGATATAAGAGTAGAGCAAGGATTAACAGAAGGGAGCAATTGGCATGAAACTTATGCAAGGCAGTCTCTTCAAAAGTATTTTACTAAATACCCTTTTATCGAATCTATCAAAGTTTTTTTTAGAGGTAAAGCGCATCCATATAAAAAGGTCAAACTGCAAGCCAGATTAAAAGGAAAAGATGTGTTTGTGGAGGCCACAGGTCTTAGGCATGATATAGCATTAGATAATGCAACATCTAAACTTAGATCTGTAGTCGAAAAGTACAAGTCAAAACGTTATAAAAAAGCATCTTAAAAAAATAAAAAAGAGGGAAGCTAATGCTTCCCTCTTTTTTATTTACTCCACCCATTATTCATAATTACACAAAATCCTACTTCTCCGATCCATCGGTTTTGACATTTCCTTTCACAACAAATTGTAAAGAATATTTTGCTATTCTTCAGACAATAAAATAATCATATATCAATAATTAATAATACCAAACATTATTCTAATTATGTCGTAAATAATTCCAATAGATAGAATATTATTTGCTCAATATTAAAATGACTTACCTTTGCACCTTTTTTAATCCATAAAAATATTGGATAATGCAGGGTATATTTCGTTTTTTCGACCTTAAGAAAGACATCAATTATAAGAATGAGATACTTTCAGGACTGACAGTAGCATTAGCTTTAGTCCCTGAAGCAATTGCCTTCGCATTGATAGCGGGATTGTCACCACTGACTGGATTATATGCTGCATTTAGTGTTGGGTTAATTACATCGATTTTTGGAGGCAGACCTGGCATGATCTCAGGAGCAACAGGCGCCGTAGCAGTGGTGATTGTTGCCTTAGCTAAAAGTCATGGTGTAGAGTATATTTTTGGCGCCGTAGTTTTGGCTGGAATCATCCAAATATTAGCAGGTGTGTTCAAATTGGGTAAGTTTATAAGGTTAGTACCCCATCCTGTCATGTTTGGATTTGTCAATGGTTTGGCTATTGTTATTTTTTTAGCTCAGCTCGATCAATTTAAAATTATGGACCCAGAAGGCATTTTGCAATGGATGACAGGCGCTCAACTTTACTTAATGTTAGGCCTTGTACTCCTTACAATGTTGATCATTTGGGGACTACCTAAACTCACAAAAGCTATTCCTGCTTCTCTTACAGCCATTTTAGTCATATCTGCTATAGTCATAGGGTTCGGTATTAATACCAAAACCGTTGGAGATATTGCATCAATCAATGGCGGCTTCCCTCCATTTCACATCCCTGCTATTCCTTTTACTTTGGAGACATTATCGATTATCTTGCCGTATGCCTTTGTCATTGCAGGAGTAGGACTCATTGAGAGTTTACTTACCCTCAATCTTATAGACGAAATAACAGAAACGAGAGGCAATGGCAATCAAGAGTGTATAGCTCAAGGTGCAGCCAACTTTATTACTGGATTGTTCTCAGGTATGGGAGGATGTGCTATGATAGGGCAATCATTAATCAATATATCCTCTGGAGCGAGAGCCCGATTATCAGGTATCGTGGCTTCGGTTATGCTTTTAATGTTTATCATGTTTGGAGCCCCCTTAATCGAACAGCTACCTATGGCAGCACTTACTGGACTTATGATCATGGTAGCAATTGGCACATTCGAATGGACAAGCTTAAGATCATTTGGTCAGATGCCAACTCATGATGTCATAGTTATGGTATTAGTTTCCCTAATTACAGTATTCTTACACAACTTAGCACTGGCTGTACTGGTGGGTGTAATCATCTCGGCATTGGCCTTTTCCTGGGAAAATGCAAAAAGAATTCGTGCAAGAAAGAGAATTGATGAAAATGGGGTGAAACATTACGAAATATATGGACCTTTATTCTTCGGATCGGTTACTGCCTTTAATGACAAATTTGATGTGCAAAATGATCCGCAAGAAATTATAATAGACTTTTATGAAAGCAGAGTCGCTGACATGTCAGGTATAGAAGCCCTCAACAAGATCACTCAACGATATAAGGCCGTTGGTAAGACAGTACAGTTAAAACATCTAAGTGCTCGATGTCGGAAAATATTGAACAAGGCAGATAAAATAGTAGATGTCAATGTGATAGAAGGAGGAAAAGAAAAAGATCCAAGGCTGTCTTTTGAACTGGGATAGGCTAACTATATCGATGTGCTGAATATCCCCTTTAGTATCAAATACATTTCTACTCTCTTCTCAGCAATAATATTGTCACTTTTTCATAAAAAAAAAAGAAACCAAATACTCGAAGCCTTAAGGCTCTTCTGCCAGACCGCTCCCGCTTCCTATTTGAGGCCGTCAGGCCAACCCTCTTTCCGAATCGGACTTTGAAGTAGTTAATCTATTTTTTATTGAGATGCTATGCTTCGTAGTTTTTTAGTAATTATCCGAACAAACATATTAAATAGTGTAAAATAGTCTACGACAATTTGTCTTCTAATTCTATTTGTACTTCTTCCCAGCTTTCCATTAGATTAGATAATTTTTCTTTTTCTTGATTATACTTTTCGATTATCTCAGATGAATTTTCAGATTCGTAAAATCCTTCTATCGCCATATCCGCCTCAATTTTTTTAATGTTTTTCTCGGATTGCTCGATCTTTCTTTCTACATTTTGAGACTTACGCTCTAACTGTTTGATCACCTCTTTATCAGCGCTACTTATTTCTTTCTTTTGTGCACTTATAGGAATACCATTTGGTTCCGTCTTGTGTAGTTCTACTTCCCTCATTGACTCAAGCTCTCGCTTACTCAAGAAGTAGTTGACATCACCCAGATACTCATAAGTTTTTTTATCCCTAAACTCCAAAGTTTTCTCTGTCAATCCTCCTAAAAATTGCCTATCATGCGAAACCACAATCAATGTTCCCTGGTAATTTTGAATTGCCTCCTTCAAGACCTTTTTGGACAAAATATCTAAATGATTAGTAGGCTCATCTAAAACCAACAGATTAAATGGCCTCAAAAGCATACATGCCAAAGCCAATCTTGCCCGCTCTCCTCCACTTAGTACAGACACTTTCTTTTCTGCATCTTCACCACTAAACATAAATGCCCCCAATATTTTGCGTAACTGGGTTCGTTTCTCAGGTGGTGAGTGATTTTCCATAGTCTCTAACAGCGTCAACTTGCCATTAAGCGTTTCTGCTTGATTCTGAGCATAATATCCTATTGATACATTATGTCCCAAGTCTACATTCCCGCTATTATATTTAAGCTTACCAACCAATATTTTAGCAAAAGTGGTTTTACCCTGGCCGTTTTGCCCTACGAATGCTACCCGCTCGCCCCGCTCAATCTTAAAACTTATCCCGTCTAATACATTCAACTCATCATAGCTCTTACTAAGAGATTTGGCCTCTACAACAATCTGCCCAGAACGTGGGGGAGCTTCAAATTGAAGTTTCATAGTAGCCGTATCTTCATTGGCTATTTCTATTCGTTCAACCTTATCGAGTTGCTTTTTCATAGACTGAGCCATCTTGGTTTTAGTAGCCTTGGCCATAAACCGCGTGATAGTTCTTTCTTTTTGAGCTATCATCTTTTGTTGATTCTCAAAAGCAGACTGAGTCTTTTCTTTGATATCTTTCCTTAACTCCAAGTACTTGGAATATGCTGCTTTATAATCTTGAATTTTACCTAATTCAATTTCGACCGTCCGATTGGTACAATTATCCAAAAATTGTTGGTCGTGAGAGATTATAATTACTGCACCATGATAATTTTTAAGGAATCTCTCCAACCATATGATAGACTCAATATCAAGATGGTTGGTAGGCTCGTCTAATAATAGATAATCTGGTTTTTTTAATAACATCTTGGCTAAGACCACACGCATCTGCCAGCCTCCGCTGAATTCTGCTATCTGACGGTGAAGATCTTTATCCTTAAAGCCTAATCCCTTTAAGACTTTCACAGCATCCCCTTCTGATGAATCACCCCCTAATAAAGCATATCGCTCATTGAATTCTGAGAATCTTTCGAGCAAATTCATGTACTCATCTGACTCATAATCCGTACGACTGGCAATCTCGGCATTCATTTTATCAATTGCTTCATTCAGCTCTCTTAGCGCTTCGAATGCCGTCATCGCCTCATCTATAACAGACTTATTCTGCTCTATCTCTATCTCTTGATGCAAAAAGGCCAAAGTGCCATCAGTAGGCATGGCTATTGTCCCTTCATCTGGAGTGATCTCCTTAGCCAAGATTTTTAGAAAGGTAGATTTTCCTGCTCCATTACGACCAACCAAACCAACCTTATCTCTCAATTTTATTACGACATTGACATGATTGAGTAGCACCCTATCTCCATACTGCATATATACGTTACTCGCTGTCAACATAAGCTTAACTATAAAGTGTAAATTATTCTGGACTAAAAAAGTGCAAAGATAATCGTTCTAATCAGATGTATTCAATTAAGGATAGGAACAGATTAATTACATCAATTATTGACAAGTTATTAAATGTATGTTTTTCCTCTAATGGAACAGAAGGTTATAAAAAAGTGCCTATGTCCTGTCCAATTGATATAAGATACTGTTCTGCAGAACGCATAGCTACTTGGATACTTTTCGCTCTTTCTATAATGGAGTGTTTAAATTGAGTGCTATTGTCATCAATTTCTATTATCCCGCCAATTAGCCCATATGGTGTATTATGCTTTCTACACATTGACAATATATTTCCTACGACTTTACCTTGGAAGGAAGTATGGTCGATTTTTCCTTCTCCAGTTATAACTAAGTCAGCTTCAATAATATATTTCTCCAATTGAGTTTTACTTGATAACATGGCGAAACCGTTTGTTATCTCCGCTCCCATCAACCCTACTAAAGATGCTCCGACACCACCAGCTGCACCCATCCCTGGCATTTCTGCTATAGACCGCCCTGTCAGTTTTTGTAAAACCGCCCCATAATTCTTCAGGCCTCGATCTAATTCCTCTATCATCACTTGATTGGCACCCTTCTGCCCTGCATAAACATATGCGGCCCCATTAGGCCCGTACATCGGATTAGACACATCACACAGTACTGTAATTTGCAATTCTGAAAGACTATCAGAATTGATTGAATTAATTTTTTTGATATGACCTAAGTTGGCCCCTATAGCTTCTAAAATCATATCATTTTCATCAAAGAATTGGAATCCTAAAGCACTGGCTATACCTATCCCCCCATCGTTTGTCGCACTGCCTCCGATGAATAGATATATGTGAGTACATCCTCTGCTCATTGCATCTTTAATGAGATATCCCGTACCCATAGTTGAAGAATTCATCGGCGTCCTTTCTGATTCTTCTAACAAGACCAAACCTGAAGCACTTGCTAACTCTATATATGCCACTTGATCTGTATAATAGTAATGTGCTTCTATAGGGCGACCTATTGGATCGACTGTTTTTACCTTGCATTCATTCAATTTTAATAGCTCCTTGAGTATTTCAACAGAACCTTCTCCTCCATCTGCTATTGGATGAGAGGTCACTTCAAGATCACTATTGACACTTTTTATTCCGTACTCCAAAAAAGCACAAACTTCTCTCGCACTAAGAGACCCTTTGAATTTATCAGGACAAATTAGAATCTTCATGAGTCAAATAATTATGAAATGATCTTGCC
>JAHDDE010000007.1 GCA_020629515.1 Saprospiraceae bacterium | reverse complement strand
TTATACTAAGACTAAAGTCCTGCTTTAGCGCTGATTTCCATCATTCTATCTATACAAGCGACACCTTTTTCTATTACCCAATCTTCGAGAATAATTTCTGGTAGCTCATACTCCATACAGAGATAAAGCTTTTCCATATTATTCCTTTTCATATGTGGACAATCGTTACAAGCGCAGGTATTATTTGGAGGCGCAGGTATGAATTCTTTATTCGGCGATTTTAATTCCATCTGGTGAATGATTCCAGATTCTGTAGCTACTATAAACTTCTGTACATCACTCTCATGTGTATACCTTAGTAATCCACTGGTTGATCCAATAAAGTGAGCCTTTTCTAATATATGTGCCTCACATTCAGGATGAGCTATTAATTCTGCATCCGGATGACGTACCATGGCTTTAGTAATTTTTTCTGCCGAAAAAATCTCATGTACCATACACGCTCCATTCCAGAGTATCATATTCTCCCTTCCAGATTTTTTCTGGAGATAGGCGCCAAGATTCTTGTCAGGCGCAAAAATAATTCCCTGATCCTCTGGTACGCTATTGATCACATGTATAGCATTAGAAGAGGTACAGCATATATCTGTTAAGGTCTTGAGCTCTGCAGTACAGTTGATATAACTGACTACAACATGATCAGGATGTTTTTCCTTAAACTTCTTAAACAAATGTGGTGGACATGAGTCTGCTAATGAACATCCCGCCTTTAGATCTGGAAGCACAACTTTCTTTTTAGGGTTAAGCATTTTAGCCGTTTCAGCCATAAAGTGCACCCCAGCAAAAACAATCATATCAGCATCTGTACGCTCCGCTTCTTGAGCCAACTGTAGACTATCCCCAATAAAATCCGCAATATCTTGTATATCAGAGTCTACATAATAGTGGGCTAATATGATCGCATTCTTCTCTTTTTTAAGCCTATTAATCTCCTCGACAAAATCCAAGGTAGGATCTACGTCAATAGATAAATAACCTTTCCTTTCTAATTTCTTTTTAGCTTCGGCAAGAGGCAGTGTTCCTAACATTTCAGTATTATTTTCTAATTAAAAATAAGCTAAACGAAGATATAAAAATCAAATTCCAATATCCGTTCAACTATATATTTGACGCAGTAATTCTAATGAGTAACTCAGTATAAACCAAAAAGCCTTCGAATAATACGAAGGCTCCAAAAAGATATATATCTTTTCTTTCAGATTGGTCTATCTATCTTACTTCAGGCTTGATTGAACCTTAACAAATTGCAACGGTTCATCACCTTTATCATTTTTATACACGACCTCTATATCCTCCTCAGCCACATTTAAAGATCTCAATACAAAGACAACATCATCTAACAGATGGTCCAAAATCGGAGTGTTGTCAGCACGTTTGGCAGCCGTTATTTTAATTTGATTGGCATAAGTCTGCTTATAATGATTGGCCACATGATGGAGATGAGTCATGGCGTTTTGATCCAGCTTTTCAAAAGTACCGTCAAATGGAATAAATCGGATTTGATCTATTTGGTGCTTTTTCAAGATCTCATATTTTTTCTTAGCAGCTTTTACTTTTTCATCATGTGATTTTTCTGATTCAAAATATTCAGGAACTTCGAGATACCTTTTAACCACTTCACCGTTCTTATCCACATCAGCCAGTATAGCTTTACCGTTTTCTATAATAATGGTTGTCTCATCATTATTGGGCATGCTCGAGGTCAAGCTACCAATAATGACTAGTGCGAAAAACATAATCACATTTATAATCTGCATACTCTTTTATATTTGAAATAAAAGGTGACAAGGACCATGCCATTTTGCACAAAATTATTTAGAGTATTATTAAGGTAACTTCACTAATCATGTGTTCTCCAATTGAGGGACATATTCAACTTTGATAGTTTTAAACATTCCTCCTTGAGTAACTATATTCTTTTTAATCTCAATTTGATCCTCATTTAATCCAAAGTCCGTCATTAATTCTTTGATATACTTGGCTAATTGATCAGATTCATACATTTGATTAGCGTATATAATCACTCTACTGTCAATTGACTGTTCTACCTTCATTACTAAATCACTTAAGTAGTCAACTATCTCTTCATTAATCTCTGGAGTAAGTGATTCAAATGAAATATACTTTACATTCTCTATAATATTATTATGGGAATTGTTCACTATCATCTGTTGAACAAACTCCTCGTGAGATATATCTGTGATCATGTAATTTTCAACCAATCCAAATTGTGTAACTATACTTCCATCCTTGGATAATTCTACTAAATATGGTTGTCCTTCTATCAGAATAATTGTTTTGATTTTCTTGGATGTAGTACCATATGCTCCGGCGATAACATTACTAATTAAAGCAAACATTGCTAAAGTTGTAATACTAATTTTTATGTAATTCATGGCATCTTTCATTTGTACAATAACCACTTATATCATGGATTTGGTTTAAAGGATAATTCGTTTATTCTAAAATTTTGGGTATCCCTTTATGCCACCTAACTACACCTATTCTGGTAAACCCTATGTATATCTTAATCTATCATGAATTTGCGTAGAATGAATATTAGCTATACCCAAGCATCATTACTTACCTTCGCCATAGAAAATTGTTGATATGAAGTTAAACTATAAGGTTTTTGGCGAAGGACCACCTGTTGTGATCCTCCATGGACTTTTTGGCATGCTCGACAACTGGCAAAGCTTCGCCAAAAAACTTGCCCGACAACATAGAGTATATATAGTAGATCAAAGAAATCATGGGAGATCGCCACATTCAGACACTTTTAGTTACTCTTTGTTGGCTAACGATCTGAAGATTTTTGTCGATTCGCATAACATCACGAAAGCAGATTTTATTGGTCATTCTATGGGTGGCAAATCAGTGATGCAGTTCGCCCATGATTTTCCAGAATTATGCAAAACGATATCTATTATAGACATTGCACCAGCAGATTATTCGCCAGGTCATTTAAGCATCTTTGATGCTGTACTTAATTTACCCTTATCAGATATAAGTAATCGCAAAGAAGCCGATGCCATTTTAAGTAATACAATCAATGATTGGGGAGTACGACAATTTTTACTTAAAAATCTTACTCGAAGCTCTGAAGGCTTTGCTTGGAAAGCCAATTTCAACAGTTTATACGATAATTATTCTGAAATAATAAAAGCTAACGAGTTTGACAAAGAGATATCCGTACCAACACTTTTCGTGAGAGGGACGAAGTCAAACTATATTACTAAGGAGCATGAAGAGCTGATTGCCGAAATGTTTAATGAATTTAGGATTGTAGAAATAATAGCAGGTCATTGGATTCATGCAGAAGCTCAAGAGGAACTTTTATCGACAATTAATAATTATATAAATGCACGTTATTAAGATCAAGTCAGAAAAGAAATTCCTTTTATTCTCGTTATTATAACCAGATTTAATGTTAATGTATGAAAAGTGGATTAAGCACATTATTTAAGTGGACAACAGGAGTTCTTCTCGTTATACTATTAAGTGCGGCTGGACTTAATAATGACAAATACTTTGAGATAGCCAAGAATCTCGAAATTTTTACCAACGTCTACAAGGAATTAAATACTCACTATGTCGACGAGTTAGAACCTAATCAATTGATCCGCACAGGAATTGATGCAATGGTGAATAGCTTAGATCCATACACCGTGTATTATAGTGAATCTCAAGTAGAAAGTTATCGACTATCTACTGATGATAAATACAGTGGACTTGGTGCAGCCAGTCAATTAGTCAATGATAAATTTACGATCACCGAAATCTACAACGAAGGACCTGCACAAGAAGCTGGACTTCAGGTTGGAGATGAGGTCATAAGTATTAATGGCCAGTCTACCGAAGGCAGGAGCTATCAAGATATACTTCAGTTTGTCCGAGGTTTTCCTGGTACAAGTATACAAATGGCTGTAAATAGACCTGCTCAAAATAAAAAACTGGACGTCACATTAAAAAGATCTCAAGTCGATATTCCTAACGTACCTTACTCAGGTATGGTAAGTGATCATGTAGGATATATTAACCTAACCACATTCACCCCCAATGCCTCTAAGAATATTGCTAAAGCGTGGAGAACATTAAGAGATAATAATGATCTGAAAGGTTTGATATTAGATCTCAGATCTAATGGTGGTGGATTACTATCAGAGGCTGTAGATATATTAGGTCTCATGCTACCACAAGGCACACCAGTTGTATCAACTAAAGGTAAAGTAAGAGATAGAGATCAAAACTACTCTACAAGGAGACTCCCTATAGATCTTGATCTGCCTATTGTGGTCTTAGTCAACAAAACTTCTGCTTCTGCTTCTGAGATTGTCTCAGGTTCGGTTCAAGATATGGATCGAGGCGTTATCATGGGACAAAGGACATATGGCAAAGGGCTCGTTCAAAATCACCGAGAAGTAGGTTATAATAGTAGGATTAAAGTAACTATATCAAAATACTATATCCCATCTGGTAGATGCATTCAGAGTGTAGCATATGAAAATGGAGAACCAAAAGACATAGCGGATGAAGACAGAGAAGTATTCTACACCAGAAATCGTCGACCAGTATTAGATGGTGGCGGAGTTACACCTGATATCAAATTGGATATAGAAAAAGATGCAGACATTATAGAGACGCTAAAGAAAGATCATTGGATTTTTAATTATGCCAACCAATATATAGCACAAAATCAGAGTATTTCAGATTTTGAATCTTTTACATTTACCGATTATGAATCTTTCCTCTCATTTTTGAAAAAAGAAAATTTTCAATACAAAACTAAAGAGGAGCTGGCCTTTCAACAATTACAAGAAAGCTTAGTGGGTTCTGAAGTTGCCAATCTCAATATTCAGTTAGAAAGTATTAATCAAGAAATTGAAAAAGTCAAAGCAGACGACCTCGAACAATACAAAGCCAAGATCCTTGATGAAATTGAAGCAGAATTAGCCAAGAGATATTTTTTGCAAGAAGGTAAAACTCGGCAGATGCTCAAAAACGACGACGAAGTCAAAAAGGCCATCGAGTTGCTAAATGATACAGCTCGTTACAATAGTATACTTCAGTAGTGCCTACCAACATCCTATGTATAGAAACTGCAACAGATGTTTGCTCTGTTGCGTTAAGTGTGGATGGCCTGTGTCAAATAGAGGAGCAGCTTTCCACAGGATTAAGACATAGCTCCGGGCTGACCCAATTAGTATCAGACATATTAAAAGGATCTCAACTTAATTTGACTGATATTAACGCAATAGCAATAAGTGATGGTCCAGGTTCATACACCGGTCTAAGAGTGGGTTTGAGCTCGTCAAAAGCATTTTGCTATGCACTTGATATACCATTGATCTCAGTCCCCACTCTTGACGCAATAGCCGAAAATGCAAAAAATATTATTAGTGAAAAATCACAATATCAAATCCTCTCTACTATAGATGCTCGCAGAATGGAAGTTTATTGTGCGCTATATGATAATGTATTATCTTCTCTCAGCGATACCACTAATCTTATATATAGCGAAGACTCAATTGAGCATTTGCTTTCTACTGTGTCAGGTACATTATATATAGTAGGTAATGGAGCCGCTAAACTCCACAAATTATATGTGGACAAGGGTCTACCAAAAAGAATCAAATTATTGCCATTCGAATGTAGTGCTGAACATATGGTGCAAATTGCCTACGACAAATATGGCAAATCGGAGTATTCAGATATAGCCTATCACACCCCTTTCTACTACAAATCGCCAAATATCACCATACCTAAATCTCAACTCTAATTAGGCAAGGGAACTTTTCGTCTATTGTTGCGTTAATTAATAAACTGATTATCAACAATTTATGGATAGTATTTTCTCAATATATTGTCGTGCTTGCTTTTCGGCACAATGTTTGGTTTTTCTATGATAAAATCTCAAAACTGTTAAAACCTGATAGATGAGAAATAAAAAAAATGAAACAGTATCCTTAAAAAAAGGAACAGGAGAAGTCCACTTAGATTATGCAGAGCTTAGAAAGGCCGTACTTGTATTAAGAGCAGTCAATCATAAGCTAAGACAAAGAATTATTGATCTCTTAGAATCTGGAGATACAATGACCGTAACAGATATATATATCAAGTTACGATTAGAACAATCAGTTGCATCTCAGCACTTAGCTATTTTAAGACGTGCTGGCGTTGTTTTAACGGAAAGACAAGGGAAGTTTATCTATTATTCATTGAATACAGATCGATTAGATCAAATTCAAAAATTAGTTGAAGATTTAGCTGGATAATTCACTACTTCAATAGTGATTATATAATCATCTGATTTACAGCTAATTATAAATTTTCTCACTTGGTTTTCATTTAGAAAAAAATGTAATCAGAAAGAATTAGTAAACAGATTACATTTTTTTCTAATATTTATTTTGCCATATTAAGATTAATAGTCATATTTGTCTCAGGTAGAATAAGAAATAAGGAAACTAAGATGAAACAGACTAAAGTAAAGTTTAGTAGTGATAAGCTAAACTATTCTTGCAACTTGATGCGTGCATTGGCACATCCGCTCCGATTGAAGATTTTAGAATATATTGATGAACACGGTACAACCAATGTAAATCGTATATATAATACCTTAGGAATCGAACAATCAATCACCTCACAACATTTAAAGATCTTAAGATTGGCTGATGTTGTTACGTCTGAGAGGGAAGGTAAGATGGTATTTTACAATGTCAATTACCCTGTCGTAGAAAAAGCCCACAAAGCCGTTCAACGTTTCTTAGGGAAGGCTTAGGCTAATTCCCCCTTTATTTTTTGGTAAACATTAGTACATCCTGATGTGAGGATGACTAAAATCAATGAGATATCTATCTGTGGATAATCTATACTTCGTGGTTATTGCGAAGAATTAGATTTAAGTAAAAAACTGCGATAGAAAAGTAGGATTATCGCAACGCCTACGGATATGGCTGCATCGGCTACGTTAAAAACTGGTCGAAAAAACTCAAATCTCTTTCCTCCGTAAATGGGTACCCAGTCAGGAAGAATTGTATCTATCATCGGGAAATAAAACATATCAACTACCTTTCCTTGCAGAAATGGTGCATAGCCCCCTCCAGGTGGAAAGAGCTCAGCCACAGATGAATGATGTGGAGATGCTGAGAAAATTAATCCATAAAATGCACTATCAAGAATGTTTCCCATAGCGCCTGCAAGAATTAGACAAAAACTAATCAATAATCCAAGTGGTTCTTTAGCTATGTACAGTTCGCGAATCAGGTATATTAAAAATCCTACCATGACTATCCTAAACGAACTTAATAGTAACTTTGCCGATTCTGGTGTAAGCACGATACCTGCACAAGTGCCATTATCCCTAGTTACACCAATACATTTATTTCCAAAGGTGATTCCGAATGCCATACCCTCATTCTCGACAAAATGGATACGGGCCCAATCCAATCCAAGAATTTCGAATCCAGTGCCATAACTTAAATGTGTCTTAATATATATTTTAAGCCACTGATCTATAATCAATACAAGTAATATCACTCCTATCAGGATGTAGGACCTTTTAACGTTCATCTAATTTTTGTAAAAAATGAACGGCTAAAATAAACTTTATTGAGAAAGTAAGCCTACTACATTAGGCCAATGTAGCAATATAATCTACTTACGTTTTTGCTTAGCAGAGATGGAAAGCGTAGCATGTGGGACCGCTTTTAATCTTTCTTTGGATATCAATTTTCCAGTCTCTCTGCACAGACCATAAACATTATTCTTAATTCTTAGCTTAGCATTTTCTAAATGTTGGATCAATTTTCGTTGTCTTGCTGCCAAAGTATGTAACCTTTCAGTTTCTGCCGTTGACGTACCATCTTCTAATCCTTTTTGCTTTGCATCCGCCGATTGTCCTACATCGGAGATCTGATCTAAATAAAATTTCAATTGCTGACGAGCCTGTACCAATTTGTCTTCTATTAGTATTTCAAATTCTTTTAACTCTGCGTTAGTATAACGTGTCTTTTCTTTTTGATCAGTATTCATAATGTAGGCATTAGTATAGACCACAATGTTATTTCATTCGAAAAAGTTTCCTAAATCATAATATCATTGCTATCTACCTTTAACAATGCTAATTTTGTGCCGAATTTGTTCAATCTGCAATTGAAGCAAATCTAAAGTACATGAAACAACTACATAATCGAGTAGACAGAAGATTACTCAAAGAACAACTCGAAAGCTCGACCGTAAGTCGAACTACCATATCGTTTTATAAGTATGCTAAAATTGATAACCCCAATTTATTCAGAGATCATCTCTACACCATTTTGACCGAAATTGATGTGTTAGGTCGAATATATGTAGCCTATGAGGGTATCAACGGACAGATTTCTGTGCCTGATACAAATATTGAAGAATTTAAGGCAAGATTATACAGTATTGATTTTCTAAATGGCTGTCGTCTCAATGTCGCTATTGATGACGATGGAAAGTCCTTCTTCAAGTTAGCTATCAAGATTAGAAAAAAAATAGTAGCAGACGGTATAGAAGATGAAAACTTCGATGTAACTGACAATGGTAAACATATCAATGCCATCGAGTTCAATAAACTGACCGACCAAAACGATACTATTGTAATCGATATGCGCAACCATTATGAGCATGAAGTTGGCCACTTTAAGGGCGCCATCAAACCAGATGTAGAGACATTCAGAGAGTCACTGCCGATTGTCGAAGATATCCTAGACGAACATCGTGATAAAAATGTCATCATGTATTGTACAGGTGGCATACGATGTGAGAAGGCTACTGCCTACTTTAAGCATAGAGGGTTCGAAAACTTATATCAAGTAGATGGAGGCATCATCGAATACGCTCGAAAAGCCAAAGAAGCAGGTATAGAAAACAAATTTATAGGTAAGAATTTTGTCTTTGACGACAGGTTGGGAGAGCGCATTACTGAAGATATCATAGCTAAATGTCACCAATGTGGTCAACCCAGTGATACGCATACTAACTGTGCTAACGATGCTTGTCATATCCTTTTCATCCAATGTGACGATTGTTCTAAAAAACATTCTGGTTGTTGTTCTGAGAAATGTCTAGACTTCAATAATCTTCCGGACGAAGAAAAAAATCAACTCAAAGGGACCTTGGAGTTTAATGGAACCAAATTTGGAAAAGGGAGATATAAAGCGGCTAAAAACAATATGCTCTATGAAGATTGAGCATTTAGCGATTTGGGTCAAAGATCTCTACAAAATGAGAGAATTCTACATGGATTATTTTAATGCTACCTCCAATGAATTATACCATAATCCTACAAAGCAATTCAGTTCCTATTTTTTAACATTTGATTCTGGTGCCAGATTAGAGCTCATGCACAAATCCCAGATTAAGTCTGGATCACACTCAAGGCAAGAATTTTTCGGATATGCCCATTTTGCTATTTCACTGGGGAGCAAAGAAGCCGTAGATCAGATGACAGAAAAATTTAGATCTAATGGCTTGAGAGTGAAAGGAGAACCTCGAACTACTGGAGATGGATATTATGAAAGTGTAATAGTAGATCCTGAAGGTAATCTTATAGAATTAACAGTATAACCCATTCGATCTATAATATTTTATTATACCTTTATATGGAATTTAGTGCTACAAGCACATAAAATCTAAGCGCTATGAAGTCTTTAATTTTTCCTTATCTGGGTCTGGTCTCTTAAAAGTATCTCACTTTAGCACAGATATTTAGCAGGAAGAATTAAGCATTCTGTTTTCGATTACATTTTCCTTAATTAGATATTCTTTGGCGACCAACATGGATTAAAATGTCCTATCTGTCTGATGCTTATGGGGTATCAGTCTTACACCACACTATTACTCACGCTATAAACTATCATTTTGAAAAAATATATCACGCTCTTTTGGGAGGCTGTTAGAGGAGAAGAAAACAATTATACAGAAGGCAGTGTCAAGCGGGCCCTATTCATGCTTGCAGTACCAGTGATACTCGAGATGGGTATGGAATCTCTGTTTGCCATAGTAGATGCTTTTTTCATTGGCCAGATCGGCAGTGCTAATGCATTAGCCACTATAGGAATAACTGATTCATTTCTATTCGTAGTATTTTCCTTAGCTATGGGAATCAGTATGGCCGCTACCGCTGTGGTCTCCAGAAGGATTGGAGAAAAAGATAAAGCAAGTGCCTCTATAGCCGCCTTTCAAGCAATTAGTATTGCCATATTCTTTTCTATAATCATTGCAATCATTGGATTTTTTTATACCGATGACCTACTCAGATTAATGGGAGCCAGTGAAGAATTAATAGTTGAAGGAGGATCCTATACACGTATTATCCTTTCACTTAATATTATTATAATGCTTCTTTTTGCGATTAATGCAATATATAGAGGCGCCGGCGATGCCAGTATCGCTATGAGGACGCTTATACTGGCTAATGGAATCAATATCATTCTTGACCCGTGTCTAATAATGGGTTATTTCTTTTTTCCAGAATTAGGTCTTAAGGGAGCTGCAATCGCAACGTGTATAGGTCGTGGCACAGGAGTATTATACCAAATTTATTATCTCACTAACGGCAAATCAGTAATCAACATCACTCGGGATCACTTAAAACTAAAATGGGATGTCATTAAGAAATTACTGAATATATCAGCAGGAGGAGCTGGCCAACACCTAATTGCATCTGCGAGTTTTATTTTCTTAGTATGGATACTAAATGCCTTTGGAAGTGAAACGGTAGCTGGATATACAGTCGCTTGGAAGGTGCTTTTTTTTACGATATTACCTTCATGGGGTATTGCCATGGCTGGAGCGGCTTTGGTCGGACAAAATCTTGGAGCAAAGAACCCCGAACGTGCCGAACAATCTGCTTGGATGGCCGCACGATATAACATGTATATCTTACTTATATTATCTATCATATTCATTCCTTTAGCTAAACCTGTTTTAGGCGTTTTTAGTAATGATCCAGAAGTAATTAAGCAAGGTGCTTTAGCACTTCAGATTATATTTTCTGGCTACGTATTTTATGCCTATGAGATGGTCTTAGGGCAAGCATTCAACGGCGCTGGAGATACCTATACTCCTACCCTATTAAACTTTATAGCATTTTGGATTATTCAGATTCCATTGGCTTACTGTCTTGCAAATTTCACCTATTTGGGCGCAACTGGTGTATATATTTCTGTAGCGGTAAGTTCATCGATACTCGCTATAATGGCCATTATTATTTTTAGAAAAGGTAAATGGAAGGAAATTGAATTATGATATAATTTGTTGTGATCAATTGCAATTCAACAACGTCTGCTCAACCATAATATCTGGTTGAATACTCAATAGATCATCAATGAATTGAAGTCTATCCGAAGGAGAAATGACCACTTGAGAGTATTTGATCTTTAACTCGATCCTATCCATAGATGCTGCTGGAGAGGAGAGCCATGTATTCGATTTTTTTACGCTTCTGATTTTCATTATGTCATATTTACCATGTGTGATAAATCCAACTTTAATTAATAGGGTCTTTTCCTCAAAGTTGACTATATACTTTATACCATAAAAGACCATATGAACTAACCCAGCAGAAGCGAGACATGTGATGAGTATTATCAAAAGAACTAATGACAGGTCCATAAAAAATATGGGTGCGATAGAAATAAGTACAATACCCATAACCAAAAAATACATCGATCTGTCTACTTCTGAGGTATATGTTTTTAGGGATGAATCCATAATTCGGCCGCTATTTCAAATAGCTATTAATATATTACATTAAAGTCTTTCTACGATACTCCGACGGACTTAATCCAGAAACTTGTTTGAAAACCCTTGAAAAATAAGCTAAGCTTTCGAATCCAGAAGCAAATGCAATTTCTGAAAGACTGTCGGTCAGCAACATCATTCTTTTTGATTGTGCTATACGATAACCATTAAGAAATTGTACAAATGTTTGGTTAGTCGCCTTCTTGAAATATCTACAGAATGCCTCATTAGAAAGATGACAAATTCCAGCGGCATCCGATAGAGCTATCTGATTCATATAATTATGATCTATAAATCTATACAAATCGTTCAAACGATATTGTTCTTTCCAAATATATTTATGCGGATAGGGTTGTTCATGAAGAAATTCATATTCGTGGTCTTTTGAAAGCACATAGAGTATATTAAGTAAATGAGTATATCGCTTAAATCCCGTCATCTGAGCTAACTCATACAACATAATACTTACCACACTTTTTACCTCATTAGAAAAGCAAATTCCGAATTTGGAGTTGTGTAGTAATGATGCAATTGACCGCAGTTCTACAGAAGAACTATACATCTTCTCATAAAAATCAGAAGCCATATGGACCACAATCATGTCATACTCATTCACTTGTTGGTAGTCAAAATTAAGATGAGGGATATCAGATCCAATGAGTACTAAATCCCCATCAACATATTCACTTTTATGACTTCCAACATGACGTATACCCCTGTTAGCACTAATATATACTAACTCGATCTCTGGATGAAAATGCCAGAAATAAAACTCACTTAATCGAAACTGATCTTCGACTCTAAATGATCTGTCTTCATCCAAAGTGAATTTTTCCAGTTGGATTGATCCTTTTGACATATACTATTATGATCTATTACGCCACAAATAAATTTAAAATATCAATATTGTACAATATATAATCAAAAATATTCAAATATCACCATTACTAATTAAGCAACTTTGAGCATAGCTAATAAACATCTAACCGACATATCTCTATTATGAAGATTATCAATTTGAAGAAATACTAAAATATAAGAACTATGAAAAAAACAATGATACCTACAATGATGCCTAATCAGGCGCACAATGACATACCAGGGAATCCTTCTACTGCTACCAGTAGCAAGCGTAAACTGAATGACAGATCTAATGGCCAACCGCTAAGAGTCTTAAGTGAAGAAGATTGGCAATTCTGGATTCATAATGGATATATAGTAATTAAGAATGCAATCCCAAGAGAGCAAGCACAAAAAACTGCAGCATTTATATGGGAGTTCGATGAAAAAGATCCTAACGATAAAAGCACATGGTATGCTCCACCCAGAGCTGAAATGAAGATGAAAGAACTCGCTGGTAGCGGCATGGTTGAAGTATATAATCATCAATATCTTTGGGACAATCGCCAGACACAGCGAGTCTATGATGCCTTTGTTGACATATGGGGCCATGAGGATCTTTGGGTTACGATTGATAGAGCGAATCTTAATTTCCCAAAAAGAGATAAAAGTGGGTTTGGAGGTTTTATCCACTGGGACTACGATCCAGAAACTCGTCCACAAAATGTACAAGGTGTGCTAGCCCTTGATGATCAATTAGATCCTGATATGGGCGGCTTTCAATGTATACCTCGACTTTATAGAGAATATGATACATGGAAGTTGACTCAACCAGCAGATAGAAATAGATTTCAGCCCGATATCAGTCAATTTAAGGATGACATAGTTAAGGTCACATTAGAAGCCGGTGACCTATTAATATTTAACAGTACTCAGCCACATGGTATCAGACCAAACCACAGTGATGATAAAATCAGAGTGGCACAATATATCTCTATGATGCCTGCTGAACCAGAAAACAAGTCCATGAAAGATTGGAGAGTGAACTCATGGAAGAATCGAATAGCCCCTGAAGGGTATGCCTTTCCGGGGGATCCTCGTAATTGGGAGCAAGTCAAATACACTACAGCCAAATTAAGTACTCTTGGTGAAAAGCTCTTAGGTCTGAAAAATTGGTAGTTTTACTGTACTATCAATTAAACGTATATGATTTCAACTATCGACTATTCGGTTATCATCCTTTATTTTCTTGGGATATTTGTATTTGCCTGGTGGATCACAAGAAAGAATCGTAAAGATCAAGAATCAACAGATTACTTTTTAGCAAGTCGAGACACAGGGTGGTTCGTTATCGGAGCATCCTTATTTGCCTCAAACATTGGAGCAGAACATATCATAGGTTTAGCAGGATCTGGAGCAAGAGGAGATATGCCGGCAGCACAATTTGAAATTTTAGCATCCTTAGTGCTTATTCTGTTAGGCTGGTTATTCGTTCCGTTTTATCTAAAAACAGGTGTATTCACTATGCCCGAATTTTTAGAGCGGAGGTATTCTTCAGGAGCACGTACGTACCTCTCGGTAGTGTCTATTTTAGCTTATGTATTAACCAAGATATCCCTCACTATTTTTGCTGGGGCATTAGTTTTTGAGGTATTGGGTATACCATTTTGGACTGGGGCATTAATAGTTATTTTTGCCACAGGTATATATACCGTTTTTGGGGGACTAAAAGCAGTATTATATACAGATATGGTCCAATTATTTATCTTGTTGGGAGGGATGGTCTTAGCCACTATTTTTGCCCTAAATCAGATAGGTGGATGGTCTGGGATGACAGAAGCATTTGATAGTTATGCATTAGCCAATCCAGATTTTGACAATAGTGGTTTCTTCAATCTCTGGCGTCCGAGTTCTGATTCTTCTTATCCTTGGACAGGGATGATGTTTGGCGCACCAATCTTAGGTGTATGGTATTGGTGTACTGACCAATTTATAGTCCAAAGAGTATTAAGTGCAAAAGACATCTCCAATGCTCGTAGAGGAACCATATTCGCTGGATATCTCAAGCAGTTACCTTTATTTTTGTTCATATTGCCAGGTATATTAGCATTCGCTTTAGCATCAAAAGGATTATTGGCATTAGATATAGCCAATCCAGATAAAGCACTTCCTATTTTAATTAATGAATTATTTCCAGTCGGAATAAAAGGATTGGTATTAGCTGGACTACTTGCGGCGCTTATGAGTTCTTTAAGTTCTGCATTCAACTCATGTTCGACCCTATTCACCATAGACTTTTATAAGAGAGCAAAACCAAAAGCTTCAGAACGAGAGTTAGTATGGGTAGGACAGTTGGCAACTATAGTATTGGTCATCATATCATTAATTTATATTCCACTTATGAAGACATTAACACAATCGGGAGGAATCATTCAATACCTTCAGAGTGTACAGGCTTATATCTCTCCTCCGATTGCTGCTGCATTTCTTTTAGGACTATTTATGAAACGATTGAATGCAAGAGGAGCCATTGTTAGTTTATGGTCGGGATTTGTACTTGGTGCTTTGAGATTGATCCTTGAATTTTTAGTTGAAAATGGTAAAGTTGCCCTCGGCGATAACCTCTTGATTGATTTAATTGTAGGACCTAACTTCCTGCATTTTGCCATCTATCTATTCATATTATGTATCATCATATTGATAGTAGTGAGTCTTACAGCTCCTCAACATAGCGATGAAAAACTTAAAGGTGTCACATTTGATAAAACGGTGGAAGACTTCTTCGAAGTGAAAAAAATTGATGTCAATATGACATTGGGGTTAATTGCTCTTGTGATATTCATATGGTTCTTATTTAGTCCTATGGGTATAGCATAATTAAAAAATTTGACGGATGGATTATCAGTTAACTGACAAAAAAGCGTTGGTAACAGGCTCAACTGCTGGAATAGGTCTGGCTATCGCAATGACCTTAGCTGCTGAAGGAGCCGAAGTATTTATCAATGGCAGAACGCAAAAACGAATTGATGAGGCCATAACAACTATAAAGCATTCTCATCCAAATGCGAATTTATCAGGTGTAGTAGCAGACTTTAGTGACGCAAATGAAATCAATCAGTTGATCAATGCACTTCCACCAGTAGATATTTTAGTCAATAATGTAGGCATTTTTGCACCTGTATCATTTACAGATATTACAGATGAGGATTGGCATCATATGATGAACGTCAATCTGATGAGTGGAGTGAGATTATCCAGAACATATCTACCTCATATGTTAACTAATAATTGGGGACGTATCATTTTTATCAGTAGCGAATCTGGCATACAAATTCCTGATGAGATGATTCACTATGGAGTCTCTAAGACGGCACAGATTGCCTTAGCTAATGGGTTGGCCAAATTAACTAAAGGTACTGGTGTCACTATTAATAGTGTCTTACCTGGTTCGACTATGTCAGAAGGTGCCTCTAATTTTTTAGAAAATTTGGCTCAACAAGAAGGAAAGACAAAGGATCAAGTTGAAGAAGACTTTTTCAAATATAATCGCCCAAATTGTTTGCTTCAACGTTTTGCCAGTACTCAAGAAGTAGCTAATATGGTCACCTATCTATGTAGTCCATTATCTTCTGCCACTAATGGCTCTACTATTAGGGTTGATGGGGGTACAGTGCCGACTATTTTGTGAAAAATTAACTCAGTTTTGAAGATTAATGCTATTTTCTTAAAGATCGACTTGACGACCCAAATGCATATTATTTTCTATGAGTTGAAATAACTCATCGTGTCTTCCCTCTTCATTTAATTTATTCATCTCATTAGTTAGCGTCTGATATTCTAATGATTGTGATTCTAATTTTACAGCAATCTCATCAATTCGATTCTTAATTTTCATAATATCAGAATCATTAGGAGCATGGTTATAATCAATTATTTCAATCTGAAAAAATTCCTCAGATACTCCCTTACTTTCGGCGTATTCCATGATCGAAGTTTTCACACGTTCCATTTCTGACGTATCCGAACTTATGCATCCTCCTAAGAGAAAAACAATCGCCATCGAAAATTTGATTAAAGTATTTTTCATTTTAAAAATTTATAAATCAATACTCTATTGAAAGATATTAAAATCCTACCACTTATAATAAGGAAAGCCATATCTTTAAACGCATTATAACCTCAAAACCGCTTACAGTATCATAGCTGCCTCCGCAAGTAGTCTCACTAATAATTCAAACTGCTACAGTTAGTGGAATTGGCCATAAATCCTATGGGTTGAGTTTCATCTATAATAAAGGATAAACTAAAGTATCTGTTTTAAAAAGGCCAATAATCAGGCTTTTCAAGAGTACTACGTTGTATAGTAGTGCAATCTGCACACTCTGGAGGGTTAGGTCTAAAAGTGAATGATGTACAATCAGTCTCTGCAAAAAATCCTTCTCTCTGCACATCTATAAATATCCTTTTAGATGATAAACTTACCACAGAAAAGTATCCCTGAACATTAACAGAAGGATCAGTCGTGTTAGTCAGATTGCCTCTTATTGTAGCCGGTGGAGGATCGAATAACGTACCATCAATATTGGTCAATTGATCCACATTGGCCCAATAGTCAAATTCTTGTTCAGAAATTCGATATTGTGTGACATGAGCACAGTAAATCACGTTAAATCTTCGATTCATTCTCGTCCTAAATACTGGTTGATCAAACAATTCTACACCATTTAAAAGTGTGCCATCAAATATCTGTATGTTATTAATGTCTATATTATCATTTATATAGCACTTTCGAGGATTAAAAGCCATCGGATAGACTTCCTGAAATTCATATATACCCTCTGCTCTCCACCTTAGGAAAGGTCTATCGTTATCATCAAATGTGGTATTCAAAAAAACATTGACATACTCTAAGGTGACAAAATTACCCGATGAGTTAATTTCTCCATCTGCCGTCACAAAGAAGTCAACTTCCTGTAGTGGAACTTTCTGAAGTACTTCTGTAGGAGTACTAATAATTTTCGATCCATCTGGAAGATTAACTTCGACAGAATAACTACTGCCTACCTTGGCTTGAGTTACGGCCTTATATGCACCTAGCTCTTCTGGGTCTTCTATAAATTCCATTTTCTCTCCACTATCAGATACAACATATACATTAGCTCCCGAAATAGGATTGAGGATGTTATCATTACCCACTCCTATTATAGCACTGGTATTAACTCTTACCACGTATTCCTGGAGCTCGTCACCGATTAATCCATCTATAACCACAAAGGACTGATCAGTATCAATATTAAGATCTATTTCCTCTATACATGAGGAGCACATCATTAATAAGAAGAATAACGCAGGTATAAATATATTCTTCATTAGAATTTGAAATTATAGGTTACAGAAGGGAATGCAGCTCCTAATGTTGCGATTCTTAATGCTTGCACACTTCGAGATGGCTGTTGCCTAAAAAATACAGAATATGCATTATCTCTACCATAGAGGTTAAACACTGAAAAAATTAAGGTACTTTCCCATTTATCCAAGTTCTTGCCAAATGGTCCAATTGAGTAAGAAACATCCAGTCTATGATAATCAGGAATCCTAAATTCATTTCGATTTGAATAGATGGGTATATTACGAATGTTATCTACAGTAAAATTGCTAATAGGTACAGTCAATGGCCGCCCTGTGCTATAAGTAAAGTTGACCGATAACTCAGACATCCTTGCTATTTTCTTACTATATCTGAGATTAAGGGAATGTGGTTTGTCAAAATTAGAAGCATACCAGTCTCCGTTATTAATAGCATTTTGTTCATCATTTTCTACCACCCTTCTAAGAGATCTGGAGTAAGTATAATTAACCTGTAGATTACTTCTTTCCATCTCTCGTTTATAGTTGAGCTCAACACCATAGGCCTGTCCTTCCCCATTTACTAACTCTCTCTCGATATTCTCATTGAGTAGAAGGTCTGCGAAATCTTTATATTCGATAATATCCGGTTGCTGTCTATAAAATGCTTGAATGGACGATTGAACGGCACCATCCTTAAAATTCTGAAACCATCCTAAGCTATAGTTATACGCAACCTGTGGCGCGATATGATAATCTGATAATTGCCAGATATCTATAGGCGTAGAAGAAGAAGTATTAGATATCTGATTCAAGTATTGATAAGATTTATTGAAACTTGCCTTTATTGATGCATCGTCAGTAATATTCTTTCTAATTGATAATCTTGGCTCAAAAGATGAGTACTTGGCTATACTTTCTCCATCTCCAAAGGTAAGTATGTCTGTAACTGTTCGTTCCTGTTTTGGTGCTCCTTCAGCATAAGTGAAAAATTCTCCAGCACCTATCCTATTATAGGTAGTGTATCTCAATCCAAGGGATAATGAAAATGTAGGATCTATATCCCATTCATATTGAATATTTGGACTAATTGCTGCAGCTCTTTCATTGGGTAGCGACTGAGGTAATACAGTAGACATAGTACCTTCTGGTGCAATATCTCCAGGACTAATATCGAATATGTTGATCTCTGCACCAATAGTTATTCTCTTCGTATCATCTAACTGATACAGACTTTTGATATTCGGCCTGATGTAACTCACCTTATTAGTGAATTTTGATACATCATTACCTTGTATATCAAATAATGAACTATTGTAATCTCCAATGTTGAGGATAAAGTTCAGACTCCACTGATCACTGAATAGATGGTTGACATAGCCAGTCACCGTTCTTGTCTCATATTCAAAATTGACTTCATCAGCAAAGTTAAATTCATCAGCACTGAGGAAAGCTGTGAATCCTACTTTGGTTTTATCCGTTAGACGCGAATCTGCTTTAACAGTTAGGTCATAAAAGAAAGCCTTACTCCTTTGTACATTAATGTTCTTAATTTGGTTTAATATCCAGTCCATGTAGCTAATTCTTCCACCGACTATAAAAGAACCTTTTTGCTTTTTGATAGGACCCTCAAAAGTCAACCTTGAAGAAGCTAAACCTATACCCCCATTAAACTTATATTCTTCATTATTTCCTTCTCTCAATTTGACATCCAACACTGATGAAAGTCGTCCTCCTAATGAGGCTGGCTGATCTCCTTTGTACAAATTAACAGAACCCACCAAATCAGGATGAAACAATGAAAAGAATCCCAAAGTATGTGATGGGTTGAGTATCAATGCATCGTCCTGCAAGATCAAGTTTTCGTCTGCGTTACCCCCTCTGACATTGAATCCAGATGCTCCATCACCTGTACTCGTTACTCCCGATAGACTTTGTATGCTCCTTAACACATCAAGTTCACCCATCAAGCGTGACATCTGCTTTAATTCTGCTATATTGATTTGTTCTAATCCTGATATGACAGACTCAATATTATCTCTTGAAGATTTACCTTTAATAGTAACTTGTTCTAACTCTATACTTGATTGGATCATATTGACCCTAATCGCTCCGTCTTCATAGATTTTAACGTTGATAAGTTTAGCTTTATAACCCAATACTTCTATTTTAAGGTCACTTTCCCCATTGGGTAGTACAATTGAAAATATACCTGACACATCTGTAGAAGTTCCTTTACTTTCCTCTCCGATTACGGTTATATTGGCTCCAATGATTGGCTCTTGAGTAGTCAGATCCTGTACTAATCCAGATAATTCGTAAGTGGTTGATTTTGCATTTGGACTACCTATTATGATTTGTTCGATTGACTTTTCTTGTCCTGACAAAGCGAAAAACAAAAGGCAAAGAACGTAAACTAATAAATACTTATTCAGGATTTTCACTTTGATATTTTGAATAATTAATTCTTTGAACGATTTAACAACACAAGAAATTCAATAGAGTTTTCTACCAGCGAATTCAAGAACACTTCATCTTTAATCTCAGTTGGCCCAATCAAATTGCTTCCTATGACAACATCGTCATCACCATCGCCATCTAAATCTCCAGTATCCATCACAATCCAAAGACCTTTAGACGCAAATTTTACCTTTGATGGTATAAAGCCAAGATCTTTCTTCTTATTTCCATTATTAATTAGAATCTGAACAGATTCATCAGGATCTACTGCGAAATAGGACGCTGCTATTATATCCAAATTGCCATCCAGATTAAAATCTACCACTTTCACCTGCGACGCTCCATACATAGGATGAAAAAATGACTCTTCATAGTTACCAGTTCCATCATTTAAAAATATCCTGACTCCATGATATTCTTTAGCTTGTATAGAGTAGTCTGCGTTATCACCATTAGTCATAATGATGTCCATATGACCATCACCATTCATATCTGCTACCTCCATATCGCTCAAACCAAATTCTGGTGGAAACGTTAGAATTGCTCGTTTTTTATCGGGATCTCTTAAGTCTATCTCGTAGATTCCTTCATGCGCTTGACTGCACACTACGATCATTTTATCATTTGTTATATAAGACTTATAGCATCCAGGTAATGCAAGCAGAGTTTGTTTATCATTATCGATATTATCTAACGAATATCGAGTCACTGAACCTGTTACGTGGCCAAATTCAGATATGATAAGATCGTTTGCGTATTTACTCAGATAAACAGGACGCTTTAATTGACCAATCAATTCTGTTTGGCGCATTTCACTTTCTTGATAATTATACGCACTTACAGAGCCTATAGGTTGATCCTGAGGGTCAATCCTTCCCATATCCAAAAGCAATAAGCTATCACCTTCAATTGGTAAAATCTGAGAAACTATATCCTCTTGTAAAGTGATAATGGAATCTGACAAATTATCTAATGTAAATTTATATAGGCCTGAATGCGAAAAACCACTACGTATTGTCGAAGCTCTTACCACCCCTGCCTCATCAATATCTATCGCAGTTATCTGAGGTGTTGTAGAAGATAGGTAATTGATAATTTCCTCATCAAATATCTCTTGATCAGGCAGCATGCTCGATCTAATGGGATCTTTACTAGCATTGTCTTTAAAGTAATTGAGTATTGCTGTCCAAGTCTCATCATCCATAGGTAGCTGGCCTTTCTTATTATAGAAAGTCTTGTTAGCATAGGGATATAAAGTAGAAGTATTCTCCCAAACATAATAATTGGACATCTCTGGAAATACTCCTTTTTCCCAAGTATCAGAGTACAAATGAGATGGATCTGGTACCAGATGACACGATCCACAGTGAGTTTTTACTTTTTCTATTTGATTAGACTCTCCAGTACAGCTTAACACAGCAGTAAAACCAATAATACTTAATAAATAAACAATGTTAATTTTTTGCATTGATTATTCTTGTATTGCCTTCGTAATCCTTTATTGATATGGATTCGATTTCTTCTGGTATAGTTATCCAACGAGTACTTTGACCTAAATAACTATCACCAATGACATATTCCTGACTCCAAGTCCTCTTACCATTGTCAAAAGTTACCTGCCATTCATTTTCCAACAAGCTTAATGATTTTCTATCATCACTCAAATCAAATTTTCTGTACTGCCCCATATTCTCTGCTGCTATAAAGCTGTAACCTCCAAGTGTTTTTAGCTTGACCAATGACTTACCATCACCTGGCACATTAAAGCCTGAAAGTCTATTAGGGATCGCCTCAAACTTCCCGTTGCCATGACCTTTTAATAACAAACCATTTAAAGCATCCAAACGTCCATGAATGAGCTCATTGCCATAATCATTGCCCACGAGAAGCAGATCTATTGCTCCATCTCCATCAAAGTCTTCGGCTTGCATACCAAAAACTGGTGCTATCTGAGCTTCCTTGGGTAAATCAATCATTGAGAATTGGCCTTCCACATTGAGCAATACTACACTCTCAACTTTGTTTACTTGATATATTTCTGAATTTTGTCTTGTTGAATCCTTAAATAGCTTAGTGATTTTCAGCTGTCCATACTCATGATAGGAAGGATACATTTTTCTCGTAGCATTTAGCTCTTTCGCCATATCCATCCTTGAACATGTCGGATATTCTGAATATCCTCCTTCCTGATCCAAAAAATAAGCGCTGGGTACCGCATCTATGGATCCATTTTGATCAAAATCTTTTACATAAATTCTATAAGGATATTCAGCACTGATCTTATTGAAATTATTAGTGCCACGATTTCCTATTATATAATCCATGTCACCATCTAAGTCTATATCTACACTTTCTATACTATTCCAAAATCCATAAATACCGTGCAATCCTAAGTCCTTATCCTTTTTTAACTCTCCTTCATGATTCTTGAAAAACTGTATTTCTTGTAGTTCGCCAACCAATATTAAATCAAGCCAATTATCTCCATTATAGTCTGTCCATAGAGCATCCGATATCAGGCCAACATTTTCAAATAATGCCTCTTGATACTTTTCGAAGCTTATATTATCATTTTTCGAGACGTTCTTTAATAAATGGCTATCTGCATACTTTGGGTAAAGCTGAGGTATGACTCGACCTGCTACAAAAACATCTAAATCGCCATCTCTATCAAAATCAGCAGCAGTGGCCTTAGAGGAGCTCGTCATCATCGAAGGTAATCCTTGTGTCTCTATAAATCGACCATCTTCTTGTTTTAATATTATATCCTGCTGCACACTGTCATCTGCCTCAAACTCATAACTACCAGTAGCAATATAAATGTCTTTATCTTCATCTCCGTCCATATCAAAAAATAATACTCCCATTTCTTCGGGTTTAATATTTAGAGATTCTATAGAATCAAGAAGAAAGCTACCATCCTCTTTTTGATAGAGTATAGAACTCCTCATATAAGCTGATCCAGATAGATAGAGATCATCTAATCCATCATTATTAAAATCGGCAACACTCATACCAGGTCCTAACTGCGACAGCTTATGAGGCAATAGAGGTTGTATATTATAATCTATGTAATCCCACTCTAAGTGAGGTACTTTGAAGTTGCTATCTCTCTTAAAAAGTGTAGTGCTGTTGCCCTTTATATTCTTATATGATGTGCTAGCGGATGTCGAATAATCTATGGTCAGTAATTGATTGGCCGCTATATTCTCAAGTGTGGTATAACTTTGATCGGGCCAGATAATCTTTATTTGCTTGATTTCATCTAATGTGCCTAATCCAAAAGAATAAATCTTAGAATTAGAAGATAGATAGCCTCTATATGGTGAGCACTCCACTTCCATTATGCTTTCACCCAGATCAACTACAATTCTTGCGCCTATGGCATCCTTGTTATGAGCTGGACCTGTCAGTTGCACTTTTAAGTAATTATTGCCTTGTATGGTATTCTCATATATAGAAGCCTTATCATTGATATTATTTATAATCACATCTAAATCTCCATCATTGTCCAAATCTGCATAAGCTGCTCCATTAGAAAATGTGGCCCTTTCAAAACCCCAATCTTGAGTAACGTTGCTGAATACAGCATCGCCCTGATTGTGATAAACATAATTGCTTATTTTGACAGAAGGTATTTTAGATAGAAGTACTTCCTTTGGAGCGAATGCAAATGCATCTGCTTTATAGTCAGTATAATCTCGATCAGTTACATCCTTTGGAAATCCATTGGTTATAATAATATCCCTCAGGCCATCTAAGTCATAATCCGCCACTAATGGGGTCCAACTCCAATCTGTTGCAGAAATACCAGATTGCAAAGCCACATCCTGAAATTTGAAGATATCGACATTTGAAGGCTCGATACCAGGGTTGAGTTGAAGTGTATTTCTTACAAATTGATAAGAATATCCAAACTTGTCATTGTTTAAATAAAAATTATAATTGGTGGGGCCCAATATCCGCTTTTGTCGATAATTATCTTCAGGAAGCATATCAACCGCAATGATATCGTCATATCCGTCATTATTAATATCCACGACATCATTTCCCATAGCAGAATAAGAACTATGCTTCAAGTACTGCTCAGCTTGATTCATAAAAGTCCCGTCCCCTTGGTTGATATACATGAGATCATCTGACAAAAAATCATTAGTGATGTATATATCTTTATATCCATCTTTATTGATATCATTAATATTAACCCCCAAACTAAATCCAGGAAAAATGATGCCTGCCTCATCAGATACATCGGTAAAGACAGGATGACCTTTAGTTTCATCAAAATCATTGCGATATAAGCGATCAACACGTTGATAAGTTTTCTGAACTTGCTTATTGTTATACTTACCAGGATTTCGTGTATTGCCCATTTCATTGACAATCATGATCACATCTAAATCTCCATCATTGTCGTAATCAAAAAACGCACTGTTGAGTGTATATGAATCGTCAGCCAGGCCATATGCCTCACTGGATTCTTTAAATTTTATAGCCCCATCTACTTCACCAAGATTGATGTAAAGCTTATTCTTTCTATTTTCTGCATTTTCTGATTTACTATTAGAGATATAAATATCATCCCATCCATCATTATTGATGTCAACAATACTTACTCCATGAGACCAGAGGTTCTCTTGATTGAAACCCACATTGTGTGAAATATTCTCAAATTGAAAATTGCCTTTATTTATATAAAGTTCATTACTTACAAGGTTTCCGGTAAAAACTATATCAAGTAGGTCATCATTGTTAAAATCTCCAATCCCAACTCCACCACCATTATACATATATTCATAATCGAGAATATTCAATGTATCAGATTCTATCAATTCGTTATTAAATTGAACTCCACTATGTGTTGATAAAATTTCTTTAAATACAGTTGGACGATTATTGCAGCCCAGCATGGATAGTACAACGGCCCCTAAAACAACATACTTACTCATTGATCTGGTAAAATTCTATTGATTCATTATTGATTCCTACGGCAATGACACCTTTTTTATCATTGCCCTTAATATATTTTATATCCCTTATTTCTCCTGAGGCATCCAAGCCAGATATCCTCCCACTTAAAGCCTTAAAACTGCCGTTTTTATCATTTATAAGTACTAAGCCATCTGACGAGTCCATTCTCCCGATTTCAGGCTTTAAGCCATACATATTACCCCCTAACATTAGGTCTGGATAGTCATCCCCATTAATATCTACTGCCGCAATGGCATTTACCGTAGATCTTTGTGCTTCTTTAGGCAAAGGCTTTAAGTCAAATCTAAAGTTCCCTTGATTGATCAATATAGAAGTAGACAAATTATTAACTCTTAATTCTATCGCTTTTTTAAGCTGTTCGTTAGTAAACAAGTCCGAAATAGTAGCTTCAGCATAATCCTGATTTTTCAATATTTTCTTCTTCAATATGGGCAATTGTGCAGTTAAATCTCTCTTGGCCGCAAATAGTGTTGGTTCATCATCTTCTGGGGCATACCACAATAGTAGATTTTCTGATTTTTTGTTTTCATCAAAATCCGATACCAACATAGACAATGGTCTATTCTCACCCGCTTGCAACTTCGAGTTGGTACCCCAATTACCTATTACAAAATCTAAATCGCCATCATTATCTATATCCAATGGCGTTATACTCTGCCATAGACCGCTGCTCTTTTCAACAATTCCTTTATTAACAAGAGTCTCTCCATTATTCTCCAAAACCACAATACCCATCCACTCACCCACTACTACGATATCCTCATCTCTGTCTCCATCTATATCCGCAAGGGTCATATCTTGGATCATACCGATCTGTCCATTAGATTGATCAGTTATGTCTATCCAACGTCCAGGTGCTTTTTCTTGAATTAGGAAATTTCGAGGTGCTAAACCATAGTTGCCCGGCACTATAGAGGCAACGGCATAAATAGAATTGAAATTTCCTATTTTAAATGCATCTATGGCAGAAAGATTCCCTGCTATAGGAATAACTATATCCTCATTGTCTTCAAATAATCCTTCTCCATTGTTGAGATAGGATCTTACTTTATAATATTCAATACCTTTAGCAGGCTCATTCCCTCCTACTCCAATAACCAAATCGAGATCACCGTCATGGTCTAAATCAGTCAGCACACCACATGAACTTTCAAAAGCCTTATCTCGATTCAGAATACCTTGTGGTAATTGTTTAAAGCGTCCATCATCTGATTGAACAAATACTTGATCAGCATGATCGGAAGCTCCTAATACTATCACATCCTCTACATCATCACTATTTATATCGCCAACCACTATTTTGGGTCCTATAGAGGAAAACATATGTAGAGCTAAGTTCTCTCTATCGAAGTCATTATAGAGGTTTTCTACATGAGTAATAGGTTGCTCCGTCATAGTCACTTTCTCCAATAATGATTCATTCTGAATTTTATGGAGTATAAAGTTATATTCCGCCTCAGATTCCTTTATGACAAGCTCCGTGTTGCTTTTAACAGAGGTTAAAATTGACTTTCGATGCGAAGGCCATGTTACTATGATACTATCTACCAAAGTATTCTGACCAATCCCACAGGTTAATATTGGCTCGGTGCTACTCTGAAAGCCTCTGGCCTGATAATTTTGAAAATAAAAACTTTGCCCTCCAGCGACTATCTTGACCTGCGCACCTATACCGAAAGTATTCTGCTCTTGCCCAGCAAATTTTAGCCTAATGTAGTTGTTAGTACTTCCTAAGTTCTCATAAACAAATGAAGGCATATTCAAATTGTTAACAACAAGATCTAAATCGCCATCATTGTCTAAATCGCCATAGGCAGAACCATTACTAAATGATAATTCATCCAACCCTAATTTTTGCGAATTACTCTTAAATTGTAAATTACCCTCATTGGTAAATGCATAATTAGACAGTTTATTAGAGGGTAATAATTCTAAGAAATCTCTAAAGTCAAAACGCCCTTTTTCTTCTACGATCTTTTTTACCCTTTGATTATCTTCAATGAAGTCTGAGAAATCCATATCAGTGATATCATGATACACACCATTACTAACAAAAATGTCTTTAAATCCATCATTCTCAAAATCAAAAATTAAAGCGGCCCAACTCCAATCCGTTGCTGCCAACCCTAAATCATTAGCGATCTCATCAAAATTACCCATACCATCATTGATCTGAAGACAATTCTGCGTCTGTTGATAGTGATAATCATTTCTGTACTTCAGATCTTCCAACTTGTAGTCATTAAAAATCGTCGTCCTTTTCAAGCGATAAGATGTAGCTGGGAGCATGTCAGTACTGAAGATGTCATAACTCCCATTATTATCTATATCCGCAACATCAGCTCCCATACTAGCAGTTGACGTCACAGGAATTCTTTTAGTTAATTCTTCGTTGAATATTCCATCGCCCTGATTGATATACAGATAATCACGCTCCCAAAAATCATTGCTAACATAGATATCAGGTAAATTATCTTGATTCACATCACTTATTGAAACCCCTAATCCGAAGCCTATTTTACTTCCATAAATACCCGAGCTTTCACTTACATCAACGAATTGACCATTATCATTTCTAAACAATCTGTCGCCTCCACTATCATCTCGTTCATTTCTTACATTCTTAAAATCGATACGACTTGGATCTTTAAAACTATTGTTCAAAAGATACATATCCAAGTCCCCATCGCCATCCATATCAAAAAAAGAAGCATGCGTAGAAAATCCTTCGTCATCAAGTCCGTAGAAATCAGCGGATTCAGTAAATGTTAAATTCTTATTGTTGATGAATAGCTCGTTTTTCTTATCCGAACCATCTACATCTCCACTATTGCATACATATATGTCCAACCATCCATCACCATTGATATCAGCAAAAGATACTCCTGTTGACCACTTCATCTTACCCTTTATTCCAGCAGTTTCACTTATATTTTCAAACTTGAGATCTCCCTTATTAAGATATAATTGGTTGGCTTCCATATTGGCCGTGAAAAACAAATCAGCTAAACCATCATTATTGACATCACCGATTGCGACGCCTCCTCCGTTGTAGTAGTTCCTGTAAGTGAGCACATTGAAGTTTTCTTGATTGGTTACCTCATTTATAAATTGGATGCCACTTTGAGCTGGTTCTAATAAATCAAACTGTTGTTGACCCGCTGAAAAGTCATCAGAACCCCTCTTACAGGCTACTATAAATACCAATAGAACTAATGACCACCTAACTATAAACTTCATCTTTTAAATATGCCTAAATAAAAAGAGACGAGCATCAAAAATACTCGTCTCTATCAATTGTACTAATTTATTATATTCTAAAAACCGTCATTTTGCTTTAGCATTGGTGAGCCTTCAACCTCGCTTAAGTCGACTTGAACACCTGGCAGTGGATAGGCATTGTGCTTAGCCTCCACATTAAATGCATTAGATAAATATCTCCTTTTAGAAGGATCTGCATCATCTCTTGCATTATTAGCAGCAAAGAAGGCATTCATGGTAGAAGCAAGTGTTCCCCACCTTCTGAGATCATATAATCTATGACCTTCCATAGCCAACTCAATTTTTCTTTCTAATCTTACTGCAGCCCTTGCAGCTCCAGCATCAGTCCATGGCGAATCATATGTTCCTACTTTATAATCAGCCCAAGTAATTTCTGCATTATCGATATTAGTCTCTATCGTTGACGCTCCTTGAGCACATCCGCCTGCTCTTGCTCTTACTTGATTAACAAGTGCTCTTGCAGCTTCAAGATTGCCCGTTTCAACTTCTGTCTCTGCTAACATCAATAATACATCAGCATATCTGATGATATTGTAATTGATAGCGGATACTTGAGGGCCCCACGCACCTGCTGACGCTCCAGAATTAAACTCTGCCTGATCTGCGTGATACTGAGTTTTCTTAGGACTATAAGGACCGCCAAAGTTTCTATCTCTGATCCATTCTGGCTGATGCGTACCATGATCATAATATGGTACATCGTCTCTACCTACAGTCCAGTCTAATCTTGGGTCGACAGTTGAGCCAAAAGACACGTCTACTCCATCATTAACTGGCAATCCATTAGCGTCAGTTTTGAAAGCATTAACCAAGTCCTGTGAAGGCTGATTAAATCCACAACATCCAAATGGACTACCAGAATGTGGAAATCCTAATCTTGTTCCATAATTTCCATTATTCGCACCTGGGTCTCCGTCATTAACAGAGAATTGTACGGCAAAAACAGATTCTGAGCTGTTATCGGTTGCAGCATTGAAATTATCATGAAAACATGGAGCTAAAGAATACTGCCCACTATTAACCACTGCACTTAATTGGGTTTTTGCTCCAGCAAAATCACCATTGTGCAACAATACCTTACCTAAGTAGGCCTGCGCAGCCGCTTTTGTAGGACGACCGACTTGAGCTTGAGAAGTTGGGAGATTGTTAACTGCAATTTCTAAATCACCAATGATATTAGGCATAATATCCTGATCATTAGCTTTTCTAAAATCTTCATCTTCTTCAGTATAATATGGAACGTTCTTCCAAACTTTCCACATTTCAAAATGATAGTGTGCTCTTAAAAAGCCTAATTCACCATCTATTTCCGCTTTTCTCGCTGCACTAATAGATTCTGAAGCATTGTTCAAAGCTGCCGTAGCATTAACTCTTGCGACTCCTTCGAATCTCGAGCTGAACATGTCTTCTAAAAGTCCATTACTTGGCAACCACTGATACAACTCGATTTGAGTAATATCTGCAATATCAGATGCGTCAGAGCCTTTATGTGCTTCATCAGAAGCCACACCAGACCAAATCCAATGACCAGCATCTCGTCCCCAAGGGCCAAAATTACCCCATTGTCCATTCCATCCGTCTAACATAGAGTATGCGGATATCAAAGAAGCTTCGATTCCTGCTGGACTTGCTAAAGCAGCACCATCCAAAGCTCCCTTAGGATTGACATCTAAAAAGTCCTCGCTACATGCTGCGACCAATCCGATCGTAGCAAAGACCAAAAGAATTTTTATAGCTTTCATATGTTTAAATAATTAATTTTTTAAAAATCTAAGTTAACACCAAAGATCACCGATTTATTAGAAGGATAATTTCCTAAATCTAATCCTGCTTCAGTGTCCGATCTGCCAAAGTTTGACATTGCTGGATCTAACCCAGTATATCCAGTAAAAGTAAATGGATTCTGAGCTGTCAAATAAAATCTCACACTTCCTGGTATAGTAGGAAGGTCTCTCAAAGTGTATCCCAATTGGATAGACTCAAATCTAACGTATGTAGCATCTTCTACATAATATGTACTTGGTCTACTGTTGAAACCTCTACCTCCATAATCAGGAGCTGGTATATTGCTCTCTGTATTAGACGGTGACCAAGCATTGTCAAGTACCTCATTTCTTACATTTGCTTCGAACTGAGAGAAATCAGTAAATAATCTGTTGAAGTTGAATATCTGAGCTCCAAACGATCCGAAAATAAATGTAGAGAAGTCAAAGTTCTTATAATTTAAGCCAACTCTCAAGCCTGTTGTTAGATCTGGGTGGAAATCGCCAATAATTTCTCTATCATTATCATCGATCACATTGTCACCATTAATATCGGCAAATCGAATTCTACCAACAGCTGCTCCTGGTTGAGATGCATGTGCATCCACCTCAGCTTGGCTACCAAAAATACCATCTTGTGTCAATCCGAAGAATGATCCGATTGGATCACCTACTCGATTAATCGTGGTAGTACCGATACGACTTCCATTATTTCCGAAAAACTGTGTTTGACCATCACTTACTTGAGTAATCTCATTTCTATATGAACCTAAAGTTAAAGACACGTCAAAGCTCAAATCTGAACTTAACTTATCTCTATAGAACAACTGTGCATCAAATCCAGTATTCTTCATTGACGCAATATTACGAGATGCAGGTTGAGCAGATCCAGATGTGCCAGGTAGTGCAGCTGTAAATAATAAGTCTTGAGTTTCTTTACTGAAGATATCCAAAACTACCCCAAACTTACCCTGATTAAATGTGGCATCAATCCCGAAGTTATGTTGCTTTAATTCTTCCCACTTACCATCAGCATTACCTCTTGCTTGTAGTGCAAAACCAGTCTGCAAGCTACTATTGGTACCGCCGATATCATAGAATGAGTTACCTGTACTACCGCCGAATATGGCAAAGGCATTGTCGGCTCGAATATCGTTGTTACCGTTTATCCCGAATGAGTATCTTACTTTTAACTCTTCGATGTTATCATTTTCTAAGAACTTAGTCAATCTCACACCCACACTACCTGCTGGGAAAGTACCTCTTCTATTGTTAGCACCAAACTGAGACGCACCATCGTTTCTTACTGTACCTGATAAAATCAAGAAATCATCATATACATAATCCACTTTTGCAAAAATGGAGTTGAACGCACTTTCAAATCCTCCTGAACCCACTGATCTTGAATCAGGATCAGCTAATCCCGTATTCAAATATCTCGAGTCTAAACCAAATACGAAATAGTCTACAAGACCACCGCCTATATTTCTTCCTTTAGTGTTAGACGCCTCATAACCTACCACAGCATTAATGTCATGCACATCTCCTATGTTAGTTATATAATTTAAGGTATTAGTCCAAATCCATGTGAAACTATTATTCCAGTTCTCTGAGTAGTTGAATGTGAACTGATTAGGCTCTCGTGCTTCGAAGTTAGGAAATGATGCATTCTGAGTGAATCCATTACCATAGTCAAATCCGTAGCTCGACTTAGCTGATAAGCCAGGAATTAATTCAACACCCGCATAAACATTACCAAATAATCTATTGAAGTTGCCTATATCATCTTTATCATCATCAATACCTTTTACTGGGTTATTACCTAATCCCATTCCTGGAGCCTTCGGACCAGCAAAATTGCCACCTTCATCAAATACAGGCACAGTAGGTTGAGATCGAACAATGTTAGTGATGATGTTTTGCTCACTTTGGTTACCTGATCTTTGACCTAACTGGTTGATACGAGACACTGAGATATTTTCTCCAAATGAGAACTTACCAGCCTTAAAAGAACTATTAGCTCTTAAAGCATATCTCTCAAAGAAGGTGGTATTTATCGTTCCTTCTTGATCAAAATAGTTACCTGAGATATTGAAATTAGCATTCTCACTACCTCCAGAAATACTTAAATTGTGCTCAGTGATAGGAGCAGAACTGATTGTCTCATCCCACCAATCCGTACCAGTAGTATTAGTCCGCATCAACAAGTTACCACTACCAGGTACACCAATTACACCTGGTGCATAAGGCTGACTTGGGTCTCCATGATAGTACTCCGGAAACGAAGAACCAGCATATACAGCAGGTACATCTCCACCTGAAGCTGCTGTAGCCGCCTGAACATATTGTCTATACTTAGACGGATCAGTTATTAAGTCAAATCTATTGACTGGATTTTGTACACCATAATATCCGTTATAGCTCACTTTTGTTTTACCAGCTTTACCTTTTTTGGTCGTAATAACGATTACACCATTACTCGCTCTTGCACCATATACTGACGCAGAAGCGGCATCTTTAAGTACCTGAATACTCTCGATGTCATTAGGATTTATACTGTTCAAGAAGTTATCCTTAGTCGGCACTCCATCAATAACAAAGAGTGGATCATTACTACTTAATGAGTTAAAACCTCTAATTCTGATCGCAGTACCATCACCTGGACTTCCTGAAGTAGATAGTGTTAATCCTGCTGCTTTTCCAGCTAATTTTTGGCTCAAACTCGCCGCCGGAACCACATTTAACGTTTCATCATCAACTATAGCCACAGCACCGGTAATATCCCGCTTACGCTGAGACTGATAACCTGTTACCACTATCTCATCCAATACTTCCGCATCTGGTGTCATAGCCATGCTGATCACAGATTGATTACCTACCTCAATAACTTGTGTAGAATAACCAACAAATGAAAACATCAAAGATGCTCCATCAGCAACAGTGAGTGAATAGTTACCATCGAGGTCTGTGATAGTACCATTTGTAGTACCTGCCTCAATAATACTTACCCCTGGCAAGCCTAAACCATCTTCGTCAGTTAACACCCCGGTTACGGTGCGCTGAGAAATGGCAAAAGTCGCCAAAAGGAGAAACATCATCGTAAAGAGATGTTTTGTGTGCTGAACCTTGGCCAGCAAATTAGTAGAATAGTCTCCCATACTTTAAAATTTTACATTTTTAGAATTCCAGGTCTCATCAGCAATTCGAATCGACCTATAGTTAAAAATTAATACGATTTCATGATGTCTTCAATTTGGTGAAGACGGGACCACACAAGAAAACATAGCTCTCCTGTACCAGTCAAAGAAAGTAATTTTAAAATTCAATCTGTAAAGTGGCCTATACTACAAGAATACTTCAACGTTTTCGTTTACGGAATCGTTTACGATAGCCCGAAAGATAATATTCTAACGAAATGTGACATTTTAAATCAACTTTTGACAGAATGAAGCAATAATTCACCTCTCAAAGCAAAAATGACGCTAAAATCAATCCATAAGGTAAACACAGAAATACCGCGCTATTGAAATACTCGGATGTAATCAATCTCCATTTGTTGTGGAAATGACGTAGTACTATCGGGTCTGCCTGGCCAGTTACCTCCCACTGCTACATTAAAAATGAAAAAGAACGGCTGATTGAAACGGTATAGTTCACCATTAGTTAGTTCTGGGGTCATAGTATGAAATTTATTTTCATCTATATACCAATCAATTTTATTTTCTTCCCAAACTATACTAAAGACATGAAAGTGATCTGAAAAATCTGTACTTATACCATAAGAACTGCCTTTGAAAGTACTGAATCCTCTTCCTTGAGGACCCCAATGGGCGGTACCATGACAAATTTTAGGCTCATGACCAACATTCTCCATAATGTCAATCTCTCCACAAGCTGGCCAGCCTACTTCATCTATATTATGTCCTAACATCCAAATTGCAGGCCATATCCCTTGCCCTTTTGTAATCTTCGCTCTAACATCGACTCGTCCAAACTGAAATTCCTTTTTACCCTTGGTTGTAATTCGAGCGGATGAATAAGCAGACGTTCCCTGATCTGTTGCGTGAATTACTAATTTTCCATCTTCAATAAAGGAATTATCTCTGCTATCTGTATAATTCTGAAGTTCATTATTGCCCCAGCCATGATCGCCTTGTTCAAAATTGAAAAAATCTGTATTGATGGGCCCTTCTTCAAATTCTTCAGACCAAACTACATTATATCCATAATGAGCTGATGAGGTAATGTACCCTTCATCGTCTAAAAATTCTGAAGTCTCATCATCTTTGATGATTCCAAATGCTACTGCATCATTAATAGTGGCATTTTGGGCATTGCTTAACGTTACACGTATCTTTTCTTCAACTTCTTTGATCTCATCATCCAAAATTCTTACATCCAAAGTAGTTTTAATTGACCCTGCAGGAATTGTAACACTACTATTCGATTTTTCAAAATCAATGTCTGGCTCAGCTGTTACCCCCTCCACTGCGAAGTCCACAACTATATCCGTTTCGCTGAGATTGTCTAACCTAATATCAAAACTCAATACAGAACCAGTCGAAGACTCTGTAACCTGAGAATCCAATATAGATAATTGAGGTAAATCTGATTGAGTTGGATTGGGATCAACTGGAGCATCGGAGCAGGCAATTGATAATAAGAAAACTAAGCACAAATATTTCATGCTTCAAAGAAAAATGATTTTTCTAAAAAATACAGCAGCTATAGTGAAAGAATATACTGTAGGTCATCATTATTGATAATCAGCATAGTGTCATCAGATACTCTTATAATTTTTTTGGCCACGGTATTAATAGGTAGATTGATAAAATCATGCCTCAAAAATTGACCTTGCTCATGATCATATCTACTTAGAACTCCACCTGGATTGGATAAGTTTTGCCCAAGACTATGACTTGAGGATTGATCATTGCCCACATAGTAGAGATTTTTACCTTGCTCATCCCAATAAAAATCATTAATCGAACTGCTTTGTGATTGACGTGGTAGAGTAACCACTTTATAACCAGTTTCAGAAGACAAGACCATTATCGATGCTAATTGATCAATAGATTTGGTTTGCTTGATCAAATCTAATTCCCCAACTAAGTCTGTTATGTTCCTAATAGCACTGAAGTCTTTGTAGGTATTGATACTCTTTTTAATCGAAGGAACTTGACTTTGTATCGTCATCTTATTAGCAAATGGTACAGGAATACCGAAATAGGAATGAAAAATGATTGATTCCAAATAAGAATTATTATCAAAATCTCCAGTGTACATTTCAATTTTGTCATGATCTGAAAAAGATAATGAAGTGTTTAGACCAATATTGCCTAATATAAAATCTGCTTGACCATCTTCATTAATATCGGCCACCTCTACACATTCATATAATCCTTTTACTTCTGGAATTTGATACTGATGAGTCAATTCTCCAAACTCTCCATTTTCATCCATACCAAAAACTCTAAGGGGCATCCAGTGTCCTACCACTAATAGTTCTGTAGAGCCATCACCGTCTAAATCAACCCATTTACTATCTGTGACTTGCCCCATACGATCCTTAAATACAATTTCTAACCTTTGAGCATTCACATTTTTAATGACAAAGCTCATAGGGCTCAATCCGCTCACTCCTGGGATATTACTAGCCCCAACGAACATATCTGGATATCCATCATCATCGTAATCAGCCACCGATATTGAAGACCCGTTAGTATGTGGAAGGGAGATATCTAATTTATAGAAGCCCCCTTTCTGATTGTTAATGTACAATCTATCTTGCAGGCCTTTAGATAATTCATTTTGTTCATTGCCTCCACTGACCACATATAAATCAAGGAATCCGTCTTGATCAAAATCTAAAAATGCTGCATCCACATCCTCATGATATCCATCACTTTTAAAAGCCGGGATATTTATCTTTTGGAAAGTGAGGTCATTGGTTCCTCTATAATATTGAGCTTCTTGATTTTTTGATCCTCCTACGAATAAATCTTTAATTCCGTCTTGATCAAAATCAGCATAAACACTGGCAGGACCTCTTCTTGACATTCTGAGAATAGAAAGTGGGGCATTATCAAAATCATCAAAACTATTCTCTTTATGGCGTATCGGTAGGATCCTTAGAGCGCTATTGGATTGCTTAGTAGCAATTACTTTCTGAATTTCTGAATTTCTGACAACTTCATGGTATTGATCAATAGGAAGATCATACATCATCTGGATAGTTTGATCAGGCCAAGTAATTGCAACCGAGTCCAATATTACTACTTCACTGCCCAAACCAAAGTGAACATAGTGAGAACATGAGGATTGATATCCTCGAGTGGTCGTATACTCCTTAGTCTGGCGTAGCCCATTGTAGTGTATTTCTATCTTAGCGTTCTTTGAACCATTTACATCAAACGAAATGAAATGGCCCTTTCCTGAGCCTTCCATTATTGTTATATTCTCATTCACATTATTAGCAATAATATCCAGATCACCGTCTCTATCTAAATCTGCATAAGCAGTCCCATTACTATATGTTGGTGTTCCAATTTTGGACACCTCTATTGAACTGAATTTTAAATTGTCCTCTTGCGAGAAGTAAAGATTATTAACCTTAAGTGTAGGCATTTGATCCATCAACCTACGGTTATATTCGTCGTCGGACTCCTCCTCTTGCTGTCTATTGGCGGGGGTATTAATATAATTTATATAGTCTAAATCATTTGGCCTTTTATAGATACCATTAGAGATAAATATGTCCGTTGTCCCACTGTTATCAAAATCTTGCAGTAAGACAGACCAGCTCCAATCAGATGCAAAGGTATTGGTCATATTACCTTGTTCTGAAAAAACCTTATTGTCTCGATTAATCTGCAGCATATTACGCGAATACTGTCTCAAAAATCCAAAGTCATCCTTGATCTTTTTAATCTGTTCTGTGTCATTGCCTCCTGATTTCATTAAGATCTCCGCTTCAAATGGCATCATGTCCGTTGTAAATAGGTCTATTGTTCCATCTTGATTAATATCGGCAGCGTCAACCCCCATAGTAAATTGAGAATTGTGCGTAAAATATTGTTCTATGGACTCTGTAAATGTGCCATCTCCATTATTGATATAGAAATAATCATTTTCATGAAAATCGTTACCCACATATATATCTACCCAACCGTCATCATTGATATCACTTGTGACAAGACCTAATCCATACCCTAATGCACTACTATAAATCCCTGCATCTTGGGTAACTTCAATGAATTGTTGTTCAGATTCATCAAGTCGGTTTTGAAATAATTTATCTCCTGATAGAAGATCAGGTTCATTTCTTTTTTTTGTAGAGCCATAACTTCTTGTACTATGCACCGAGTGATTCAAGAGATACATATCCAAGTCTCCATCTCTATCATAATCAAAAAATGATACCTGAGTCGAATATCCAGAAAAGTCTAATCCATACTCTTTAGAGGATTCGATAAATGTGCCATCTTTTTGATTGATATATAACTCATTATGAGTTGGAATGTCACTTACCAGAGCCACCTTGCAGATATATATATCATTCCATCCATCACCATTGACATCATCTATTACAACGCCACTGGACCAATTATTCAATTGACTTATACCCGCAGCAACAGAAATATCCTCAAATCGTAGATCTCCTTTGTTAAGATATAATCGATCTGCTTGTTGATTAGCGGTAAGAACTATATCTTCTAATCCATCATTGTTGATGTCTCCTATGGCTACACCTCCACCATTATAGTAATACAGATAATCAATAATATTTTGATTATCCGTGTAGTTTAGTTCATTCTTAAAGTCAATGCCTCGCTCTATAGGATCTAATAAATCGAATGGAGTCAACGAGTTTTCTCTATTCTCATCAGATTGACATGATATCAGGAGTATTAATAGAATAGAAGAAATAAAGTAAATATTCCTCATGTACTTAAAATTTTAAAGTAACCAAGGAGTTATCATTTCTACCTATAAGTACAGTGCTATCAACTACTTCAATATCTCTTATTTCACCTTTAACCTTTAAGCCTGATTGATTAGGATCCAAATAGTTAAAAGATTCATTATCGATATTCTCCAAAAAAATACCTAGTGACGAATCATATATACCTACTTCAGGTAATGCTTTATATTGATTACCTCCCATTATTATGTCCGTATCTCCATCTCTATCAAAATCTCCAGTAGCAATAGCATAGATTGGAGTCTGTTGAGCTTGATATGGGATATCTATAGACTCAAAATTGAATTCACCCTTATTTATCAATATTTGGGTTTTCAAGTTATCGGCGCTTAACACTTTGACCCCTTCCAATTCTTCTGGAGTAAATATCTCCTGAATACTTGCGGATTTATATGAACTATAATCAGGAAATCTTTTTTTGAGATATTTCAATTGATCGATTAAGCTGTGTCGAAGGGCATAAGGATAATCACCTGCCTCAGTTGACTTAGTCATGATCCCCTCTGGAAATCCATTCTGATCAAAGTCTTTGAAATATAACTTAATAGGTGCTGTCTCGCTGGCCTCAAATCTGCTATTCAATCCATGATTACCTAAAATAATATCTGGGAGATCATCACCATTAATGTCATCTATCTTCATTGCACCATACCAGCCTTGTGATTCTAATCCCTGCGAGGTGATTTTTAGGAATTTCCCACTGGTATACTTGAATATTTGAGTAGACATAAACTCCCCTGTTATGACCAATTCTTCATGAGAATCTCCATCAAGATCTACGAACTGAGCAGATGTGATCATCCCAAAATCCTTAAGCATTGGTGCTATTTCAGGAGTTACATCACTGAAGTGACCTTGGCCATCATTTTGTAGTATGTAGCCACTACAAGTAGCACCATACTTACCAATCTTTACTCTTTCTCCGATAAATAGATCTATATCTCCATCGGCATCATAGTCAGAACCTACTACTATTGAAGAGCTAATATTATCCTCACTGTTGGGAAGATGCTGTTTTGTTTTTTCAAATAATTTATTGCCCTTATTAATCCATAATTCATCAAAAAGCGATTGCGAATAAGGACTAACGTCAACTCCACCACTACAGAGATAGATATCATTTAATCCATCTCCATTTGCATCGAATATAAGTGTTGAAGTGTGCTCTTGTTCTGATGGACGATCTACTAAAAAACTCGGTGTCTTAAATGTCCCTAAGGAACTATAATATATAGCAGTACGATCGCCTTTTGATCCAGTGACTATTAAGTCTTCTTTTCCATCCATATCTAAGTCTCCTATAGATATATCTGGTGTAAGATTGCTCATCATATGATAAATCATTCGTTCACGATTGAAATCATTGAACCCATTTTCTTTGTGAACATGATTGACCATGAGTACTTCCTCAAATATCTGATCAGTTGGTACTATCTTATTATTCCACTTATTATTATCAATAACTTCTTTATTGATTACTATTGATTGGTTTACTGGTATACTGACTTGGCTGCTTTGCGATAAATCTGGCCATATAACTTTAACATCTATAGCTGTGGCCTGACCTACCCCTATAACTGATTTGACATCTGTACTGGATTGAAATCCTCGTGCGGGTTGTACCTGATAAGATACTCGAATTGAATCTCCCGAAGTAACTTCTATTCTTGCTCCAATAGCGCTGACGTTCCTGTCAAATTGTTTTAATTCAATGGTGATATAATTTGATTTATTTTGTTCTGCCAAATTCTGGTAAATCATGGGGGACATATTAACATTATTGATGACCAGATCAAGATCCCCATCATTATCTAAGTCACCATATGCTGCCCCATTGGAGAATGTGGGCAGGTCTATGTCTGAATGCCTAATTCTATTAAAAGATAGTTCGCCTTGATTTAGATAAAAATGATTGGGGATAGGATTAGAAGGTATGATATCAATTAACTCCTTGTAATTGACTCCTTCGTCACTGATAATTGACTTTATGACTTGTTCGTTAGCTACATATTGCAGATAATCCTGATTAGTTAAATCTTGATATATTCCATTAGCCACGAATAAATCTTTTAATCCATCATTATCCATATCAAAAAATAATGCGCCCCAGCTCCAGTCACTGGCTTCAACACCAGCATATCTCCCTAATTCGCTAAAAGTACCATCACCGTTGTTGTATTGTAGTGTATTTCGTGTGAATTGATGGTGGTAACCATTGTTGACGTTGTATTGATATTTATTCCAGTCTTCGAAGGTCGTTACTTCTTTTAGACGCTCTGGGTCTGAAGGAAGCATCTCAGTAACAAATATGTCAGCAAAACCATCATTGTCTATATCAGCCATATCAGCGCCCATACTGGCTCCACTGATAGAACCAATTCTCTCAGATAAGACTTCTTTGAATGTGCCATCCTTCTGATTGATATACAAATAATCTCTTTCGAAAAAATCATTTGACACATAGATGTCCTCCCACATATCATTATCCACGTCTCCTACAGTTATTCCTAAGCCAAATCCAATGACACTTCCATAGATACCCGCGGATTCACTTACGTCATTATATATACCATTATCATTTCTCAACAATTTATCCCCTCCTTTGTCATCTCTATTAGGTCTTTCGTTGGTACGAAGATTAAAACTGCCGATAGCCTGATATGAATTATTTAATAGATAAACATCAAGATCTCCATCTTTATCATAGTCAAAAAATGAAGCATGTGTTGAGTAGCCTTCCACATTTAATCCATATTCTTCAGCCTTTTCACTGAAAGTCATATCTCCATTATTGATAAAAAGTTCATTGGCCTTATTACCTCCTTTGATATCTCCAGAATTACAAACATATATATCCAAATGCCCATCAGCATTAATATCAACCATCGTAACTCCCGTAGACCACGAGCGGGTTCCTCCCACTCCAGCACGACTCGTTACATCTTCAAATTGATTATTTCCTTTATTGAGATATAGCTTATTTTCTGTCAGATTAGCTGTAAAATAAATGTCAATCAGATCGTCATTATTAATATCTCCCAAGGCTACCCCTCCACCGTTATAATAATTCCGATACTTATATACATTGAAATCCTTATCGTAACTGAGTTGATTGATAAAATCAATACCGATCCGATCATTATCCAATAGTTTGAAAAGATCGTTTGTTTTTTCTGCATCTTTATTAGCATCTCTGCAGCCCGAGCAGATTACTAATAGGATTATGGCTAAATAGAGTAGGACAACTTTAGAAAATATTTTCATTATTAATCCATTTTATATCTCAAATCTTCAATTTTCACGACAATATCCTTTGAGTCAATAGGGTACATCAATATTTGCCTATTGCCATCAACCTTGACATACGTACTAATCTTCTCAAGGCCGAGATCGACCTTGATGAATGGATTTCCTGGAAATTTTCTGATATAATAATCTTGCAATTTGGGTATTAATGCGGAAGCATGATAGTCTTCTGCCCATGGGGCCCATCGTAGATAAGAGATTTTCTTTTTTAGCCCACGCATAACTCTTTCTTCATCAAATATGCCGTAAAACAACATTTCAACCGTATTGGAGTCAGCATCAATTTCCTCTTTTTTCATCACATATCGCACGTTCTCGTTATTAGGACCATGACTGACTAATTGCTGTTCATTTAGTTTCCAACAGATCCCAAAAAACTCTTTTTGAGACTGACCCATTTTTAATCCTAATATCAATTCTTCATAAACTACTCCAGATGATAACTCTGACCTAACCAACTGGTCATATTCCGACTTACACGATATACATAAAATTCCTATGATGCTTATTAATAAGCCTAACCTATTCATCATAATTAATCTTATACTTTTTAATATTTTCTCCTGATACCCCGATTAAATACTCATCTTCAGCAATCTGAGTTATATTCCTTATCTGTCCTTTTATACCCATATTAAAGCAATCACTAAACCGATAATCGCCGCTTTCTCTGTTTCCTAAAATCACATGACCCTGCGAGGCATCGTCTCTGCCAAATTGAGGTTTGTATAAATAATGATTACCCCCTATCAAGATGTCTATACTTCCATCATGGTTAATATCTCCAGTCTCTATAGCATGCATTGAGGAATGTTGAACTGCATCTGGAAAGGGTATAAATCTAAAAATCCCATTTTCATTCAAAAATAATCCTGATCTCAGCTCGTCAAGTCCATACACTATTGAAGAACTCAATATGTCTTCACTAAAGAGCTCATTCATAGAAGCTTTAGCATAATCTTTGTAGAATCTGAAGGCTTTTCTTATCACTGGTATCTGTGCAACTAATTCATCATAATCCAATATGGGGTAATCTTTTGAATCTATCTTTTGTGATATAACTTGCTCTCTCCTACCGTTTTTATCAAAGTCATTCAAGAACATCTTATGATCACTATTATACACTGAATTGACTCCTTGATTAGCACCTATTATGTCCAAGTCCCCGTCATGATCTATGTCTATAATATGTATATCTCTCCAGAAACCCCTATAGCTATTTAAAGCAAATGACTCCGTCCTCTTGACCAAGGTGCCATCTCTTAAATTTAGGACTTCGATCCCCATCCATTCTCCAGTAACTACTATATCTAAATCTCCATTCTTGTCTAAATCAGCTATTTCCACAGACTGAGACACACCAAAATCCGCTTGACTATAAGTCGAAACCAATTCAAATTTTTCTCCCGCCACATTTTGATAGTAATAAACTGTGCTACTCTCACCATAAATATCATCGGTAAATTGATCTGTTAATACTATGTCATCATAACCATCTTCATTTAAATCACCGCTTGCCACAGCCCCAGTTAACATAGCCTTTGGAAATGAAATTAGATCAGGCCTTTTTAGATATCTATTATTACCCAAATTCTCATAAATAACATCATTTAATTCAGCAGAATACTGTGAAAAAACTCGAGAACCGTGAGCGACGTATACATCTTGGTCTCCATCATTATCATAATCTATGAACATCATATCTGATGTATGAGCTCTAAAAGAAGTTTGAAAATCAGCTTGATCCCCGATTAAACTATTTTGATCTAAATCATAAATCTTTAATGATTGATTTTGAGGTGCGCCAATCATCATTACATTGTCCTTTTGATCATAAATGTACAACGGGTCCACTGTCGGAGACATTTGAAGCAAAAGTTTTTCTTTATTAAATTCATTGAACTGCCTTTGACTATAGCTATACGTTATAGAATCCAATTCAAGAATAGTTAATTGTTTTTTGCCCAATTTTTTATCCAGAGATTGAATTTCCCTGCCCAAACCAAAAACTAATTCTATCATATTTGATTCTAAATCATCACTGAACATTTCGATCTGACCTGTTGGCCATAATACATGGATAGAATCAATAAAATCACTTTTCGTAAAAAGGATATCAGTGGTCACGGTACTTTGAAAACCTCGGTAAGGATTAATCAATTCCACTACCTTTTGACTTCCTGAATATACCGTTACAGTTGCTCCGATAACCAATGCATCTGAATTACCTTTTTTAAGCTTAATTATTTTCCCAGGCTCTTCAGAATTATTCTCCAACACATTTACTACTGAATTAACATTGGATATAATTAGATCAAAATCTCCATCATTGTCTAAGTCCGATATGCCAGCAGCATTACTTATAGTAGCTGGAAGACGATCAATCAACTTTTTTTGCTCTTCAAATTCTCCATTAGACAATTGTAAAAAATATGCGTTATTGACAGGACTTTTAGGCATAATGTCAATAAGCTGTTTAAGTCCACTTTGGGCATTATCTTTTATAAGCTTACCCACATTTTGTTCGTTGGCCATAAAGGCCAAGTAATCTCTATCCAACAAGTCTTTTCCGATTCCATTACTGATGAAAATGTCTTTTAGACCATCATTGTTCATATCAAATATTAACGGAGCCCAACTCCACTCTGTAGCCTGTAACCCCTTTGCTCTACTAACATCTTTAAAATAGTCCTGCTCATTAAGATGTAACATATTCCGCGGAAACTGGTGGAAATACCCGCTTTTGACGGCACGCTGATATTTATCCCAACTATCATAAGTTGCCTTAGTTTTTTTCCTCTCTAAAGATTGAGGAGCCATCTCTACTACAAGGATGTCTTGATCACCATCATTGTCTATATCGGCAGCATCAGCACCCATTGAACCTAATGAAAAAGACGAAAAGTATTCCTCCCCTACTTCTTCAAATCGCAATCCTTCTTGATTAATATAATAATAGTCTCTTTCAAAGAAATCATTGGCTACATATATATCAATCCAACCATCACTATTCAGGTCACTGGTAATTACGCCCAAACCAAATCCAATTTCACTGGTATATATTCCCAATTCATCGGATTTATCAACAAATATTCCATTTTCATTGACTAATAACTTATTACCCTGATCGGATGATACTTCTCTTAGGCCTTCTCTTAAGTCGTATCCACCAACAGATCTTATAGAGTTATTCAATAAATAACAATCTAAATCGCCATCGCGATCAAAATCAAAAAAACTTGCATGAATTGAAAATCCCATGACATCCAAACCATAATCTGCTGCCCTTTCTTCAAACTGAAAATTTCCCTTGTTAATAAAAAGTTGATTGGATCTATTAGGTCCCGAGGGTGGACCCGCTTTACATACATATATATCTTTTAACCCATCGGCGTTTATGTCAACAATACTAACCCCCGTGCTCCAACTACCTGCACATTTTAAGATTTCACTTTCTATAAGCTCAAACTGTAGATCGCCCTTGTTCCTATAAAGTTTATTATCGACTTGGTTTCCCGTAAAGTAAATATCGTCTAAGCCATCATTGTCCAAATCTCCAATACCAATGCCCGCACCATTATAATAATTGCGATAAGTATAAGGATTTAACTCCTGAGTATAATTAAGTTCATTGATAAAATCTACCCCCGAATCTTCTATTCTATTAAATAAATAAGGCTCTTCTGTGCTACATGATAGCAATAAGAAGACTGAGAAGACAGCGTAGATATATGGCTTAGATGAATTCATTAATGAGTAAAAAAAAGGGTTGCCTCAGAAGGCAACCCTATATTATATCAAAAGATATATTTTCTATTAATATCCAGGATTCTGACTAAGCGTACCATTAGACGCTTGGATAGAATTGAATGGAATAGGATAGATATTAACATGCTCTGGAGAAACTGGTTTTTCCCACCAAGCATCATTATACTTACCAAATCTTACTAAGTCTGTTCTTCTTGAAGACTCAGCAAACATCTCTCTACCTCTCTCAGCTAAGAATCCATCAGCAGTTATAGAACTGAAAGCAGAAACTCCTGCTCTTGCTCTAACCGTGTTAACATCCGGCAAAGAAAGATTCCAATCACCCGCAGCTCTCGCTCTTGCCTCTCCTCTGATCAAGTATACATCACCTAATCTCACTATAGGATAATCATTGTCCATATCAGGTCGTCCACCAATCTTGTAACTAAATTTAGCAGGTCTTGCTCCAGCTTCTCTGAAGTAGTTAGGTGCTAACTCGTTTAATTGAGGAGTATAATCCAATACAATATTGTCATCATCAAATGCGAAATCCAAGATTGCTGATCCTGAGAAATCTGTCTGAGGTCCTGCTAAGAAGTTAGCAGTTTTTCTCGCATCACCATCTTCATAAGAATTGTAAAATTCTTCTAAAGTGGCATAGCCATTCCATGGTTGGTCAGACAAGTTGTAAGTGAATTGAGACTCATAGTGAAGGTTCATCTGTGAGAAGTTCATTCCTCCACCACCAGTTTCTGCAAACTCGATTGTAAAGATGTTCTCTGGATTACCAAAGTTATTAGGAGCGAATACTGCTGCATATCCTTCTAACATATCAGGATCTGAAGGTACGTCAGATCTTTTACCCAAATTTTCTACAGCACATCCAGCACCACAAAGGCTGTATACACCGCTATCGATGATATAACTTGCAGCCGCATCTGCTTTCTCATACATAGCTGTTCCAGTGTACACCTCAGCATTTAGATACAACTTAGCTAATATACCTAAAGCTCCATATCTGTTCATTCTATACTCACTTGAGCTGGTGCCTAAAGCACTACCAGAAAGATCCATTCCAGCAGAAACTTCGGTAATACCTAAAGAAGCCAATAATTCGCTTTCGATGAAAGCAAATACATCCGCTCTACTCGATTGAGGAGCATCAACACCAGGTTGAGTAACTATCTTAACATTACCAAATAAATCTACCAATCTATAGTAGAAATAAGCTCTAAGTGCTCTAATCTGAGCCTCCCCATTGGCATCTAATCCACCAGCTAGTAACTCGTTACAGGCATTGATTCCACCATAAGCTTGGTTATAAGTATTCTCTAGCATTGGGTGTGTAGGGTCAAAAGTATGCTGATGTAGTTGTATTAATATACCACCATCAAACCAGTCACCACCTTTAGCACCAATAACCATTTCGTCTGTTGGAAGCTCTTGTACTGAATAGTATCCGAAGTGTCCAGCAGAACCATCTCTTAGTCTTCCGAAAGCTCCAGCTAATTGTCCGCCCGGACTTGGGGCATTAACTTGAGGTACAACGAAACCAGGGATAGAAATATCCTCAGTTACCTCACCGACTAAATTTTCCTCTAAGTCAGTACATGACATTACCATTAACACTGAGAAAAGAAGAGTTAGTAGAATTGATATTTTATTCATCATTTTCTTACTATTTAAATTTTTAGAAATTAACATTTACACCAAAAGTGATCGCTCTTGATGAAAAATAATTGTTTCGTCTATCCAAACCTGGGGCAAGAACATCCGATCCTCCACCACCGTCACCGTTAGCAGAAGCTCCAGTATCAACCAATGATGGCTCAGGATCTGTACCCGTGTAACTTGTGATTACGAATGGGTTTCTTACGTTTAGTGAAAGTGCTACTGATTCGAAAGCACTTGATCCAGATACATCAAAAGATCTACTTACCGTTAAGTTGTCTAACTTGAAGAAGTCAGCTTTTTCTACATATAGAGAGCTAAATCTTGCAGAAGTAACATCTGGATTGCTTAATGAAGTATTCACATAGTTATAGTTAGACTGTGATGCAATTCTTGGCTCATAGAAAGCTCTGAATGTATTTACTAAACTATGTCCAAAAGCACCTCTGAAGAATGCATTGATCTGCCAATCTCCCACAGTAATTTGGTTAGTCCAACCTAATTCTAAATCAGGAATACCGTTTCCTAAAACAGCGAAATCCGCATCATCTTCAAGAGCTTGACCCTGATCAGTTTTTAATGTTCCGTCACCGTTTACATCCTCAAACATAATTGCACCATCTGCATCTACACCAGCAAATACAGGCCCCCAAATGTTTCCAATTTCTTCTCCGATAGCCACTCGAACTACATCTGTAGCATTCTGTCCTGGAGCACCTAAGTTAGCTCTAAGAGTTGGAGCTTCGATGTTAAACTCATCCAAAGTTGACTTATACGATGATAATATAACACCAGTTGTCCATCCAAAATCAGGAGAATCAGCTACGTCATAATTTAATGCTAACTCGAGACCATTAGTTGACAACTGACCTGCATTTTGTATTTGAGAGCTAAATCCTCCATTTACAGCAGCGTCAATACCTATGTTTAAGATGAAATCAGAAATTACTCTATTATATAGATCTAAAGTACTTGAGAATCTACCTGAAGCAAATTCTACTCCTAAGTTAGTTTCTTTCTTAGATTCCCATCCTAAGTTAGGATTTCCTAATCTCGAAGGCTGAGTAGTTACCGTTCCGTCAGGGCTATTAACTATTGCTCTTAAGTCTTGTGCTAATCCCACTTGACCTGGCAATGATCCTGTCTCCCCATAACCTAATCTCACTTTGAATAAATCCACAGAAGCAATATCTAAGTATTGGTTTAAATCAACACCTACACCAAATGCAGGGAAGATACCCCACTTATTATCTGGACCTAATCTCGTTGCACCTTCTCTTCTTACTGAGGCATTCAAGAAAATTCCATTACCTATAGTCACATTAGCTCTTGCGAAGAAAGCTATAATTCTATCATTTTCTGTAGCGTTACTACCAGCTCCGATTAAACCAGCATTAGACACCAATGATAAATCTTGAGAAGTCTCAATAAGATTATAGAAGTCTGTTCCATTATTAGGAAAATCTCCTAAGCTCAAGAAATTATCAAAAAAGTTGTTCTCTTGAAAAGAATAACCAGCTGTTAATGTAAAATCAATGGCATCAGTAGATCCTAAATAAGTACCATAAGCCTCATATAGATCAAATGAATTCTGCTGATCATATAATGAAGCAGAACCTTTTCTGATTGGGGAGGTAGCATTTCCTCTAAACAATGAAGTAGTTGGGTAATACTGTACCGTATTAAGAGAAACATTTTGTTGTGCTATTCTACCTGTAATCGTTAAATTATCAGTTAAACTATAATCCAATGTAGCACCATAATTAAATTCTCTTCTTTCACCATTGTTGATATTTTGCTCAATTATTGATACTGGATTGAAGTTATCGAATCCTCCTGATTCGAAATATCCTCCAAATCTCGCTGAATTGAAATCAAATGGCGCATCAGCACCGAAAATTGGAGCAGAAGGATTATAAGTAACAGCATATCTTAAAGCCTCCTGAAATCCAAACTGTTGATCTCTATTAGTGAATGACGTTGTGAAAGCAATTTTAAGCTTATCATTTAATGTCTTTGTATTAAATGCTAATCTCGTGTTGAATTGGTCGAATCCAGAATTTTTAAGAATACCGTCAACACCTCTTAAGTTAGCAGAAATACGATAGTTTGTATTACCTGCTCCACCTGATGCAGAGATATTGTGTATCTGAGTCATTCCGCTTCTCGTTACCTCATCCAACCAATTAGTTGAATTAGCTAAGTCAGTACCTCCCGCTGCCACAAATTCTGAAGCGGACATAGATTGTACCCCATTAACAGGAGATGAAGTAGTTAATTGACCATTGTATGAAATCTTAACAGCTCCATCAGAACCAGATTTGGTGGTTACCAAAATAACCCCAGAAGATCCCCTCGAGCCATAGATAGCTGCAGCAGATCCATCCTTAAGTACACTGATCTCAGCGATATCATTAGGATCCACGTTATCAAGAGATGCTCCAACGATACCATCAATTACAACAAGTGGTTGCACGTTGGCTCCCACAGTTGAGATTCCTCTCAATCTAATTGTGCTCGAAGCATTCGGGTCTCCCCCTCTGTTGTAAACCTGAAGTCCAGCCACCTTACCTTGAAGTAGTTGTGCTGGATCGTTGATAGGTCCTTTGTTAAATTCCTCTTCGCTGATACTCTCAACTGCAGAGGTAACCTCTTTAGATCTTTGGCTACCATATCCAGTAACGACGATCTCATCTAATAGCTCTCCCTCGTCTAATGCTATATTGATCACACCTGAGTTGCCCACAACAACTTCTTGATCTGTATAACCTGTAAAAGAGAATACTAGCGTAGCTCCAGTAGCTACTGTTAGTGAATATGAACCATCTAAATCAGTGATGGTACCATTTGTTGTTCCTTTTTCAAGAACGTTTGCTCCAATCAAGGCTTCCCCAGCGGAGTCAGTTATTGTTCCTGACACTGTACGTTGTGCCATTGTCTGAGCAGACGTGAACAAAACCATAGCGATGACCGCAAGGGTCAGCTTAAATAGTTTCTTCATACGACTTAAATAAATTAGTAGTTAAAAAATTTGTTCAACTTTTCATGGGATTAAGACTCATTAATTTTAAGACTCTCTCCTAATGTAACAAAACGGAGCGAAGTAACGAAAATTAAATTTGATCTACTAAACGGTAAACAAAATAATTATCGTAACAAACACCTCGTCTCGAACAAACTTATGAAAAAAAGTAAGTCAGCCCGAGTATATTTAAGTTTTCAAATGATACCGTTAAAAGTGCAAACCTTTCCGTTATCGTTTATGTAGATAATATTAACTCTATTAACAATGAAAAGAAGAGCTACGTTAAGAGACATCGCAAATGCACTTAATATTTCTGTGACCACCGTATCCCGAGCACTCAACGATAAGGATGATATAAGCCCTAAAACCAAAAAAGCAGTTTTAGATGTGGCAGAAATGCTAGATTATAAACCTAATGCCATAGCCGTATCACTAAGGAAAAACGTAGCGAACAAAATAATAGGTGTGATACTACCATCTGTAGACCATTACTTTTTTGGGACTATCTTGAAAGGTATCATGACATCGGCTCACCTAGGAGAATATATGGTAATGATAGGAGAGTCGAACCAAGATGCAAACAAAGAAAAAAACATCTTAGACCAATTTGCCGATCATTTGGTTTCGGGGGTAATCTTTAGCCCCTCAAGACAACCCAATTCAGTCAACAACATAACGCTACTGAGAAAACGAGAAATACCCTTTATATTGATAGATCGAAAATTCGAGAATTATACAGGAAGTTATGTGCAACATGACAATTACTCCGGAGCATATGCAGCTGTGTCTCATCTCATAGCGCAAGGGTATAAAAATATCGCTCATATCCGTGGAGACGAAAATTGTAATATCTCATCAGAAAGATTCAGAGGATACATAGCCGCTCTCAGCGATCATCAATTTCCTATAGATAACCATTTAATTAAATCGTGCTTGAATGCTACCAAACAAGACGGTATTAGAATGACAGAAATTCTATTTTCTGGTAATTATACTAAACCAGATGCCATATTCACTGTAACTGATGAAGTTGCCTCTGGAGTTTATGAGTATGCTCAAAGAGCAAATCTTTCTATACCACATGATCTAGCGGTTGTGGGTTATTCTAATTCTTTATTGTCAGATAACCTAAACCCTAAATTAAGTACTATAGAACAAAACGGGCACGAGATGGGTCGTACAGCTTTCAACTTTTTAATTGAACAAATTAAAAATAAAGGTTCCATATTTCAAAAGACCTTCTCTACCAAATTGGTCATCAGGAAATCAAGTAGCACTATCACAGTTTAAAGAAGCTTACAAGACTTTATTTATAATAAAATTGGTAAAACTTAAAGCAATTATTGAATATTTGTGCTCCATAAGACTAACCAGTTAAACGATGCCATGATGCTCAAATCTTTGTTAAAATATTATATCATATCATTTACAGCACTGTTTTTATTCTCGTGTAAACCAACTCCGACAAATGAGAAAGAATTGGCTAATCCAAAATTCTTTCATGATAGCATGAAAGAGTTATCAAACGTGATAGTTTATGATATTTTCTCTCCGCCCGTGGCCAGTAGAAACTATGTTTATCCTTCTATTGCTGCTTATGAAGTAATCAGTGCAACAAATAGTAACTATAACTCTTTAGCAGGACAAATTCGAGAATTTGAAGACATTCCAGAGTTACCACAAGAGGAAATTTCCCCATCTATTGCCGCACTTGAAGCGTTTTTAATTACTGCAAAACACTTCATTTTTTCAGAGGCCAAGATTATGGCTTTTAAAGAAAAGCTTCACCAAGAACTCAAAGATAAGGGTATATCAAACCAAGTATTTAATCGATCCATTGAATACGGCAATGCTGTAGCTCAACATGTGATTGCCTACTCTGATGGGGATAACTATAAACAAACCCGAACATTCCCTAAATATTCAGTCACTCGTGATCCATCCAAATGGAAGCCGACGCCTCCAGGATATATGGATGGAATTGAGCCACACTGGAATGATATTAGACCATTTGTTATTCAATCTGCTCAGCAGTTTGTCCCTGCTCCACCTACTCCGTTTGATATGACCAAAGGTTCTCAATTTTTCAATGAGACCATGGAGGTCTATGATGTAGTAAAAAATGCAACTGAAGAAACAAAGGAGATAGCAAGTTTTTGGGACTGTAATCCCTATGTACTGAATGTCACCGGTCATGTCATGCATGCCACAAAAAAAATAACCCCAGGTGGTCATTGGATAGGTATAACGGCCTTAGCTTGCCAAAAAGCTGAAGCAGATTTTGCCAAAACTATAGAAGCCTATACGCTCACCTCATTAGCATTAGCTGATGGCTTTATCAGCTGTTGGGATGAAAAGTATAGGAGCAATTTAGTTAGACCAGAAACGGTGATAAATGAATATATAGATGAAGACTGGATACCAACTTTGCAGACTCCTCCATTTCCAGAGCATACAAGTGGACATAGTGTAATCTCAAGGGCTGCAGCAGTGGCATTAACTTCTATTTTTGGGGACAATTTTAGCTTCGATGATACAGTAGAGTTAGAGTATGGACTACCAGTCAGAAAGTTTAAATCTTTTTATCATGCTTCTGAAGAAGCTGCAATTAGTAGATTATATGGAGGCATCCATTATCGCCCAGCTATAGACTATGGTGTTGCTCAGGGTGAAAACGTAGGTAACTTTATCGTAGACAACTTGACGCTACACACAAAATAAACCCATATGTTCCGAGTATCAACAACAGAAATGAAAGTCTCAATCGATCTTAATAATCATATCGCCTATTCATCATACGTTGAGTAGACTTACAGAAAAAAATAAGCTTTAACCCTGTAAAAAAGGATTATTTGCTCGTTCGAATCCTATGGTGGTTGATGGTCCATGACCGGGATAAATGGTATAATCATCAGGCAGTATCATCAACTTGTCATTAATACTGGATATCAAAGTATTAAAATTACCTCCTGGCAGATCAGTACGTCCTATGCTACCATGAAATAGCACGTCTCCTCCAATAACTTGCTTAGACTCATGATGTATAAAACATAAGCTAGCTGGAGAATGACCAGGAGTGAAAACAATGTCAAAAACATGAGCACCTAAAATAATTTTATCTCCTTCCTCTATATAGGATTGGATAAGGGGAGAAGGATCATACTTAATGCCATACATCTGGCTAACTTGTACGCATGAAGCCAAAACAGGAACTTCTCCTTTGTGCGCTTCTAATTTTAAGTCAAACTTCTCAGCAATCAGCTTATTACCCAATACATGGTCAATATGACAATGAGTATTAATTAGCCTTACCGGCTTAAGCGCTAAACCCTCAAGTGCCTTTAAAAACCTACTGTTTTCATTAGGATTAGAACAACCTGGATCAAATATTATGCACTCTTTAGTAGACTCATTAATCGCTACGTAAGTATTTTCCTGAAATGCGTTGTAAGTGAAACTCTCTATTCTCATAATACAAATGTATTGTAAATCATTGGAGAAGTATATTGAGATGGTTTATATTGAGCGTTGTGAATCTTTACAGTAAATGAAAAAATTCTCTTTTTTACTTTTTCTATTTTTAAGTGCTTTGTGCTTTACCCCATCTTTATATGGTCAAAGTATAAGAACTGAATTTGGTAAAAACAGAATTCAATATCATGACGACTTCAATAAATGGTGGGAATATGAAACCGAAAATTTTATCGTCTATTGGTATGGAAAAGGAAGAAATGTAGCTCAATCAGCAATTCAAATAGCTGAATATTCACATAGTGACATTCAGGATATTGTAGAACATCGTATCAATGATAAAATAGAGATCATAGTATATACCGATCTCTCTGATCTTCTTCAGAGCAATATCGGAACAGAAGAGACCTTCGAAACAAGGAATGATGAAACCAAAGTAATCGGTAGTAGAATATTTGTGTATTTCGATGGCAATCATCAAAATCTTAAAAGACAAATAAAAAATGGGATCGCCCATGTCTATATCAATAGCATGTACGCGCCTAATGGACTCCAAAGCATCATAGAAAGCGATCCAGAGTTGGATATTCCAAAATGGTATCAGAAAGGATTCATAAGCTATGCCGGAAGTCAATGGGATCCGTATATCGAAGATGAAATAAGAGATATCTGGTCATTAGATAAAAAGAGATTTAAGGACTTTGACTGTCTTTCACGTGACTATCCGAGGCTAGCAGGTCACACATTCTGGCACTATCTCGAGACCAAATTTGGCAAAACGTCTATAACCACTTTGCTCTACCTAATGAGACTGCGCAATGACTTGGATGAAAATATTGAATTTGTCTTTGGATTTGATATGAAAAAACTAAAAAAGGACTGGTCAAGATACTACGATCAAAAATTCTCAAATGAAAGAGATTATATCCCTTTTCCCGAAGACGAAAAAATTAACCTTGGTTTTAAAAAATATTTTCCTAAAAGTCACTTTTCTTTAAGTCCCGATGGTCAATCTTTAATCTATGCTGTCAACCAACAAGGTAAATTTCAAATAGTATTGTATGACTTAAATACTGCAGAAAAAACAACTATAATGAAGTATGGCAGCAAAAATGCTGTCCAAGAAACGGACTACAACTATCCGATGGTGGCTTGGTCTCCCTATAGTCCTGAAATAACTATTGCCTATGAAAATAGAGATGTCATCACCTTGAGGAAGGTTGACCTCACTAATGGATCATATCAAGAGCAGACCATTCCTGAAAATCTTCAAAGGATATATTCTATAGATTACATCTCAGAAGATGAATATCTTTTTAGTGGAGTAGAAAATGGTTTTTCTGATCTGTATACCTATCACTCAAGGTACCGCAGAGTTACAACTATAACCGAAGACTATCATGACGATATAGATGCCAGTTATGTGCAACTCGGTGAACAATATGGTATTCTGTTTTCATCCAATCGAACTGAATCTCAGATTCTTAAAGAACGTATTGATACTATACTTCCTACATCTAATTTTGATATTTATTTTCTGCCATTAGATGGAGAATTTGCATTGAAACTTACGAATACCCCCAATCGCAATGAAAAGCAGCCGAGACTTATCAATGATAATCTCTTAACCTATCTTGACGATCATAATGGGATGAAAAATAGATGGATCCTCGATCTAAATAGTAGGCGAGGAGCTTATCTCAACTCAGACTACAGTCGTAATATCATCAATCATGAGGCTATCTCCCAGAACGGCACATATGTTTTTCAAGTTTACAATAATGCCGCCTATGAAACTTACATAAGTCAACCGGACTTAAGAAAAATTTTTAATTCCGATATTAACTCATCCGCTCCGGGCAATACTATTAATCAAAGCGATAATGTTCAAACTACACTATTAAATAGGCAACTGGTACAAAGCAAGTATGATGATCCAGAAGAATTAGAGCCGTTGGAGAGTAATGCAGATTACAAGATTGTCAATAGAAATTATCAACGTATACCAGGAGCCAATAAAAATAGAAAGGTTATCAAATTTATTCCTGCTCGTGCTGTGGCCTCACGTCGTCAATTTAAGATAGAGCAAGTTATTACTAAGGTGGACAATGAAGTCTTATTTGATGGTTTAGAGACCACTGCCATCGATAACGAGATAGAGGCACAGCCTACAGGTTTTTTAATCCAAGGTATTGCTAAGGATATTTTCGAAGACTTCGAAGTTTCACTTGGTGCGAGATTTCCGACAGACTTTAGAGGTTCTGAATTTTTCGCATATGTGGATGATAAAAGAAAAAGAATCGACAGAAGATATGCTATTTATCATAGACAAAAGGGTAGCGAACTCTTTGGTGAGCGATTGCGAGAACAATCTCTGGTTGGTTTATATCGCTTGAGTTATCCATTTGACACCTATACCAGTTTGCGAGGTACAGCATCTCTACGGATAGATAAGACATTCTTGCTTAATAGAAATCCTGCGGCCGTAGAATTTGGTCAATCTAACGAACAAAGAATAAGTTTAAAAGGAGAATATATTTTTGACAATACGCTCAATATTGACTTAAATCTAAGACATGGCACTAAGTATAAAGCCTATATTCAGGCAATCAACCGATTTGACCTTAGTATACAAAATGGTTTTGATTTTGATCTGAGTAGAGGTTTTGCGACCATTATTGGCTTCGACGCACGTCATTATATCCCTTTTTTACAGAATTCTATTATTGCCTTAAGAGCATCAGGGGCCTCGTCTTTTGGCTCAGAAAAAATGCTCTATACTATAGGTGGTACAGATGGTTGGATCACTCCTAAATACAATCAGGATATCCCGGTACCTGCTAATACTAATTTCGCCTTTAAAACTTTAGCGCCCAATCTGAGAGGTTTCGACCACAACATTAGAAATGGTCATAATTATCTCATAGGAAGTGCCGAACTACGCATTCCAATAATCAAATATTTTAGCCGAAGTGAGTTACGATCTAAGTTTCTAAGGAACATTCAATTAACGGCATTTTTTGATACAGGAAGTGCTTGGCATGGTTTGCTACCTAGCAGTTCTGAAAACGATGTCATCAATACTGCCACCGTCACAGGACCAGGTATATTAGTACAGGTAGATTTAGATCGGAGCACGTTCGTCTATGGCTATGGATTTGGCGCGAGAATTCAACTCTTAGGGCATTATATTAGAGGTGATTATGCTTGGGGCGTCGAAAGTGGTTTAATCAATGATCCAAAGTTCACCATTTCTCTTGGCACGGAGTTTTAATAGGCTAAATCACCACTTCGTTTTACTCGCTATAAGTTCTATCTGCTGCATCATATCCCTCTTAGATTTTCCAGGAGCCAGGATAAATCCATCGATTTGAATCATCTTTTGTACCTCTTCATTGACTATTACATAACTTAAAAATGGACCTCCCATGAAGTCATTTTCCATTTCCCAGATTCCTCTAAACTCTCTTGCGAATCGTCCAGATATAGTCTTGTCCCAACTCAACATCGGTAGATCTACATCATTTATTTTGATGTATGAACCTTCAGCATCTGAATGCACATATTTGCCAAATGCGTCAAAGTTATTTTTAACCATCTCCTTAGATATAGATTCTGGCCCTTTGTAGGGAAATTGGCGTACAGCAATATTCATCACCTTCTCTTTGATATCTCTCCTTACCCATATCAACCCATTATCCTCAGGCGCATCCATTACTAACTTATAATCTCCTGGTAGGATGATCTCAGCACCATATCTTTCTACGGTTTTAGAGATAAATCCAGTACCCTCTCCTCGACTATATGTCGATTGATAGAGCTGCTCGGCATCATTATCATTAACTTTCGCTGCTATTCCTTCATAGTTTTTAGCTATAGCCGCAGCTAGATCGTCCATTGATTTGGCAAAAACGTAGATTAAGATTTGTCCATTGGCCCATTTATCTCTACCTACTGAAGTATTAAAAGTAGGGTCACTTAGTGCTTTTTGATATCTCTCTTCGCCCAAATCCTTTTTAACAAATTTGGCAATATCAGAGTTTTCATCTCCGAGATTTGCAACAACCATGTAAGTCCTTAATTGTCTTTTGAGCGGTTGGGCATTAAGATCTCCCACATCAAATCTCCTTAAATCAAATGTTGGTTCTGGACTTGGGGTAATAGGATATACTTCTCCAAAAAAATAATCTATCGTATCTCCGACAAAGCTATTCCAAATAACGTCATCAGTAATCACTACAATTTCATTCATCTTGCCTAATGCAGTAGGTCTAGCTTGAAATGCTTTAGCCGGATCAGAAACTCCACATGATATAGTCAAAATGCAGAATAACATAAATCCCATTGCATATTTGATAATTTCGCTCATGTGTAATTTTCTAATTTTTGACTTTAACAATATATTCTATTAATCAGATGAATGAATCTAACAAATAGTTGTGTTACAACAGTTTATTGATAATATCTTCTTCCGTTATTCCTTCAGCTTCAGCCTTATAATTTCTAACTATTCTGTGTCTTAATACGTAGTTAGCAATAGCCTGAACATCTTCTATATCAGGAGAATACTTCCCAGAGATTGCAGCGTGACATTTGGCTCCCAAAACTAAATATTGAGAGGCTCTTGGTCCAGCACCCCATGATATATAGTCATTGACGATTGAGGCTGCCTTAGCCGTACCTGGTCTTGTTGAAGTAGCGAGCGATACTGCATATTCCAACACGTTATCAGCTATTGGAATTTTTCTAACTAAGCCTTGAAAGAATAGAATTTGCTCAGCAGTTAAAACATTAGATAAAGAAGCTGCCTGAGTAGAGGTCGTATCTTTTACCACTTGGATTTCCTCCTCATAGCTCGGGTAGGTAAGTGGAATATTGAACATAAATCTATCTAATTGAGCCTCTGGCAATGGGTAAGTACCTTCTTGTTCGATTGGGTTCTGCGTGGCCAATACAAAAAATGGCTTAGGAAGGTCATATCGCTGCCCTGATACAGTAACTGATCGTTCTTGCATCGCTTCAAGAAGCGCAGCTTGGGTTTTAGGTGGTGTCCTATTAATCTCATCTGCCAAAACAATATTAGAAAACAAGGGACCTTTATTAAATTGAAACTGTCGATTTTCTGCTAATATCTCAGAACCTGTAATATCAGAAGGCATTAAATCTGGTGTGAATTGTATTCGCTTAAATTCAAGATCTAAAACTTCTGCTATCGTACTTACCAGTAATGTTTTGGCCAAACCTGGAACTCCAACTAAGAGACTATGGCCATTTCCAAATAATGATAATATTACCGTTTTTACAACTTCTTTTTGACCTACTATTACCTTACCTATTTCTTGTGTTAGATCTTGATAGGACTGCGCTAATGCATCAACTGCCTCAACATCGCTCTTATAATTTTGCATTTAATTTTATTCTATTTTCAATTTTTAAAATTAGTCGCCTCATATTTTACCTTCTCCAAAAATACTAAGACCTTTAACTAACGCATCTTTCTGATTGATGTTTTGATAATTATCATGCATTAACTTTATCAATAAAATCTGCTTCAGTCCATATTTCTATAGAGCTTATAGCCTGAGCTTTCTTTAATTTGGAACCCGCCTTCTCTCCCACTACTAATATATTTAGATTAGAACTCACAGCGCTTAGCGCCTTTGCACCTGCCGCTTCAGCTATTTTTTTGGCTTCGCTACGACTCATCTGCTGCAAACTTCCCGTGAATAAAATTGTCTTACCTACCAGTGGAGCATCGGCAGCTACCTCTATCGGTTTATCTTCATCGGTTTGGTTGATATTTACACCGTATTGCTCAAGTTTTTTGATTAGCTCAATATTCTTTTCTTCACGGAAGTAGGAAATGACATTATTAGCCACGACTGGGCCTATATCTTTTATGGATAAGAACCTCTCTTCATCCCAATCGGATAGATCATATATAGTCTGGATCTTAGCAGCTATAAGCTTAGAGGCTTTTTTGCCTAAATGATGGATACTTAGACTGTGCAAGAGTTTTGATAATGGATTCTCCTTCGCTTTATCTATGGCCAATTTTAAATTATCTGCCGATTTTTGTCCAAAACCTTCAAGCTCAGCAATACGCTCATAATCTAAATTATACACATCTGAGATATCCTCAATCCAACCCAACTCATGAAATCTCTCTACATAGGCTCTTCCAAAACCATCAATGTCCATGGCGGCTTTTGACACATGAAAAATAATTTTTTGAAGCTCTTGCTCTCCACAGATACAATTCACACATCTCCAGGCAGCCTCTCCTTCTATCTTTACCAATGGTACTAATTCTGCTGTGGTATTAATAGGGCAATGGATAGGAAAATCTAAAGGCTCTTGGCTCCCATCTCTGAGATCCTCTAAAGATTTAACTATATAGGGTATCACATCACCAGCCCTTTCTATCACAATTTTATCTCCAATCCTTAGGTCTTTTGATCTAATAAATTCTTCATTGTGAAGGGAGATTGACGACACTGTCACCCCCGCTAAATGTACAGGATCCACTTTGGCCACTGGAGTTATAGAACCGATTTTTCCCACTTGATACTCTACATCTAACAAAGTAGTAGTGGCCTGTTTTGCTTTAAACTTATATGCTATGGCCCACCGAGGATGATGTTGAGTGGAACCACATTTTTCTTGGATTTTTCTACTATTTACTTTGACTACCGCTCCATCTATCTCATATGGATACTCCTCACGTTTCTTCTCCCAAGCTGTAATCCTTGAGATTACCGCATCAATATTCTCACAAATCATTTCATCTACATTAGGCACTTTAAAACCAAATTCTGATAAAAGTTTGATCTGATCGTGATGCTCATTCATATGAACAAGTTGATCATTATCATCCATATCGGCAGCATATCCCAACTGAAAAGCAAAAATTTCTAAACCCCTTGCCCGAGTTTCATTAGGGTCTTTCATACGCAGTCCACCTGTAGCAGAATTACGTGGGTTTGCAAACAACGCTAATCCAGCTTCTTCTCGTTTCTTATTGAGTTGCTCAAAAATATCTTTTTTGATGACCCCTTCACCTCTTATTTCTGCTGTATATATCCCTCTACTACTGAATGGGACCCTCAATGGAACTGAGGGTAAAGTTTTCATATTGAAAGTAATCTCTTCCCCATGAGAGCCATTACCTCGAGTCGCAGCTCTGATTAACTTGTCATCTTGATATAACAGAGCAACGCTCCCTCCATCATACTTAGGTTCTACAGAATAAGATATGTCCTCGTCAAGTGATATATCTGCCAGCTTTTTTACCTGTTCATCAAACTTACGCAGATCGTCAGCATTATACGAATTGTCTAAAGAAAGCATCGGAACCATGTGCTCCACGGGTTCAAGTCCTTCTGTCAGATCACTTGAAACTCTTTGAGTAGGAGAATCCGATGTAATCAAGTTTGGATGATTATTTTCGATCGATTTGAGTTGCACAAAAAGTTGGTCAAATTCATAATCGCTTATGACAGGTTGATTTAATACGTAGTATCTCCACTCATGATATCTTATTACCTCCTTTAAAAGATCTAATTCTGACGAATGGGCGGGCTTTTTTAACCAAAGTTTCGCTTGATCAAAAAATTCTTTTTCCTTGTTATTTTTCGACATGTTTATCCTTGAAAACTGTATTCTTTTATCTTGCCTGGAATTCCTTTAAAAATATCTTCTACTTCCTTAATTTCTTTTTCAGCATCTTCCCCTTTTATATGATAAGTAGGGTGAACCTTCATTTCCTTTTTAGTAAAGTTGAAAGAAATGGGTACAATAGGTATTCCTGCCCCTTTAGCAATATGATAAAACCCGGTTTTAAACTTTTTCACACTTTTTCTAGTCCCTTCAGGGGTTATTAAAATTGTTCTTTTTTCAGCTTTGCTAAAATCACTCACTACGCTGTCTACAAAGTTAGTATTACCTGATCTATCTAAAGGTATGGCTTGTGTCCACTTTAATATAAATTTCAACGGGCCCCTAAACATCTCTTGTTTGACATAATATTGAACATCCATTTTTAGCCATACTTTTACCAAAAGTCCCAATGGTACGTCCCAAGCGGAGGTATGGGGTGCCACAATTATGATCTTCTTGGGTATTTCGTGAGGATATATACCTATGAGGCGCCAACCTATTAAGTGAAAAATACATTTGCAGATACCTCTAAACACTGATTGAAAATGTTGATATAATTGAAATTGTAAAATTAGTATTAAACTAATTATCCCAATTCTCATCTAAATTAAAGAGAGTATCTTAAATCTGGATAAGAAGGAAAATTGAAAATATCTCTTTTTTAAAAAATAAAGTTCAAGTACTGACAAAATTGAGTGACTAAAGAAGAACAACATATTGATCAAAAAATTCTATCTCTGATACGAGATCAAAATAATCATGAAGCTGGTTTTAAGCTTCTGATGGATGTATATCAAAAGAAAATATATTGGTTAATTAGAAAAATGGTCTCCAATCATCGCGATACAGACGATATAATTCAGGAGGTCTTTATTAAAGTATTTAAAGGTATTCCTTCTTTTAAAGGAGAAGCAAAGTTATATACCTGGATATACCGTATCGCCGTAAACGAAACATTGGCCTTTATCAGAAAAGAAAAAAATAAAGTAATACCCATTGATTCAATAAGCAACCAATTAGAAAATAAATTCTTAGATGACAATTATTACAATGGCGATGAGATCAAATTCATTTTAGATCAAGCCATCAAGAGCCTCCCCGAAAAGCAGAAGATGGTTTTTAACTTGAGGTATTTTCAAGAAATGAAATATGGTGAAATGGCAGAAGTTCTTGATTCTTCAGTCGGAGGTCTGAAGGCGAACTTTCATCATGCAGTTAAAAAAATAGAACAATATATTAAAGATTATGGAGCACAGGCATCATGATAACGACCTATACAATGAGCTCAAAAGCTTACAATCAACTTTACTCAAAACAAAGAAAAGTTTTGATGAAGAAATTCCAGCCAATTACTTTGATGAACTGTATAGTCAAATCATTAATAAAAAAGATAAGGACTACCCACAGATAAGTAAACATAAAGTATTTGCTTTAAGATACCAGCTGATAGCCGCGGCTTCGTTAGCACTGCTATTTTGTTCGACGTTATGGATGACAAATTGGAGCAATAATTATGTTGAAGCTACTCTTGACGAAGAGATCATATCTTATCTCCAAACGGAGAATAGCCTTGACCATATGAATCTTTTGGAGTTAAATATTGACATGTCCAATTTTGATAATTCATTATTGGTTCAAGAAGAAATAGAAGATTATCTTCTAAACCATATAGACGAATTAGATTTAGAATATATAATTGACAAATAGAATGATCATGAAAAGTTTTATTCAAATAATAATTATAACCACAATAAGTATATCCCTATTCGGTCAACATGGAGATCGTCATTATAAAAGTGAGAGAATAGAGTCAATGCGAATAGCATTTATCACCGAAGAATTGGACTTATCTGTATCAGAAGCTCAACTCTTTTGGCCTGTATTTAATCAATATGAAAAAGAAAAACAGTCATTACGAAGCTCAAAATATGGTATAATAAAGTCCGAGCAAATATATCAGGATGGTGAAGCCTCTGATCAATTATCACAGCTTATATTGCTCGAGGAGCGAGAATATTTACTTAAGAGGGAATATATAACCCAATTACAAGAAATCTTGAATCCATCTAAAGTTCTAAAACTGATGTCTCTGGATAAACGATTTAAAGAAGACTTGCTAAAAAATCTAAGGAGTAGAAATAATTCTGAAAAAGAGTAATTAGTCGTAAAGAAGTAAAAATACCCGATGAACCCTGAGTCATCGGGTATTTTTTTGCCCATATCTTATCATATTTTACGCTTATATATTTCAGCATGAAAGTTAAGGAGTTAGACTATTAATCAATTTACATATTTAATTAATTAAAATTATAACCTACTGATAATCAATTATATATAATGTTTTTTTATACGATCATTCTAATTTTAGAATGTGGAAAAAAAATTTGAAATAAAATTTTCAAAGAGATCTATTTAGTTATCTTAGCCCTCGGATATAATCCCTTTACATAGTTAAAACATGGATAGTAGAATTAAACTGTCTCCAACACTGTTGAGTTTGATATCAGAATATGAACTTCTGATAGATCAGGGTAGAAATATATATCTCGATGATAAAGAATATCACGACATCATATCCTATTATGAGAATGAGTTAGAGCTAGATAGAGCTTTAGATACTATAGAAAAGGCTATTAAGCAATATGCGTATCGTTCAGATTTTAGAAATCTAAAGACCCGTATGCTTATTAAAAAAGGTCAACTTCAAGAAGCATTAGATAGTATAGATGCGGCTGAGCTAATTTCTCCATATGAGGTAGAGTTACAATTACTCAAAGCCAATGTGTTCATTCTGCAGAAGAAATATGACGCAACGATCGTCCTTTTAGATGAGATAAAAACTTACTGCAATAAGTCAGATTTGCAAGATGTCTTCGTTACTGAAGCTTTCTTTTATGAAAGTATTCAAGAATATGATCAGATGTTTCAATGCCTAAAAAGAGCACTTATCATCAATCCAAATAATGAGGAAGCCCTCGTTTTGATGAACGAAAGTGTAGACCAAAGTAAACATTATGAGGAAAGCATCTTGCTACACAAAATTATAGTAGATAAACATCCCTATAATCATTTGGCATGGTACAATTTAGGTAGTGCTTATGGTTGTGTGGGAGAATATCAAAAAGCAATCGACGCTCTCGAATATAGCTTTATAATTAATCCACAATTTGAATCAGGCTATTTAGACTGTGCAGAATATTGTTGTGAATTGAAAAAATTCGATCAAGCTTTAGATGTTTATTCTGAAGCTTTGGGAATATTCGGTCCTGAGTTTGATCTATTAATGAATCTTGCCAATTGCCAATATTCTACCAATGATATAGATAATGCAAAGAGATCGCTATTTGAAGCTATCGAAATTGATCCTTACAGTGATGAGGCCTTATACCTCTTAGCTAAATGCTACTTACAGAATAAAGACTACGTTGGCGCAGTCAAAATTTTGAAAAAAGCAATTGCAATTGAAAATAGTGTAGAAGAATATTTTCATGCCTTAGCTCAAGCCTATCATAAATTGGATAAGTTTGATAAAGCAAACTACTACTATAACAGAGCAGCAGAAAACGGATTCGAAATCTCCACATATTGGGAAGATTACTTATTGTTCTTGATAGAGCGAAAAGATTTTGGCAAAGCCAAAATAGTTGCTGATAAAGCAGATAAATTCACATTTAGCTATAAGTTGATGTATTTGTACGCCATCATTAATATCCATACAGGCAGTCGCAATACAGGATTCAACTTATTGGAGGAAGCTCTTACTGAGTCTTATGAGGAGCACGTTGTTTTAAAATGTTTACCAGATTATATAAGCCAAAATCAGCAGATTCTATCGATCATCGATTACTTTGATCCAGTTAAAAATAAATAAGAATTATACTCAATTCAATAACCAGAACTGAGAGGCTGTTTTGACAAGAAACAGCCTTTTTTTATTCTATAATTCAGAGGCGCTCATGGCAGCACCAATTATTCCAGCGTTGTTTTGCATTAGTGCTGGAGTTACCAATTCTTTTAATTCGATATACTCCGAGAAATTCTCGAACTTTTTACTTACTCCTCCTCCTAATAATATTAGGTCTGGGCTAAATAAAAAGTTGACATGATTGATATATTTATTTAGACACTTACCCCATTCTTCCCAAGACAAGTCTCTCTTTTTACGTGCTCCATTTGATGCGTATTTTTCCCAAACAGAATTTTTATACGTAAGATGTCCTAATTCGGTATTAGGTACCAATTTGCCATCAATAAAAAGTCCTGAGCCTATACCAGTTCCCAATGTCAACATTAACACTGTACCGTTTCTATCACGACCTTTACCAAACTTCATCTCCGCAATACCTGCAGCATCTGCATCATTGACAAATACTCCTTCACTACCTACTTCATTCAGGAAATACTCCTTAAGATCAACACCCAACCAACTGTCATCAATATTAGACGCACTATGAACCACACTATTTTTAATAATCGATGGAAAACCGCATCCAACCTTTTGACCACGATAATCGAAGTCATCAATGAGCTGATTTAGCACTCCAGAAACATTTGCTGGAGTTGATGGACTTGGAGTACCATATTTTATCTTTTCTTTTATGAATTCACCAGTCTCTGTATCAACTAATGCTGCTTTTATTCCTGTTCCTCCAACGTCGATTCCAAGTATATGCGACATACCTCCTGCTGTAATATTTTTTTATTTGATAACCTTGACACTCATTTTAACATCCTCTTGGGGTCTATCACCTCTATTAGTTTTAGCAGCGGCTATTGCATCAATAACATGTAACCCTTCTAAAACTTGCCCAAAGATGGTATATTGTTGATCAAGAAAAGGCGTTCCACCGTTCTCTGCGTACTGCTTTTTCACTTCATCAGGATAGCTAAAGCCATACCTATATTCATTTTGAGTTAACTGATTTTCACTAACAGGTTTCCCATGTACAATGTAAAACTGAGAACCGCTTGATTTCTTCTGTGGATTTACTGCATCACCTTGACGAGCTGCGGCCAGCGCACCTTTTACATGAGCATAATTAGGACTGATTTCAGCATCTACCGTATATCCTGGCCCACCTACACCTAATCGCTGTGAAGCCTCGGCACCTCTACTATCTGGGTCTCCTCCTTGAATCATAAATCCATTGATTACTCTATGAAATAATAAATCTTCATAAAAGCCATCTTCAGCTAACTTTAAAAAATTATCGCGATGATTAGGCGTGTCATCATATAATTCTACTAACATGTTGCCATAATCAGTTTCGATCTGTACAAGACACTTTTGAGGAGCCGAAACAACAATCTGTTTAGTCATATCGGAAATCTTTTTTCCCTTTTGACCTTTGAGCACTATATCATATTTGCCAGACAAATAATATGTGTGTTCCATGATACTATCATTTCCTATTGTTCCATCGCCTAACTCCCACCATACTTTATCAAAGCCATCAGACTTGTCGATAAAAGTGTATTGAGCTGGAGCAACTTTATTCTGAGGCTCTTCAACTAAAAAATCTATTGTGCCTCGAGAACAAGAAGACAATAACATCACACATACCAGTGAACTCCAAATTATACTCTTCATAATTCTTTATTATAACAGAACGATTTTCATTTTCACATCAGAGATAGGACGATCACTTCCATCTTTTTGTACTGCAGCAATTTTGTCAACTACCTCAATTCCTTCTATAACTTCTCCAAAAACTGTATAATCATTGTCCAATGCTGGAGTGCCTCCAACATCAACATATTTATCTATTTGAGCCTGATTATACTCTATACCTTTTGAGCTCGCCATTGCCTTAAGGCTATTAGCACTCTGGCTCGTACCATGGACGATATAAAACTGAGATCCACTCGACCTCTTCTCTGGATTGGATGGCCCGCCTAATCTTGCGGCTGCCAGTGTACCTTTGAAGTGAGGAGCTCCAATCTCAGCAGGTACAGTGTACCCTGGGCCTCCAGAACCCAATCTTTGTCCTGGTGCAGCATTTTTGCTTTGCGGATCTCCACCTTGTATCATAAAACCATTAATTACCCTATGAAAGAGTAAATCATCATAAAAACCTTGTTTAACCAATTTGACAAAATTATCTCTATGCTGTGGAGTAGAATTATACAGCTCTACTGTTATATTGCCAAATTCTGTCTCTATACGTGCCTTTCTGACTCCTTGCTCCCCACAGGACATAACAATAATGAGCATTATCATTGTTAAATAAAAAATATTATTCTTCATCTTGACTTATTAAATCTTTGTATGTCTCGAAATATTTAATCACACATTCTTTTAGAAATTTTTCTTGCGCCACTACCCCTTCATAAGGCAAAACTCTTATTTGATTAAAATGCGGCCATCCATCCTCGTCATTGCCAAGATACTCAAAGTATCCCTCACTACTCAATAAATGACATGTAGCAACATGCATTAAATCTTGTTTTTCCTCTTTTGTAAATGAGCATTGCGAAAGATTGGCTTCTTGTATCCCTATAAGGTATAAAATAGAATTAAGATCAGGTAAAGCCCCACGATCAAACCGATCCTTAATAAGATGCCTTACTTGCAACCACTCAAAATCTAACTTCCATTCTTCCATAAATCCTGCAAATATAACTCATATACCTATTCTGTTCTTACATATGAGCTCACCTTCGCCGCACGTATGCTTGTAGGTATTGAGGCACATATACCTAATACAATTACTGTTACAAATATGATTAAAACATCAGTCCATAGAAGTTCTATGGGATAGCTGGTAGTAGAAAATCCATCTGGTACAGTAATAAGCCCAATATTTTTCTGCAAAACATAAAATATCAATGCCGCTATAAAACCAATCAAAAACCCTAAAAGACTAACTAAGGCCCCTTCCCAATAAAAGATTCTCTTAATTATCACCTTACTAGCTCCAAAAGATTGCAAAACACTGAGATCTTTCTTTTTATCTATAACAATCATCCATAGACTGCCTATGACATTAAATATGATAAGGATTAAAGTAAATCCAAAAATCAAATATGAAGACCACTTTTCAATTGTCATAGCTTTAAGAAAAGATTCATCTTGTTGGTATCGATCTTTGACCTCATAAGTATCCGGTACTATTGAGCTAATATCTCTCTTGATTCTACTCAGATCAGCGCCAGATTTTGATTTAATTTCAACCGATGATACCTTATCATACAGATCTAATAATCCGCTCACCATCTCATAAGAACTGAGCACATATTGATTATCACGCTCATTTCTTATGGAAAATACACCACTAACTAATAATGGTCTCGATTTAAAATCTTTATCTATAATTTTCTTCCTTCTGTTGGGAACGTGGATGGTTAATGGCGTAAACCTATTTTGTAAATTGATATTCAGTATGTTACTTACGCCATTACCCACTATACAGTAAGTCCCAAATTCAGAGCTTTTAAAATTAATTGATCCTGATTTCATCGCGTCTTCTATGGGTACGGTATTAATAAATGAACTATCAACACCTTTGATAATTCCCACTTGTTGCTTGTCCCCATACTCGAGTAAGGCTACTTCTTCGATGGTACTCGTTACCACCTCTATGCCATCAATATCCTCTAATTCTTTAATCCATGCTTCATCCTTATAGAAAAATTTTCCTTCGATAGGAACAATTTTAAAATCTGGATTGAACGTATCCAAATAGCCTCTCATTAAACCCTCAAACCCATTGAATACAGACAGGATTAAAATAAGTGCAGCTGTACCAATAGCAATACCGACTACAGAAACGGCAGTAATAATATTAATGGCATTAGTTGACTTTTTGCCGAATAAGTAGCGTATAGCAATGGTTAATGAAATTGGCATTTAATTATTAACACATTCATTAAAAACTCCAAGTTAATAAGTTAATCCACTATCCATGTGAGTATCAGGAATTAACGCATCATAAATAACGGATTGAATACGAGGTCGGTAGTTATTCTTGCCCAACTTATTGTTGCGCATTGTAGGATATGTTCGATTGGATAAAAAGATATAGATTATATCATGATCTGGATCTGCAAAAACAGCTGTTCCCGTAAACCCTAAATGCCCAAATGTGTTCCTACTAGCTTTATCAGACATATTTTGGGTTTTATCGGGATTCAATTCTTTCATATCAAAACCAATTCCTCGCCTCGAAGAGGCCCAATGTCTCTTGGTATATTTTTCTACAGTTTCAGGTGATAAGTAATTATACCCCCCATAATATCCTTTATTAAGCATCATCTGCATAAGCACTCCCAAATCAAGAGCACTGGAAAATAATCCTGCATGACCACTTACTCCACCTAACATGGCCGCACCCATGTCGTGTACTGTACCTCGTATAGTCGACATTCTAAAATAGGTATCTTTTTCTGTAGGAGGGACTCTATTCTTATCCACTTTTTTGAGAGGGTTGAAAGTCGTGGTTCTCAGACCCAATGGTGAATAAAAATATTGGTGAGCATATTGGTCTACTGACATCTTCGATAGATTTTCTATAGTCCTACTGCCTATGTAAAAAGCTAAATCACTATACCGATAGTCTCGTTTGTCTCTCAACTTAGATGAAAACACTTTGCGCCAAATACTATCCTGATAGTCATGTCGGAGGTATAAATTGTCCGTAACATAATGGGGAAATTCTTCAGATTGCTCTTGGGCATAATAGTCATCAGACGGCTTAGGAGATCTATCTTCCGTTAGGGTATTCTTGTAAAAGGGTATCCATCCAACCAATCCTCCAACATGAGCAAGCATGTCATGATATTGGATCGTTGCTTTATTTGTAGTATCCTCTTCAGGAATATAATCTTTGATGTATCCCGAGAGATCAAAAGCCTCTTGATCATCCAAGTGCATCAAAGAAATTGTTGTCGCCATAACCTTCGTAACTGAGGCTAAATCGTATATATCAGATTTTTTGACTTTTCTTATTTTATCGTAAGTATGATAACCAAAAGACTCATGATAAACCACTCGATTATTCTTAGCTATAAGAATTTGACATCCAGGAGCAGCTTTTTCAGCGATCATTTCTCCTACGATCTTTTTAATATTTCGTAAAGTATCAGAATTAAGACCAACCCTCTCTGGCCTACTAAAGCCAATGCGCTTTAAACCAGTAATTCTCTCTCCTTTACCCATTATATATTTTGATGAGGCGGTAACTGGTAATTTGCCTCCGATATCGGTCACACCAAATAATGCTTGAGCTGCAACTTCTTGGCTTATTTCATTATCCTCATAAGCGACAACTACAGTTGGTATTTTTTCAAACCACTTTAAAGAGTATGGTGTACCAAATACCACCAAAATAACATCAGCGCTCTGCGAGAGTGTATTGACATAATCAATCTGATCTTGATCTAAACCGTAGTTCTTTTTAGCATACCAGCTCATATCATGAAGAGAAATGATTATACGATCTTTATCTTTAATTGCATTTTGGACCTCTGTATACTTTGCTTTGGATCCCTCTTTAGGAATATGGTATGAATCCACTTCTACATATGATCCTAATCTTTCTTGAAAAACTGACCGTTTATTAACTCCCAATGCGACACTTGCATAAGAGGCTTTACTCAGCTTTCTGATTGGTAGCAACTTTTTTTCATTGTTAGCTAATGTTATTGCTCTTTCATAAATCTCTGTTTTAATGTTGATCGCTTCGTCAGAATTCAATTCTTTATAGATATCACTTGCATTAGCTTTCTGTAACTGATTATGAAGTTTAAGTTTTTCTTTGGCTTTTAAAATTCTGCGTACGCTAACATTAATTCGTTCTTCACTTATAACCCCAGACTTATAGGCTTCTAAAATTCTGTTGTAACCTTGATGGATGTCCTCAGGAAGGAGTATTATATCATTACCTGCCAAAAAGGCTTCCAAATCGGCCATACCGGCTTCATAGTGCTTAGTTACACCCTTCATTTCCATAGCATCGGTGTAGATCAATCCGTCAAAATCCAACTCGGTCCGCAATAAATCAGATATCACTTTATCAGAGAGTGTTGTTGGACGATTAGATCGAGCATCTAAGGCAGGAACTTGGAGATGGGCGACCATCACAGAAGATATACCCATATCTATCATTTTTTTGAAAGGATAGAGTTCGATGCTATCCAGCCTAAATCTATCATGGCCTATGATAGGCAAGTCATAATGCGAATCAACATCCGTATCTCCATGTCCAGGAAAGTGCTTTGCGCAAGCCATCACATTAGCATCTTGCAAACCTCTCATATAGGCATATGCCTTAGAGGCTACATTATCTCTGTCCTCTCCAAATGATCTCATATTAATTACAGGATTATTTGGGTTGTTATTTACATCCACATCTGGAGCAAAATTGACGTTAATCCCTAAAAGCTGACACTGTCGCCCAATTTCTTTACCCATACGATAGATAAGCTGATTGTCATTTATGGCTCCTATAGTAATCTGACGAGGAAAGCTGATCGCTTTATCAGGAAAACGCATCCCTAATCCCCACTCACCGTCGATAGACACTAAAAGCGGGTAAGACGATAAGTCTTGATACTTATTGACTAATTCTACTTGTTTCTTGGGATCACCTTGAAAAAAACAAACTCCACCAATATGATATTTCTTAATCTGTTCTTCGACAAACTGGATGTGTGATTTATCATTTTTTGAAAAAGCTCTAATCATAAATAACTGACCGATCTTTTCTTCAATCGTCATTTCTTGCATGACGCTATCCGTCCAAGATGCATTCTGCAATACTTGTGCAGATAAATCAAAACTGGATAAAAATATTATTACTGGAATTATAACCAGACTATATCTACGTTCCCTCATATCTATAATTAACTCTAAATGGCTAAATTACAAATTAATTATTATTATAATATGTATTTTTTACCTTGTGTCTGTCCTGCCCATTCGATGGGCTATCACTATAAAAAACATTTTTATCTTTTGATTATAAATTAGAGGTATTTCTACCTTTTCTATAATTAGAATTATATTTATCCATTACGACTTTTATTAGTTCATTTTACTAAAACCGTCAATCTAATGAGACGTATAACGATGTCCTTGTTGATTATTATGGTATCCATATCCATATGGTCACAATCAGATATTCCAGAAGTAACCAACAAGTATTTTATCAAGAACGCCTACATTACCACTAAAGCTGGTCAAGCGCCCATATTTGGATCTATCAGCATGGATGATGGATTAATCACTAATGTAGGCCAATCCCTAACCCCTGAGTATGACGCTATGATCATTGATGCAGATTCATCCTATGTCTACCCTGCATTTATAGCCACTCTTTCTCATATAGGGATCAAATCTAAGGATGATAATAATGATCGTCCTAAAGTAGATCGTCCAGGATACCCTCCCAACGATGTTGCTGGCATAACTCCAGAACAAAGTATTGAAGGCATTTTTGATGGAGACGAAACATCAGTGAAAGCCTATAGAGAAGCTGGTTTTGCAGTAGCACATGTAGTCCCTAAAGGTAGAATGCTTCCTGGCAAAGGTTCTGTTGTCAGTTTAACGGGCGAATCCTTAGCGAATAGCATAATACAGAAAGACATGTCATTATATGCACAATTCAGAGGTGGTAACAGAGTATTCCCAGCTACAACTATTGGAGTAATGGCAAAATGGCGAGAACTTTATAAGAACGCCGAATTATCAATGGCTCATCAAAGTGCATATAAACTAAACCCTGTAAATAAAAAGCGTGCACAAACTGATCAAGCTACTGAAGCCCTTTACCCAGTAATAAAGAAAGATATACCCGTATTTTTCAAAACTAATAGTTCCTTAGACATTAGTCGGGCTATAAGACTTCAAAAAGATTTGGGATTTGAACTTTATCCAAGTGAAGTGAAAAGAGGGTCAAAAGGACTCAGTATGGTGAAAAAGAATAATTTACCACTCTTATTTTCTCTGGATCTTCCTAAAAAAGATGATAGCAAAGAAGAAGACCTATCTGATGAATCCAAACAATTATTAGCGAAAAAGAAAGAAAGTAGGATGGCTTCATTGGATCAGATGACAAAATTTGCTGAAATGAATGGTGAATTTGCTTTTTCATTCTTGGATGTCAAAGCGAAGAACGTGATGGAAAATGTTAAGATCCTGGTTGAAAATGGACTTGATTCTGACCAAGCCTTATCGGCATTGACCATTGATGCGGCTAAAGCCTTGAGAATAGAAAAAATCACAGGATCTCTGGAGCGAGGTAAATTGGCCAACATGATCATGCTCAGCGACACCATATTTACTGAGGGAGCAAAAATGAAAATGATATTCGTTGATGGCAAAAAGCATGAACTTAAAGTAAAAGAAAAAAAGAAATCATCTGCTGATAACGGTGATTTAGATATAGCTGGTAAATGGAAATACGCTATCGAAATACCAGGTATGGAACCAACTGGAACTATGATAATCACCAAACAAGGTGATCAATTCGAAATAGTCCTTACCTCAGATCAAGAACCCGATCAAGAAATGCAGGCAACCGATATAGAACAAGATGCTAACAGCCTCTCTTTTGACTTCCAGATCAAAACACAAGGAATGAGCATTACTGTTGGAAATGAACTCACCTTTGATGGGGACACTATGGAAGGCAATGTTAGCATACCAGATTTTGGCAGTTTCCCTATCACAGGAGAAAAAGTAAGTAACCCAGAATAAACGAAAGACATGAAAAAAATACAATATATAGCATTTATACTTTTCTTATCTCTAAGCAGTATATCAGGCCAGGAGACTGGAGATATACTCATCACTAACGGCACTGTGATCACAATCACTAATGGAGTTTTAGAGGAAACGGATGTATTAATCAGATCAGGAAAAATATCTCAAATTGGAAAAAATATTAGTGCTCCTACTGATATCCGGAGAGTAGATGCAACTGGACAATATGTGATGCCTGGTATAATCGACGCACATAGCCACATTGGTATAGATGTAGTTAATGAAGCTACGGACCCTAATACTTCAAATGTGTTCACAGGAGACGCTATCAATCCTTTTTCTATCTCGATCTATCGAGCCTTAGCTGGTGGAGTTACCACCTCCCATGCCATGCATGGTTCGGCTAATGCTGTAGGAGGACAATGCGAAACGATCAAACATAGATGGGGAGCCATTGATCCCGAAGATATGAAGATGAAAGACGCCCCAAGGACTATTAAGTTTGCACTAGGAGAAAATCCTATGAGAGTGCATGGAGAAGGCAATTCTATTGTACCAAGAACAAGAATGGGGGTAGAACAAATATTTAGAGAGGGATTTGGTAAAGCTCAAGTCTATATGGAGCAGTGGGATAATTACAAAAGAAATCCAGGAGCTGCAAAGACCCCACCCAAATATGATCTTAAGATGGAGACCATGGCCGATATACTGAAGGGAGAGATCATAGTTCACTGTCACTCATATAGGGCAGATGAAATACTCATGCTTATCAATGTACTTAATGATTATGGTGTAGATAAAATATGTTTTCAGCATGTTAATGAAGGATTTAAAGTGGCCCCTGAATTAGCTGATTACGGCGCTATGGCTTCAGTTTTTGCTGACTGGTGGGCATATAAATTTGAAGTATACTATAGTACAGCTTATAATGCTGCTATTTTGACTGAAAATGGCGTAACTACATCCATCAATTCAGATTCAGGTGAGCTTATTAGACACCTCTATCATGAAGCGGCTAAAACTCAACGCTATGGAGGATTATCTGATAATGAAGCTCTAAGATTGATTACGATTAATCCAGCCGTTCAATTAGGAATAGATGATAGAGTAGGTAGTATAGAAAAAGGGAAAGAGGGTGATATCGCGATATTCAATAAACATCCTCTTTCTATATATGCCATTCCGCAGATGACAATAGTCGATGGTATCGTAAGATTTGATATCAATGATGAAGATGATATGAGGATGGATATAGATCCAGAATCAGACATATCTACTTATATACATTACTCTTCGGATCATCATGAGGCCGATAGATGTATGCAAGACGCTTTTGAATATTTTACTAAAGATTAATTCTATCAATGAAGGATTATAGTAAATCACAACAAATGAAAAATACACTCTACTATATCGTTTTAAATCTCATTTTTTGTACTGGCATAATGGCACAGCAAGTTGCGAAGTCTACTTATTCTGATGTACTACTTAAGAATGCTACAGTACATACTATCACTGATGGCACACTTAATAGTACTGATGTGCTTATAGCTGATGGTGTCATAAAAGATATCGGGACTAATCTTAACCCTTCTGACGTTGAGGTAATAGATTGTGCTGGGAAACATATATATCCAGGCTTTTTTGACAGCGGGACACAATTAGGTATGTCTGAAGTAGGAGCGGTATCGCTTACTAACGATTATAATGAGATAGGTGATCTCATACCACATATGCAAGCTTTGACAGCTGTTAACCCTAATTCCGTTGCTATTCCTGTTACGAGGGTAAATGGAGTAACTAATGTGATAGCCAAACCTACTGGAGGCTTATTTCCTGGCACTGCATCTCTGATCAACTTACATGGTTATACTCCTGATCAGATGTACGCAGGATTTAAGGGAGTCATACTCAATTTTCCATCTGGAGCAAAAAGAGGGAGATGGGATAGACGATCTGAAGAAGATATCAAAAAGGCACAAGAAAAGGCTACAAAAAAATTAGATGAAGTGTGGAGCAAATTAAAACTATATGCCCAGATCGACTCTACAGAAAAAAGTAAAAATATTAGTAGTCATAATAAATATCAACCTGAGTTCGCGAGCCTTCTCCCAGTGTATAGAGGGGAGACACTATTGATGGTAGAAGTTAATAAGGATAAAGACATCGAAAGTGCACTCGATTGGATAAAAAAGAACAACGTCAATGCTGTACTTACTGGTGTAAGCGAAGGATGGAGAGTAGCTGATAAAATAGCAGAGTCTGGGATTCCTGTGATAACTGGCCCAGTACTCAGTATTCCTGGTAGAGCCTATGTCAGATATGACGTGAATTACGCCAATGCTTCGGTCATGCAAAAAGCTGGCGTATTAGTAGCACTTAGGACTAATGATACTGAGAATGTTAGAAATTTACCTTTTAATGCTGGATTCGCTGCGACTTATGGTATGGGGATCGAGGAGGCATTAAAAAGTATCACCATCAATCCTGCTAAAATATTTGGAGTAGACAAGGAGTATGGCAGTATTGAAAAAGGAAAAATTGCCAATCTTTTTGTCAGTAGCGGTGACCCATTTGAGATGAAAACTGAGATTAGTCATCTCTTTATCAAAGGATGGAACATACCTATAGAAAGTAGACATACCTTATTGTATGACGAATTTTTGAGTAGAAGTCCAGGAAAGTAATAAAAAAAGGAGGTGAAAAATCATCTCCTTTTTTTATACGATAGATTTTAAATAATCATTCAATCGTTAACATATTACGATTTATTATCATATATTTGCAGAGACTTAATGTCACAACTCCCAGTTAGACAGTATGATGAGTTAGGCTGAATTGTAACCTCAGCCCACATATTTATTGACTTTATTTAAGGATCTCTGATGAAACCGATTCCGATAATATGGACCATCTGGTGCATGTGCATATATACTGTAGGCACTTCTCAAACTGCCTGTGATACTGCAATAGCTGGTATTAATATGAATATGAGCTTGGCTGCTAGCTGTAGATTAGATATTGATAGCAGTTCTGCAATTTTTCTAACATCAAATTACTCTCCCAATTTATCCTATAAAGTCCAGCTCTTTGATCAAGACAATCATGAACTCACTAGACCATTAGGTCCAGCAGATATCGACAATACTTTCAAAATTGCTTTGACTGGATCTGGATGTCCCATGGCATCAGCTGCCGGAGCAACAGCATGGTCCACGCTCAAATTAGAAGATAAAGTAGATCCTATAATTACTTGCTCTGACACTACACTTTCTTGTGTTGAATTCTTCTTCTTCAACAATTCTACAGACATAGTAAGTGACTGTGACTTGGATCGCATAGAAAATCTCTCTTTAAATTTTGAACCAGCATGTGATTTGCCTAAAACTGATAGTATAGCTACCCGCGTCAATCGTACTTTTAGGGCTGTCGATCATAGCGGCAATGCTGATACATGCACTCAATCCATCAAAATTAAACGTTTAAAACGCAGTGATATACTGTTCCCTCCCGATATATCTATAAGCTGTGATACACTCAATGACGTACTACAAGCCAATGGACAGTTAATTGCCCCATCTCTTAATCTTGCAACAGGAAGTGGAACATTAATGGGTCAATACATATTTGGAGTACCTACAGGTAGTGGGGCATCTTTTTATGGCAACAACTTCAAAGAATGTCGAGTAAGAGCCTATTACAATGATATATTAACGACAAAGACTGCATGTACTACCACATATCAGAGAGAATGGACAGTTTATGAATGGTTTTGTGATGGTGAAGAAATAGAACACTCTTCACTTCAGACGATCACATTTATAGATACTACTCCACCTCGATTGACTTTCATGCAAGACACCATAAGGTATATCACTGATGATAATACCTGTGAAACCAAAGTGGCTGTCGCAGAACTCTTACCCACTCTGATTACAGATAATTGCTCCGATGACTTTATTATCTCTGCATTTTCATCCGTTAGCGGTACAGTATTCGAAAATGATACCATAGCCTTTCCCCATAATGATACGATCGAAGTCGCCATTTCTGTAGTCGATGAATGCGGCCAAAAAGCTACTGAAAGCTTAGTGATTATTACAATAGACGATTCTAAACCAACGGCCATATGCCGTGCCAATCTTTCGGTTAGTCTGACACATGCTGACAATAATCATGTCGCCATTGATGAATTTAATATCAATTCATACGACGACTGTAGTGCAGTATCTATAGCGGCCCAAAAAATGGGAGATACCATTTTTCACACAGATTATATAACCTTTAGTTGTGATGATCCCGACGAAGTCATGGTAGTTTTAGAAGTAACCAACAGTCGTGGTCAAACAAATCAATGTATGGTGGCTGTAACTCTTGATAAGTCCAATATAAGTTGCAGTTCAACGAGCAGCAATAGCACATTCGAACTGACAGGATTAGTGACTTATGAGGATGGTATGCCCGCATCTAATACAGAAGTAAGATTTAGCAATTCGTCTGTTATGACCAATGCTGTAGGACAATACACAATAGGAGAGATATCAGAAGAAGAGGAAGTTCGAATCCTTCCTTTTAAAAACAATGACCATGATATGGGTATTACGACATTAGATATCATCCTGCTTCAAAGACATATGCTTGGTATCACCGAATTAGAAAGTCCATATAAAATTATAGCAGGTGATATCGATGCAAATGGTTCTATTAACGCCATTGACTTAATAGAATTGAGAAAAATGATATTGGGCCAGATAGATGAATTCCAGTACAATACAAGTTTTGTGTTTGTACCTTCAGACATGAAATTTAGAGACCCGTATGACCCATGGGAAAATGGCGATATTTTTGGTAAAACAGTAGTTATTTCTGACCAAAATGAAGAGGTTGATTTTATGGGTATAAAAGTTGGAGATATCAACAACACCATCTTTAATATCACAACACGAACTCAAAAAATAAAATCATTAGAGTATGAGCTCATAGAAATTGGTAATTACGTAGAGTTGAATATAAAGACCCCTGACAATCTCAATTTGGAGGGGTTACAGGTGGCATTAGAGTTCGATGAGGAAGCCTACAAATTTATCAATATGGGTAGAACAAAATTGAACTTATCAAGTGACCACTTTTCTGCCGATAAACTCAACCAAGGAATAATTCCAATAAGTTGGAATGACTTCAGTCCACAAGAGATTCATTCTGGAGAAGTAATAGTAAGAATGACCTTCGAAAAGCTTTATGACACAGATCAACCCTTCTCATTTACTAATGAGATATTGACTTCTGAGCTATACGAGAACAATGAAACTCACACTTTAAGTCTTATACCAGAAGAGCTCGTAACAGAATCATCATTTACTATCTTTCAAAATGTTCCTAATCCATGGAACTTAAGTACAAAAATTAAATTTTCTATACCTAATTCGGCAGAAGTATCACTGAATATCTATGATGCTTCTATGCGTAAGGTATATGATAACAACAGCTACTTTGCCGCAGGTAATAATAGTTTTGAAGTAGATTATAGTGATCTTCCAGAAAATGGAATATTCATCTATGAGTTGATATATGGAGATCAAGTAAGAATCTCCAAAATGACCAAGTTATAAACCCATGCAACATATCATAAAAGGCCCGATTTGCACCTGCAAATTGGGCCTTTTATTTTTGAGTCCTACATATTGATTGTGAAAAGTTCATTAATATAATACCTCCTCGTCCGACCATTGTAGAAGTCTCTACAGCCTGTCACTGTTCCACTTCGCATGATACTGGACCATATCCCATCAATTAAGCAAGTATCGTCATGGTCTCTAAATAGATAGCAATGTCCCAATTCATGAAAAATAATATACTCCCGATATTCTTCTGAAGCGCTTTGCCAGAATTCTGAGTCTATAACTATTTCTCTAGGATTTAGCCTATGGCCATATCTACATATACCAGCCACTTCATCTTCAATAATACGCTCGATTTTTCCAGTAATATTCGCTTGAGTAAGGTCTATATCCCATCCTCTCATCTCTCCTTCAATTTCAAATTGTGCAAAATATGGATGAAGTTGTTCGTCAACATTTGGGAAAATTCGACCTTCTATTATTGATTCTTCGAGTACCATATCTAATTCTTGAGTACAGGATATAGGTAAAAGTAGGGCAAGGAATAAAATGTATCTAAACATAGCTTAATAAATTGTTGAGATTACTAATAAGTAGCTATGCCTCTATATGACTTTAATATTTAGTTGAACTATTTAACTCATTAAGACCATGGATTATTACAATACCTTACACAGGATGTATCATAAGAGGTAAATTATCTTTTGGCTGTTTTAATGGAACATCTTGAATCTGTGCTTGATAAGTTGGATCAACAGAAAGATTATACTTTTTCAGCAACTCTATTATTACCATTTTGATCTGCATCTCTGCGAATGAATAGCCAATACAATGATGAGGCCCAGCACCAAATGGGGCATAAGCAAAAGGACATTTCATATGCTCCTTCCGGTCTCTGTTGAATCGCTCAGGATCAAATTTTTCTGGATCACTCCATACTCGTTCGTCATTATGTGTAAGTTCGAAAATACATGATACCAACGTGTTTTCAGGTATATCATGATCATGAATCTGCAAAGGTTGTGTAGTTTTTCTGACTACCATTGTCAGCGGTGGGTTGATTCTTAGTGTTTCTTTTAATACTAAACTCAACTTCTCAAATGACCTAAAATCATTCAATAGCAAGTCTGAGGTATCTACATTTTTGACTTCTTGTCTAATTATATTTTGCCACTCAGGATGTTTTGCCAAAAAGTATGAAATCCAGGTCAAGGTAATAGCAGTAGTGTCATGAGACGCCATGAGAACGAAGATCAAATGATCGATTATCTCTTGATCTGAATAGCCATCACCATTTTCGTTAGTGGCCGTGCAGAATTTACTAAAAAGATCATTCTTAGGATTGCCTCTCCTTTCTGGTATCAGTTGTGCAAACAATCTCTTAAGATAATTTCTCCCGTTGATGCCCCTGCGATAAGAAGTAAAAGGTAAATTGATTGGAATAGATGTGGATGCAGAGACCATATCAGAAATAGCGAGATTAATCTTCTGAAGGTCATGCGAATCATCCAATCCAAAAAATACCCTTGTTGCCATTTTTAGAGTGGTCATCTTAAAGAATGGAAACATCATATTGACTTTTCCCCCCTCTAATGAATCAATTTCATCCTTTATTATAGAAGGCATTATAGAAATGTAACCCTGCATCGGGCCTTTCTTGAATGCATCTAACATGATACTCCTATGGTATTTGTGTTCATCTCCATCCATGAGCATGAGACTATTAGGAAATAAGTCACTCAAAGATGTTTCCCAGGCTTCTTTGTTTTCAGTATTCTTTGATTCTTCTACAAGTATCTTTTTATTAGTATCTATACCTCCTAACGCAATATGGTTTCGGTGTAAAATTCTGTAGTAAAAAACATCACCATATTCCTTTTTTAATCGATTCCACAATGCAGGTGCATCTCCTAAAAAAGAAAAGAAATGACCCGTAAAAAAATTACCTCTATCTCCAGGAATGTGCTTAAGACGTCTATAATTGCTAAAACCCATAGTATAATACTTTGCTTTAATGTCAATGTACTACAGCCACTCTTATAACACACGAAGATTATTGGCCTAATTGATAAATTCATTAAATTGTAAGGGAAGTAATATTCTTCACCAATCATTAATCTTATGTCTTTTAGAAACCTAACTCTCATAGAATGTTTTTATCATTTAGAAAAAAACGCCGCTGATGATATCTTTTTAAGACAACCATTTGGATCCCAATGGGAAGAGTATAGTTATAAAGAGGCGGGAATCATGGCGAGAAAATTAGCTTCATATATCAATAGCTTAGGATTAAAGCCAAAAAGTCACATCGGTCTTATATCAAAAAATTGTAGAGAATGGATAATTTCTGACCTCGCTATAATGATGTCTGGCCATACCTCAGTACCCCTATATGCTACCTTAACAGCAGAGTCGCTCAGCGAGATAATAGATCTTGGAGATATAGATCTATTAATAATCGGCAAGTTAGAAAGCTGGGAAGAAATGAAAAGTGGTGTTAAAAATGATTTGCCATGTATAAAGTTTCCTCATTATTCAGGCTTTTCAATGGTGGATAAAGGAAAATCATGGGAAGAAATAATGAAAGAATTTGATCCCAAAAAAGACCAATATATTCCTGATGATGACGATATATGGACCATCGTATTTACTTCTGGGACCACTGGCACTCCCAAAGGTGTTATGCACTCGTATAAACTTCTTAAAAATGTGTCAGAAGTTTCTGGAGAATTTAATAGCCTCAAATTAGAAGAAAGGAACAATCGATATTTCTCCTATCTCGCCCTTAATCATATTGCCGAACGAGTAGCTGTAGAAAGTACATGCTTAGATTGGGGAGGGTCGATATCATTTCCAGAAAGTATCGATACCTTCGGGGATAATCTCAGAGATACTCGTCCGACTATGTTTTTTGGCGTTCCGAGAATTTATACCAAATTTCAATTAGGTATACTCTCTAAACTCCCACAAAAAAGACTTAATCTGTTACTTAAAATTCCATTTATTTCCAATCTTATTAAGAGTAAAATCCAACGCGGTTTAGGACTTGATAAAACCAGGGTTATGTTAGTTGGTGCTGCACCCATGTCAGTGAGTGCTAAAGAATGGTGGAAAAGCATTGGTCTTCCCATCAGTGAGGGATATGGAATGACGGAAAATCTTGGTGTATGTACTTTTCTGGACGGAACTGTTAATAAACCCGGTTCTATTGGAACATTATATCCTGAAAATGATTTAAGAATTGATCCTGAAAGCAACGAAATTCAAATAAGATGCCCATGGAATATGTTAGGTTATTATAAGAACCCCATCAAGACAGACGAAGTCCTAAAAAATGGGTGGTTACATACTGGTGACCAAGGTAGAATTGATGATGAAGGGTATATCTACTTAACTGGACGTGTCAAAGACAATTTTAAGACGTCCAAAGGTAAATTTATAATCCCTGCTCCCATCGAATGGGAATTCACTCATAATTCAGATATCGAACAAATATGTATCGCTGGTCTTGGTTTACCCCAACCAGTGGCGTTGATAGTCCCTTCTGAGATTGGAGCCGCTAAAACAAAGGAAGAACTAAAGTGCTCATTAGAAGATACACTCAAAGAAGCTAATTCTTCTCTGCACGGATATCAGAAAATATCCCATGTCATGGTCGTGAAAGAAGCTTGGTCCGTAGACAATCAACTTTTAACACCAACATTAAAGGTAAAAAGGAATAAGATCGATGAAAAATACTTGCCCATATTAGAAAATGCGTGTGAATCACATGATACAGTATTATGGGAATAATGATTAATTATAAGATATTTGTGAAAAGATAAAAGCCAAATGGATCAGCACATCAAACAAGCAATTATATTAACTCTACTCATTATTGTGGGCATTTCAACACGATTTCTGTTTTTGTTCAATGGAGAATCTATTCTTCCAAATTTCACAGCAGTAGGTGCAGTGGCCATATTTGGTGCTTTTTATTTTAAAGGAGCTAAACGATTTATTGTCCCGCTTGTAATTCTCTGGATTAGTGATTTGATATTAAATAATATAGTTTATACGCAGTATTATGATTCCTTTCAGTTCATGGGTGACCCATGGGTATACACTTCATTTATTATAGCTGGGTTAGCGGCATATCGTCTGTTACAAAAGGCTTCATGGGGAAGAGTCGTAGTATCATCAGTAGTCGCTGCGATTATTTTTTATCTGATAACTAATTTTGCAGTTTGGTCAAGTGGTAGTTTATATCCTAAAACCAGCACTGGTCTTTTAGCATGTTATGAAGCAGGTATTCCATTTTTTAGAAATACCATAATTGGGAATCTTTTTTATTCGTTTGTCCTTTTTGGTATTTATGAATATATTTTAGCACCTAATTTCGAAATACCAAGCATTCGTCTTCAAAAATCTATTTAAAGCTTTTTTGCAATTCATTTATTGCCTTGTGCCATGTACTGGGTATCTCAGTTTTAGCCAATAATTCATAATTGTACGGTATAATGCTTTGCTTTGAGATTGCTGATAATCTCTTGTGCCGCTGAGAATGTATTTCGCATATCATAATAAATCTGTCCTCTTTAATCTCAATAACATTACAGCTTACTAATGCTGTATCTGGATATGTCAAAGGAAAGATATACTTACAATCTTGCCATCCTAAAATTGGCCCAGTCTCGCCTCTAAAACTCATATCCATCCCCATCATTCTGAAATATTCGATCCTGGCAGATTCGCACCATCTTAGATACATAATGTTATTAACATGCTGCGCCGAATCCATATCTCCCCATTGCACAGGCATTTTTAATGTCACAGGGGCTTCTATCATATCATGCATCCTATAAGCGCTCGTTAATCCAATTGAGTATATCATTCATTACCTCATCCTGTTCTGGTTCATTGACTAACTCATGGTACAAACCATCATACAATTTAAGTGTCTTATCTACAGATTTTGCTTCATTATATAGGGCTTTAGTGCCTTCAGGATCTGCAATTTTTTCACCAGTACCATGCATTCCCAAATAGGGTATACTCAACTGACCAAACATATTTTGTATACTGCTTATAGCCTTAAGTAATTCTGCACCCGTTCTCGATCGTGTACCTCCTGTGTATACAAGTGGGTCATTTAAGTATCTTTCCAATACCTCTTCTGATCTGGTCAGTGTAGCTTTATCGAGCGGTTCGGTCTTCATCTTAGGAAGAAGTTTACCTAATATAGGCGCCAACTTTTGTAGTAATGGAGACAAATCTTTATCTATCATAAGTGCTGCCCCTGACGTTATAAGACCATTAAGGTAGGAGCTAGCGCTTCTTTCTAAACAATACTTCACAGCTACTAATCCTCCCATACTGTGTCCAAATAGAAAAGTAGGTACAGTATCATCCTTAACATTATTTACCACCTGGTCAAGATGATCAAGCAAACTATCAAAAGCGGGAATATATGCTTGAAGTCCTCCCGATCTTCCATGCCCCAACTGATCATATGAAAACACTTCAATCTGGTGTTCATTTAAAAATCTGCCGAGGTGATCATAACGATAACCATGTTCAGCATATCCATGAACTATGATTAATTGAGCCTTTTTGATCGCTACTGGCCAATGATGCACAAATAATTGTAAATCACGACTAACTTCCAGTGAAGTACTTCTATATGACATTTAGTATCTCGTTTTGTCTAAAGTAACAAAAAAGGCTCCCAAATTAATCATTGGGAGCCTTATGTTTATCATTATAACTTGAAGGATATTTATCCTCCGAAATCATCAAATGCTACATTCTCTTCTGGAATACCCCATTCATCTGCCATTGTTAGTACACATTGATTCATAATTGGAGGCCCACAGAAATATAATTCTAATTCTTCCGGTTCAGGATGCTTACTTAAGAATTCATCTATCACCACTTGATGTACATATCCTTTAAATCCATCGCCCTCTGGGTCATCCAGATCCTTCTTGAGTACCCAATTATCTTCTGGTAATGGATTATCCAGCGCTACTGCAAATCTGAAATTAGGGAACTGCTTCTCTATCTCTCTGAATTCTTCTATGTAAAACAATTCTTGCTTTGTTCTTCCTCCGTAAAAGAAAGTAACTTTTCTACCCGTCTTCAAAGTATGGAATAAATGATACAAATGAGATCTCATCGGTGCCATTCCAGCTCCTCCCCCAATATATAGCATCTCTGATTGAGTCTCCTTGATGAAGAACTCTCCATATGGACCAGAAATAGTAACCTTATCGCCTGGTTTTCGACTAAATACGTAAGAAGAACAAATACCAGGATTCACATCCATCCACCCACCCTTAACTCTGTCAAAAGGTGGAGTAGCTATTCTGATTGTCAATGACACAATGTTTCCTTCAGCAGGGTGATTAGACATAGAGTACGCTCTGAATACCTGCTCCTCGTTCTTCATCTTTAGATCCCATAACTTAAATTTATCCCAATCCTTCTGAAACTTATCAGGAGAGTCATGATAGTTAGGATGTGCTGTAATATCAATATCCTTACCATAGTCTACCTCACATTCCGGAACGTCAACTTGTATATATCCTCCAGCTTGAAAATCTAACGTTTCTCCTTCCGGCAACTTGACTATAAACTCTTTTATAAACGTCGCCACATTGTAATTTGAAATTACTTCACACTCCCACTTTTTAATTCCAAATACCTCTTCAGGTACTCGTATCTCCATATTCTCACGCACTTTCACTTGGCACGCCAATCTTTTATTCTCAGCTGCCTCTTTTCGTGTAAGGTGATTCATCTCTGTTGGCAACACATCTCCTCCACCGCTGTCTACATGGCATTCGCACATCGCACATGTGCCTCCTCCACCACATGCAGACGGTAAAAACACATTTTGATCAGATAGAACTGATAATAGCGATGCCCCTGGCTTAACCTTAAGTGGGTTCTCAGCATCTCCATTAACCACTATACTCACATCACCTTGTGGTACTAATTTTTTATTGGCATACATCAACATGAACGACAATCCTAAGATCACCGCTGTAAAAATTGCTATTGCCGTAATTATTGAAGTTATCATTGATTATTTCTTTATCGTCCTATACAATCTTTATAAAACAAAACTTCTATTACTTAAATTAAAATGACGCTGGATCAATACCAAGTAGACTTAAAAAAGCCATACCCATCAAACCAGTCAGCAAGAATGCCATACCCAACCCTCTTAATGGGGCAGGAACATTACTATACTTAATTTTTTCTCTAATCGCTGCTAAAGCTACTATAGCTAAGAACCATCCAAATCCACCACCTAAACCAAAAGCCACAGATTCTCCGAAAGTATACTCTCGAGATACCATGAATAACGACCCTCCCAGTATAGCGCAATTCACGGTAATTAATGGTAAGAAAATACCCAAAGAGTTGTATAACGAAGGAGAATATTTTTCAATCACCATCTCAACTAATTGAACCATTGAAGCTATCACAGCGATAAATAAAATAAACCTCAGAAAGGTTAAATCCATCCCAAATAAACCTCCTTCGTCCAACAGGTAAGTGCTAATGAGCCAATTAATCGGCATGGTTACGAACAAGACGAATATAACCGCCAATCCCAAACCAAATGCCGTTTTTAGTGTCTTGGAAACAGCTAAAAAAGAACACATTCCTAAGAAATAGGAAAGAACTAAGTTCTCTATAAATGCCGCCTTGATAAATACGTTTACTAATTCCACAGCTTATATTTTTTATGAGATATCTACTAATTTAGGATTCCAAGATCTATGTATCCAGATCATTATTGCAATAAGAAACATGGCAGCCGCTGGTAGAACCATTAGGTTATTATTTTGATACCAACCAAACCAAGATCCATCTGCCAATGTGTTGATGGTGTATTCTGCAGTAGGTCCAATAATTTTCCATTCCCACGGAGTTCCAGCAAGAAAAGTTCCCTTTCCAAGCACCTCTCTAAATAATGCTACAGCGATAAGAATAACTCCATAGCCAACACCATTACCCACTCCATCTAAAAAAGACTTCCAAGGGCTATTAGCCATAGCAAAAGCTTCTAACCTACCCATTACTATACAGTTAGTAATAATTAACCCAATAAATACAGATAACTGCTTATAGGTAGGATAATCTAATGCTTTTAAGGATAACTCCACGACTGTTACCAATGTGGCAATGATCACTAATTGAACAATCATCCTAACCTGTTTAGGTATAGATTTTCTCAATAATGAAGTAAACAGATTTGAAAATGCACAAACAAATACAACCGCTATTGCCATTATTATAGAAGGAAATAATAATGTCGTGACGGCCAATGCACTACAAATACCAAGAACCTGAACGGTTATAGGGTTATTATCGTTAAGAGGATCCGTGAGGAGTGCTCTCTCTTTTTTGCCAAATGCAAATGCTGATTCTTTCTTTTGAACTGTAGTTTCAGCCATTCTTAAGATTTTTTCTGTGATTTGAAGTAAGGCTCATAATATTTGATCCCATCATAAAGCATGTCAGATACACCATCGCAAGTAACAGTTGCTCCAGATATACCATCTACTTCATACTTATCATTTCTGGCGCCACCTTTTCTTACAACTACTGAAGTATAATTACCTGTGGCATCATATATACTTTTACCAGCAAACTGTTTTTTGAAAGCGGGGTTGTCTTTGATCTCCGCACCTAATCCTGGTGTCTCTCCTTGATGGTCAAAAGATGCTCCTACTATAGTTTTAAAATCATCCTTCAGGGCTATGTTGCCCCAGATCTCATCCCATAGACCATTACCTCTAATGGAAACAATAAAGAATTTTTCACCTGAATTTTCGTAAATGAATACTGGAAAGATACGATCATCAACTTCACGCTTCTTTTCTTTCTTCATATCAATATTTTCAGCCTGTCCTCCCTTATAACCACGAGACTCGATAAACTCAGCCGTGACTTCTTCTCCATTAATATCTATCACTGTTTGAGTAATATTATTATCAAAGATTTTAAGCACTTCCTCATCTGGCATTTTATCTGCCTTAACATTATCCCCCAATTCTGTCTCTATTGCTGCAAGAATAGCCTTCTTGTTGAATATTGCTTCATTTTTATCGTGAATAGGCTTTAAGCCCGTTGCTAGTAATGACAAGACTAATGCAACGACAATAGTCATAGTCACAACAAAACCGATTACATAATTATTACTACGCACTTGCTAATCTTTTTGACATGTGAGCATTCAATACCAATCTATCCAATAATGGAGCGAAAGTATTCATGAATATAATAGCGAGCATCCAACCCTCTGGATATGCAGGATTGAGCACTCTAACGATCATTCCGATAAAACCTATAAGGAATCCATATGCGATCTTTCCAGCATTAGTCGACGCTGCTGTTACTGGATCGGTAGCCATAAACGCCATCGCAAAAAAGAAACTACCCATGTAGAATTGATAATACCAAGGTACATCCATAAATGGTGTGGCATCCCAAGCATTCAATATCATACCCATTAAAGCGGCTCCAACGATCATACTTAGCATGATTCTCCAACTTGCAATACCTGTTACAGCCAAAAATATCGCTCCAAATAAGATAAATGGCTTACAAGTCTCACCAATAGATCCTGGTATGGTTCCCCACCACATTTCTGACACCGAGTAAACATTGGTTACAGCCTCCCATCCTCCCTGATAAGCCAGAGCTAAAGGTGTGGCACCTGTAAATCCATCAACGACTTGGCCTCCAGTGAATGTATCTAATCCCATCCATCCGAAAAGACCATTGAACAAGCCATGAGCCCAACCATAATTGGCTTCGTAACCAGTACGAATATGGTCAAATCCAGATACCCATACATCATCTCCCGATATGGTTGTTGGATAGGCGAAGAACACGAATAAACGTGCCATTAATGCCACATTCCAAATATTCATACCAGTCCCACCAAATGCTTCTTTGACCAAAATCACTGCAAAGAAAATTGATAAGACCAAAATCCATAAAGGCAAATCTGGTGGCATAATCAATGGAATCAATGCTCCAGATACAAGATAACCTTCTTCAACAGCATGACCTTTTTTAGAGGCGTACCATATCTCTATCCCTAATCCAACCACATTTGAAACTATAAAAAGTGGCAATAATTTAATTAAACCATGTGCTAGCTTCAAATGAAACCCTTCAATGAATCCAACATATTGTCCCATAGCACTGAAATGCTGATGGCCGATGTTATAAGTTCCAAATAAAAAACAAAGTTGCATTGCTAATACAACATGGACCATTGTCCTTTTCAAATCCATACCGTCTCTGATATGAACCCCACCTTTTGTAGTTTCGTTAGGTGTAGCTGCAAAAGTGAAAACAGCGTCAAACAATGTATGAAGAATAGGACTCTTCTTTTTGTCTGGCTCTATCTTTTTAAAAATATCGATTAAACCCATAATTAGTCTTTCTGACTTTTATTCTATTTAACTTTGTTCTCTTATCATTTCTAAACCATCCCTCAAGATACTTTGCAAAGGCACTTTAGACGTACATACAAATTCGCATAGCGCAACATCTTCTTCTGATAGTTCATAAATACCCAATCCTTCCATTTGTTCAAAATCTCCGGTCATGATAGCCTTCATCAAATGTTGAGGATATATTTTCATCGGCAACACTTTCTCATATTGACCACTAACCACAAATGCTCTTCTTTCTCCATGGGTGTTGGTATTTGCTTCGAACTCCATGTTGGGATACAAGAAGTTTGGAAAGGTCTTAGAAATCGTAGGCCTCGGAGTTATAGGTAGCAACCATCCAAATATCTCATAATAATCCCCCTCCTCAATTACACTTATTTGATCCGACTTGGCCGACAAAAATCCTTCTAAGGAGCTTTGTTTTCCGCTAAGTACATCACCATCGACAATTCTGAAGTTGTCTCCAACTATATTTTCTTTTACTAATTCTCCAATGTTGGCTCCCGCATATGTTCTAATATGAGTTGGATTTACAACATTGTTTCCTCCTAAAGCAACTACTTTCTCAGCGTTAAAAATACCCTTATGCATCAAGTCTCCTAATGCAATAACCTCTTGAACTCCTAAAGTCCAAACTTTCATGCCAGGCTTAATAGGTGCAGTATGATGGATCTGAATACCTACATTTCCACTTGGGTGTTTCCCTTTAAACCATCTCTTATTGACTCCTGTAGCCTCGGTGTATCCAGCATGAGGAGCTTTGTCTCCGTTAGCATCAAGGCCTAAGCAAACATTGCCTGTTGTCAATCTGTTCAATGTATCCAAACCTTTTTGAAAAGCATCTTCTCTACCTTCAATTATAATGCTATAATCTGGAGCAAGTGGTGCAGTATCAAATGTACTTATGAAGATATTAGCCGGAACATCTTCTGGGCTTGGCATAATATCGTGCGGCCTCTGGTTGAGCAAAGTCCACCCTCCAGAATTTAGTAGGAACTCAACAATGTCCTCTCGTGAAGCTTCAGAGATACTTGGTGGTTCATACTGATGATATTTAATCTCTTTATCAGCCAATATTATAACCTCAGCAATAGATCTTTTTTCTCCTCTTTTCACTTCTATGACTTCTCCGGATACTGGAGATACATGCTTAACTCTATCGTTCTTCTTATCAATCAATAGCGGTTGCCCTGCTTTTACTTCATCCCCTACAGCTACTAAAACTTTTGGTATCGGCGACATACCTCTATAGTCTTGCGGTTTAACGGCATACCTTGTTGCTTTAGCATCTACGATTGTTTTAGCAGCAGACCCTTTTAGTAAGATGTCATGACCTTTATCTAATTCTACTAATGTAGACCCCTTAGTAAAACTCGGTGCAGGACTCTTCCATAATTTTGTGATAGGGTTATCCGATGTCTCGTCATCAATATCAACACCAATTTTCTGTGCCTCTAATGAGATAAAATTTTGGCTTAAGGTTAATATCGCGCTAACTAATATCAGCGCTCCTATGATGATTAAAATTGCTATTACTGTAACGTTGTTACTCGATTCTGCTCCCTGGGCAGATAATGGGCTTGAAACTAACAATACACCCATAATGCTTAAGAAAGAGGGAAAAAAAGTGCGTTTATCTTGCATTTTTCGTCTATGATGTAAAAAATCGCCACAAAGATAGTAACCTTTAAGGATTATAACATAGATGGTTATGCTATCCAAATGACGTATCCTTATTTAGATACTATTTAATTTATCCTTTCTTACTGATTCTATATACAACATCTGCATAATCATCTGACACTAACATAGAACCATCAGGCATCCACTCAATATCAACTGGTCTTCCCCATACTTCATCCTTTTCTTCATCTAACCACCCGCTTGCAAATACAGAGTATCCTTTTGACTGGAATTGGTCATCGACTTCTACTAAGCTAATTCTGTACCCTATTTTTTTACTTCGGTTCCAAGAACCATGTTCTGCGATAAAAATATTACCAGTATGTGCACCATCAAAATTATCTTCAAATGCGAACTCAACTCCTAATGGTGCGGTATGGGGTCCTAACTGTTGTACAGGCGCGGTATAATCGTCACACGACTTATTGATTCCCAAATCAGGATCTAACAAATCTCCTTGATGGCAATATGGATATCCAAAATGAAGCTGATCCCTCTCTGCTCTATTGAGTTCACAAGCGGGTACATCATCTCCCATCATATCTCTACCATTATCAGTAAACCATAAATCACCATTTGGGTGCCAAGTAAATCCGACCGTATTCCTCACCCCAGATTGAACAATCTCCATATCAGATCCATCAGCATTAATCCTGGTAATAGTATTGAATATAGGGTCTTCTGACTCGCATATATTACATGGTGCCCCAACTGGGACATATAACTTACCATCAGGGCCAAATGAAATAAATTTCCATCCGTGGTGTTTTTCTTCTGGATACTGATCGTAGACCACTGAAGGTTCTCCTGGTGCTTCCAAATTATCCTCTATATTCTCAAATTTCAGAATTCTATTTACTTCTGCCACATATAAATCACCATCCCTAAAAGCTACACCATTTGGCATATTACCTCCAGTAAGTAAGGTATACTTTTTGTCTGCCACATAATCGCCATCCGTATCTTGCACAGCATATACGTCACCTTTTGACCGAGTCCCAATGAATAACGTGCCATTGGGTGAAAGAGCCATTGACCGTGCATTTTCGACCTCGTCAGCAAATATTTCGATTTTATATCCTTCAGGTAGCTGAATGGCGGACAACGACTGCTCTATGTTGATTTCGTCATTGTTTTCTTTTTTATCAGCTGGAGCATTTACTGTAGTATTGTTGCACGCCAACAATAAAGGGAAAAAGAAAATTAATAGATCTCTCATAATTTACGGGTTCAAAATTTCAAATTCTCTATTTTGATACTTTGGCTCAAGGATCAATTTTTTCAATGTTTTCATCGTCTTAAGTGGATTTTTGACAGTTTGCATATTTATGATGAATGCTGGGACATTACCCCCAGGATCCATTACAAATTGATGTACAATTTTAAGCTTATTTCCTCCTATATCTTTAATATCCCAAAAGCCATTACAATTTTTGATTTGTACATAACCACTGTCATTATTATAGTATTCATCTGAGCAAGTGATATCTATATGCAATAGCTTTTGATCCTGATTATATTTCAACTCATTTACATATACACCATCTCTGTTGCGAGCAGGAAATGGTGTATTGATTGTGATATAGTTCACATATCTATCGGGTTCATTGACATGATTTATGATTTCATCAAACCCATCAAAAAGCACAGGATAAATATCAAAATCTTTGAATACGGCCAATATAGCAGACAAATTACCGTCTATAGTAGTTTCTATCCTATATTCATCGAATTTGGACCAATCATGTTTTTGAGTGTACGCTTTTATTCCTTCAGTCTCTTTTCTAAATACCCAATCGGATTCTTGACTGCTTAAAGGATATGCAAAAACAAATCCGTAAATAATCAATAATAATTTATAGAACAATTTCATGAATCACTTTTCTGATTCCAAATATGCAAGAATTCCGATAATATCATGGCAGTGGCACCCCAAAGAACTTTACCAAAGAGATCAAAGTAAGGAACATCTTTGATCACTCCTTCTCTAACTGCAATATCTTTGACCTTCAAGTTCTTTTCGTTTAAAAAATATCCGATTGGTGCGTCAATCACTTCAGCCACTTCAAGTTTATTGGGTTCATAAGTAACATTCGGATCCATAACGCCTACGTAAGGTTGGACCAAATGATTACTCGCGAAAACAAAAAGAGGAGATAAAGCTCCAAGGACTTTTATTTTATTTCGGTTGATACCTAATTCTTCTTCTGTTTCTCTTAATGCACAATCCATAAGGTTATCATCCGAGTGTTCTAACCTCCCTCCTGGAAAACTGATTTGACCACTATGCTTATCATTCTCTTGTGATGAACGCTGCATGAAAACGGTATTCCATTGGGACTGCTGTTTATACAACATCAACATCACTGCCGCCTCTTTGGCATCTTCTGACGGTGTATAGTACTTTTTTAGACGTTTATTGTCATATGCTGGCGACAACTTCTGATGAGCCTCAAATCCTGGTTTAGGTTGTAACAATTGATGTTGTAATGATAGAACTTCCTCAGTATCGTAGTACTTTTCTATCAAGATGAATTCTCTATTTGTTAGATTTCTTTAAATAACTCTCTATTGCCATAGTCATAGATGGCGTGTCACTGGTAGGTTCTATGTTGATAGTCAACCCTCTATCCTCAACAGCCTTCTTAGTTTTTTTACCAAAAATGGCCATTCGAGTTTCATTTTGTTTAAAGTCAGGAAAGTTTTCATATAAAGATTGAATTCCTAATGGGCTGAAGAACACTAATACATCGTAGGTGACATCACTTAGATCAGAAAGATCACTCGATACAGTCTTATACATCATGATATCTCTGAAATCAAAGGCTTTTTCTGTTAGGAATCCAACTACATCTTTAGCCCCAAGATTAGAGCATGGCAATAAGAATTTTTCGTTTTCTCTGTGTTTGAGCAATGGTGCTTCGAGATCTTTGATAGTCCGTTGGCCAACAAATACCTTTCGTTTTCTATAAACGATAAACTTTTGCAGATAATCCGCAATTGCCTTTGTCAGACAGAAATACTTAGTACTCTGTGACATCTTGCATCTGATAATTTCGCAAATGCTGAAGAAATGATCTACAGAATTTTTACTTGTAAAAATTATCGCTGTGAACTCATCAGGTCTAATCCTATTGCGCCGAAATTCTTTCTCTGTGACTGGTTCGACATGAATAAAAGGTCTCCAATCAATCTGTAAATCCCATTTCTTGGCTAATTCAAAATATGGTGATCTTGTTGGTTCAGGTTGAGAGATCAAAATCGTCTTTACCTTTTTATAAGCCGTTTTAGACTGAGCGTTTCCTTCTGCAGACATTCACTTGATTTAGTATGGTCCGATTATCCAACTATTTCAGTTATTCTGAGTATTACTAAAATAGGTGCAATTTCGACGGCGCAAAGATAAATAAAAAAATAGATCAGATTAAAGTCTCTTATAGTGATGGCCAAGAGTAATCCTTTAAATTGACGTAAAAGATAGATCACCCCAATTATAATAAGCCCAAAATATATCAAAATAGACTGAATGGATGCTGCTCCGAATTGCAACCCAATAATGAAGGGAAACAAAATGATACCGAGTGCTATATTATGAGTTCCTATACTATAATTATAAACGTCTACAGTAGTGCTAAAAGTAAAGACGAAGGAAATCAAAGCCATAATGATATGACGTACTATATAAACACCTAGCAGACACAGAGGGATCAACCAATACTGGATTATAGTATACCCAAAGAAATGATCTAATATCAACGCAAGAAATAGAGAGCCATTAACAATAAAAAGAAAGTATAAAACAATGTGTTGTAGTTCAAAGATGGTCTTCGTATTTCTAAATAGTGACTTTAGTGTATTTGTATTATACAAGGATTGAAAGAACCTTTGAACTTTTGGCTGATTGAGCGAAACACCAAAAACTAACAATATCAATCCTAATAATGTTATAATTCCAAAAATTAGTTTTCTTTTAGAATCATCATTATTATTTCTATTTGGAATATCGTCAATGCTATTTATGTTAGAGCTGTATGATTTTTTGTCAAATGGATTATTGTGGGGCTGGATTTTTGTCACTGATTCGACAGTATCATTCTTTCTCGATTCATTAGTTCTTTTTTGACGAATTTCGAAAGGGTTTTTTACTTTATCATTTCTCTTTAGCTCTATTGAGTCAGTAGTGATAGTTAAACTGTCTTGAGCTGACAGAGCATACTGAGACAATAAGACCCAATGAACGCAATAGAAAATGACCAAAAGCCCAAACCTCATAATGAACCAAAAATACGCACCTCAACATCATACTGCGATAAAAGAGTATAATATTATCGAGGAAATGCTGTTAATGCGCTGTTAACCGCATGTAGCATAGCGCATTTCTCAATTAATGATTTGAATATTTGAAATATGAATAGTAATCTGATAAGAAGATTAGCCATACTTGGAGCCTTTTCAATTTTCGGAATAATAATTATTCAGGGTTATTGGTTGAGGAGAGCTTTTATCCTTAATGATTCTGAGTTTCATCAATCTGTTACGATTGCGCTTTATGAGGTGGCGCAAAAAATTGCAGCCTTCAATCAATCAGAATTACCTAAGCAAAATCTCGTTCAGCGCAAATCTTCTAATTACTATGCTGTTAATGTAAATAATAACATTGATGCCAATATTTTAGAAGATTATCTAATCAGATCTTTTGAGGAAAAAGCTATCAATACTGACTTCGAGTATGCTGTCTATGACTGTCTATCCAAAGAGCTTGTATATGGCAGCTACTGTAAAATGGAACATTTGGACGAGTCCAAAGAAAAATCAGGTGTTCTACCCAAATTCGAAGATCTTACCTATTACTTTGTGGTTAAATTTCCGTCTAAGACTGGTTTTCTTCTGAGCAATATGTGGCAGAATTTGTTGTTCAGTTTTATCACATTTTTAGCACTCTCTTTCTTGGTATATTCTATGTGGGTCATCCTCAAACAGAAGAAGCTTTCCGAACTCCAAAAAGATTTTATTAATAATATGACCCATGAGTTTAAAACGCCAATATCCTCTATTAAGATAGCGTCAGATTATTTGCTTAAAGATCCAATACTCAATCAGAATGAACGAATAAAAAAGTATACCGAGATCATCTCTGATCAAAATAGTCGCCTGAACAATCAAGTTGAGAAAGTACTAAGTCTGGCAAGACTTGAATCAGACAATTTTAAATTGAAAAAGGAAAGTTTTGATATTATCCCAATAATCAAAGACATAATCGCAGCTGAGAATATTAGAATTGCTCCTGGACATGTAGGATTAGCGGTTGATGAAAGTGCCGCTATCATCACAGGTGACAAATTGCATTTTACCAATATAGTTTATAACATACTTGATAATTCTGTCAAGTACTGCAAATCAATTCCTCAGATAGCCATTAATATTATTAATAATGGCGAAAAAATGCTTTTGGAAATCAAAGACAATGGAATCGGAATTAATAAAGAAGAACTGGATAAACTTTTTCAAAAATTTTATCGTGTATCCACAGGCAATATCCATGATGTCAAAGGATTTGGCCTAGGGCTTTTTTATGTAAAAAATATCTGTAAATCACATGGGTGGAATGTTAGAGTGGCTTCTGAGCCAAACGTAGGTTCTACCTTTACCATAGAAATACCTTATCAGAATGGCTGATCAAATATTATATGTAGAAGATGACGAGACATTAGCATTCTTAACTAATGACTCGCTTTCTCAAGAAGGTTATAATGTTAAACATTATATGGATGGAGCTGCGGCACTAAAAGCGTTCAAAAAGGAGACATTTGATCTTTGTGTGATTGATGTCATGCTCCCTATCATGGATGGTTTTTCACTTGCTACCAAGATTAGGGAAGTTAATTCTCAAGTCCCTATCATTTTTGTCACAGCAAAATCAATGAAAGAAGACAAAATCCTTGGACTTCAAATCGGAGCCGATGATTATATTACTAAACCCTTTAGCATCGAAGAGTTAATTCTTAAAATCAATATTTTTCTAAAGAGAAGATTCGTAAACACGACAGAAAATACAGTAAGTCAAATAGGAAAGTTTGAGTTTGATTTTAAGAATCTTACGCTCTCCATTGATGAAGAGAAAAAAAGACTCACTCAGAGAGAAGGAGAACTGCTACAACAATTGATCATTAAAAAAAATGACATCGTTTCTCGCAAAGAATTACTCGAAAGAGTGTGGGGCAAAGAAGATTACTTCTTGGGACGTAGCATGGATGTCTTTATCAGTAGATTGAGAAAACATCTCACTAATGACCCCAATGTCACCATAGAAAATATCCATGGCGTCGGATTCAGACTTAGCGCATAAAACTATCTGATCCCAGGCTGTTTTAAGGTAAAACCTGTTTCTTCTTTGGCATGATCAACGATCTCTTTGACATCGGCTAAAAGTTTTTTTGCATCGTAGATTATACCATCTTTTATGGTATACTTAACACCACCTGCTCTTATTACTTTATTATCCTCAGTAAGCTTTATGGCTCCTGTACCATATAAAACCTTCAGATTTTGGAGTGGGTTCTCATCTATTATGATTAAGTCTGCTTTTTTACCAATTTCAATACTACCTATCTCATCATCAAGCCCTAAAGCCTCTGCGCCATATAGTGTAGCCGATCTAATCACTTCCAATGGATGGAAGCCGGCTTCCCTCAACAGTTCTAATTCTCTGATATAAGCAAATCCGTACAACTGGAAAATGAATCCTGAATCAGAACCCGCTGTTACTCTACCACCTCTATTTTTGTATTCATTGATAAATGTCATCCAAAGATTATAATTCTGCCTCCAATCAACCTCTTCTTCTGTTCCCCAAAAGTGCCAATATGATCCATGCGATATTTTACTAGGTTGATAAAATTGCCATAAACTGGGAAGTGTATAATCTTCATGCCATTCTGCACGTCTTGCTCGATGTAGGTCACGACTTGCCTCATAAATATTGAAAGTAGGATCTATAGTAAAATCTAAATCTATTAATTCATCCATCACTACATTCCAATGATCTGAAAATGGTACTGCGGCTTGCTTCCACAACCTACCCGCTTCTCCAAACCTATGTTGTTCATTTTGATAGTTATAATCCAATGGATAATTCTGAATTGTCCTGTCTTCAAAAAGCGCCTCTGGCAATCCATACCAGTGCTCCATACTCGTCAGACCAGACCTTGCCGAATTGAGCACATTCCATCGTCCTACCTCAAGTTGAGCATGATGACAGGCCGATCGTAGCCCTAACTTTTTATTTTCATCAAGAGCTGCAGAAAACAATTTAGGTGATAACCCAAAGAATTTAATTCCATCAGCTCCATTGGCTGCATTGCGTCTGACCCAATCTCGAGCCATCTCAGGTGTACTGATAGGCGTAGTACTCCCCATACCAAATGCTGTATATGCTTCTATTCGTGGGGCAGTTATTTTATTCTCTTCACTTAGCTTTTTGTGCTTGAGTACCCAATCTAATCCATTGCCACATGACGGATCTCTTATCGTCGTAATACCATGAGCCATCCACAACTTAAAAACATATTCTCCACCTGCACCTTGCCATCTACCACCTATATGTCCATGCATATCTACGAAACCTGGAAGAACATAGTGTCCTGTTGCATCAAGTTCTAGTCCTCCATCCTTTAATTGAGGTCGTCTAGATGAATCTATTGGAACTCCCGGATATCCAACCACTTTTATATCTGTGATCATATTATTCTCTATTACTATGTCAATAGGTCCTTGAGGAGGAGCTCCTGTGCTATTGATGAGGGTCACTCCTCTTATGATCATTTGATTGTAAGGGCCGTCACCCTCATTAACAATAGGGGCTTCTGGTACGGTCTGAGAAAAAATTTCACTTGAAGCAAAAAAAAAGAGTAGAATTACTAGGTATCGCATGACTTAAAATCTATCCAATAATAATAGATATAATTCATGAGATAGTTGAATCAGATAGTTATAATTAGACTAAAACATGCGCTTCATTCCAATTCTTGCCAAAACGAATAACACAATCAACAATATAATCACATAATGGAATGGTAAAAATGTAATAGCAAATATGTGCATGCGATCCAATAACCACATAACAGCCAAAATCGCAAAGGTGATCATTACTAATCCTGATATTTTGTCAAATCCTGGAATGTACTCGAATGGTACATTTCTCTTTATGAGCCATAAGGTCAGAATCATAATAAATATGGGCAATATCTGCGTGAATATATTGCTTTGCATGATAGGCTGTTTCTCAAATAAAAAGAGATATACATTAAGTATCACTGCAAAAATGCCAGGGATAGTAGCTAAATAAACAAGGACTGTATACAAATACTTCCATGGTGACAAGTGTCCTTCACCTTTGCCAAATATGCTAGCTAAAAATGCAGTGAGTGGTAGGGCTACAAAGAAAAATCCAATTATTTCAGGATTCTGTGAGCAAACATCAAAAAACTCTTGTAAAGTCATTAGAATTACTTTAAATGTTCATCATCAATCGCATAGGATCTTCAAGCAATTCAATTACTCGAACTAGAAATCCTACTGATGATTTTCCATCAATTACCCTATGATCGTATGATAAAGCGAGATACATCATAGGTCTAATTTTAATTTCACCATCTACTACCACTGGCCGCTGTTTTATTGTGTGCATCCCTAATATTGCCGATTGTGGCTTGTTCAAGATAGGTGTGCTCATCATAGAGCCAAATATGCCTCCATTGGTTATAGAGAAGGTGCCTCCCTTCATCTCATCAAGCGTAAGTTTTCCATTTCTCGCCTTTCCAGCAAGGTCTTTAATTTTGAGTTCTATCTCATGAAAATCCAGCGATTCGCAATTATGAACTGGTGGGACCACTAATCCTGTTGGTGTAGAAATAGCAATAGATATATCAGCATAATCATGATATATCAAGTGATCACCATCAATTATGGCATTGACTTCTGGCATCTCCATCAGAGCAGTTGCGCATGCCTTAGTAAACAGTGACATGAACCCAAGCTTTACACCATGCTTTTCAACGAATTTTTCTTGATATTTCTTACGCAATGCCATGATGTTGGTCAAATCCACTTCATTAAACGTGGTTAGCATAGCAGAATTATTCTTAGCATCTACCAAACGAGAAGCAATTGTTCTTCTCATTCTTGACATTTTTTCCCTTCGACTATTTCTACTGAAGACTTCAGTGGTCATAGGTCTCTGAGTACTCTCTTCTGGGGTAGTCCTGTTAGTCGGATTATTGATTGGTTTTTGAGCAGATAGCGCATCCTCTTTTGTAATTCTTCCATCTTTACCAGAACCGACGACAGTTGAAGGGTCAACTCCTTTTTCTGCCAATATTTTAGCAGCTGCTGGTGAAGGATGTCCAGTAGCATAATTTTCTGTTTTTTGCGCTGGTATATTTACTTCAACTTTTACAATGTCATCTTGCTTACTTTCTTTTTGAGGCGCTCTCCCACCGGTTTTTATTTTTGCCACCAGTGACCCAATCTCAAGATCTGCCCCCTCCTCTGCAACGTGGACTAGCGTACCAGAAGCTTCAGCTGGAAACTCTAACGTGGCTTTATCTGACTCAAACTCGCATATCGGCTCATCAATTTCTACATATTCTCCGTCCGCCTTTAACCAACTGGATAAGGTGACCTCTGTTATTGATTCACCAATGACGGGTACCACCATTTCTTTTATTTCTCCCTGAAGGTCATTCTGCTGAGCTTTAGGAGGAGCAGTAGTAGTTGCGGTTGATTCTTTTATAGGAGCTGTCTGAGATCCATTCTCTTTGACAGAAGTATCAATTTTGGCCACAACTGCTCCAATTTCTAAATCATCCCCTTCGGCAGCTACGTAAATTAATTTTCCTTCTGCCTCCGCGGGAAATTCTAATGTGGCCTTATCTGACTCAAACTCACATATTGGTTCATCCAATTTGACATAATCTCCATTTGATTTTAACCAACTGGACAAGGTAACTTCACTAATTGACTCTCCTATTACTGGTACTTTTAACTCTACTATGCTCATTTTTAAGCTTTATATCGATTATTTTTTAGATAGCTCTAAAAGAATGAATACACTTAAATATCTATCAAAATATCATAGCGGACAATGATATTTCCACAAAAAAACATCGTATTAAAAATTTTCACTAAAAAATGCCCCTGTTTAAGTTATATGTGAAAGAATACTGAGCACTTAACAAATACACATTTTTAGTCTGCCTCTACTAATCGAGCATCTACAAGGAGATACATTAATCTATTGATATCATCGGCATTTAAAACAAGTTTACCTTTTAATACGACTTGCTCTGCCGAATACTCAACGGGCTCAGCACTTTCAACCTCCATAACAGTCTCTGGACCTGCTCCTCCGCAAAAGAAACACATGTTGTAAGGATAAGCTGAAAAGATAAATTCAGAATGACTCTTATACCCTTCAACAGGAATAATATATCCTTTCACTTCGACTTCTTGACCCTCTAAATCTTTCACTACATCAGCAAAAACAGGCTTATCTATTTTAAAGCCTAAGAACTCATCATATTCTTTCTTATATGTAATCTTTGATAAAGTCTTCCATATGCTCACATCTTTCGTAGTGCTAGCATCAGCCCCATCTTGCGCACCAAGAGACAATGAAAGTCCTATAACCATGCACATAAAGAATAATTTTCTCATAAACCTATTTTTACTATTCAACAATGATAAGGATTAGATAAGTTTTGATTCTTATAGTTCCTAATGAAATTTTAACAAATGCTCTTTATTAAGATTATAGCTTATTGTAGAGCTCGTTTAATCTCATCATCATACTGAGATGATTTACACCACCTGCCAAATGATAACTCCCAAATCCATAGTCAAAAGTGATTTTTTTGACTTTTACGCCAAAACCAAAACTAAATCCACTTAAACTTCTAAATGCAGTTGTCGAAAGCTCTTTATTCCTTTGATGATCATATCCGATTCGCAATCTAAATATTCCATTCTTACCTATCATTAGTTCGCCCCCAAATACTAAATGACGAAATAGATTATCTGTAAAATTGGCAAAACCTGAACGATCGCTGGGTTCCTGATTTACGAATATGGGATCAGAAGATAGATTGTCAACACCATTAAGTTGCCAATTATTCAAACTATGTGCGGAAATTATTAATCGAAATGGCAAGTGTTCTAACTGCTTTGAGTAACCAATATGTACATCCAAAGGCAAGCTTTCTTTGATACCACCATAAGAACTAAGCTGTAGACCGATGTTTTTTATAACAAAAGCCCAAGATGTACGATTCTCTGGCTTATAGTAGTATAATCCAAGATCTAAACCAATTGCATTAGATTGATAAGTATCAAAGGAGGATTGAATAAATTTAATATTACTCCCAATTCTCATTCTTTGTCTAAAAGTCTTACTCATAGCAATATTCAATGCAATCTCATTAGCTCCGAAGCTACCTAATTCATTATCTCTAAAATCAAATCTTCTAAAGTCGCCATAAGAAACATAATTCACACCTATGCCTACATTGAGTTTCAATTTATCTAATAGAAAGCCATATGATACCAAACCGTGACTAACATCAGCTAAATGAAAATTGTGATTAATTGCTATCTGGTTAATACTTAGGCTGTCTATAAGCGCTGGGTTAATCACCATCATATTGATATCCCCATCGGACAAAGCAGCAGCATAGCCCCCGAGAGCCGTAACGCGAGCAGATGGTGATAGATTCAGAAAATCAAATGTCTTAATACTTCCTAATTGTGCATACACATTATTAGTAACTATAAGAAACAATATGAAAACTGCATTTTTCATCTATAACTAATCTGTCTTGCTCCAAGTTGTTTTGCATATAGCCATACTATCACATTCTAATGTTTTGATCAATAGTCCTGTAGAATCAAAATGTTCCAATAGTCCAAACTCATTATCACCATTCAGGTAAGTCCCTTTCCATTTTATCGAACCATTCTTATAAAATTCTGTGAAGGGGCCTTGTTCCATGTTGTCCACAAATGTCACTTCCTCCGACAGCTCTCCTGTATCATAATATTGCTTAACTATACCTGAAACGTTGCCATTGTCATAATTCATTTCAAGTTTGACAGTTCCATTCATATGAAATACTCTTAACATACCATCCAATACATCGGAAGCATATTGTTCATGAACTTCCACGGCACCATTTGGTCGATATAAGAATCGGTCACCATCAAGTTGGCCATTAATATAATTGGCCTCCTCGATTAAAATTTCACCTCTCTTCATATATACTTTCTTAAGACCATGGATAAGAGAATCTTCATTGATATAATAGACTTCTTTTATACCACTGACTTCATCCTCCATAACCACTCTGTGCTTGTCTCCACAAGACATTAGTATGATCAATGCACAAAAAAGTATTAAACGTCGAAAGTATTCCATAAACAAAAAACGACCGACTTGGAGTCGATCGTTTATCTCTTTTTATAAAATTGATAATTTTTAATAGAATGCGCTTCTATTATCTTCAATTTCTACCGTCTTCTTTAAGGCCTCCAATAATGCCGAAACCGTCCTTCCTTTAGTGGCATCAGCTACAGTCTTCTTTATAAAAGAAATATTTGAAGCGGCACCAGGATCTTGTTTATTTACTGTTTTCACTAAGAATACTCCACTGTTACCTATGATTGGAGCCGATGTAGAACCAACTTCTTGGCCAAAAGCAGCTCCTACCACTTCAGGCTCATTACCTAATCCACCTACGAAGCTGTTTAACATGTTTATCCCATTAATTGATTCCACGGTGCTACCATATTTATTTGCTGCGGCCTCAAGATCAGAACCTAAGGTAGATATTATAGATTCTGCCTTTTTCTTATTCATTACAGCAAATTCTACTTGATTTCGTACTTGGTCAGTAGAAGGCAACCCAGGACTTCTTATTTCAGATAGCCCTATCACCACATAACTGTTATTATAATACTGCACAGGATCTTGAAACTGATACACGACCGGAGAAACATCGTTAACACTTGTCCCTGGCTCAAATCCCCATTTTACCATATCACGAGATATACTACCAGGAGCCAATCCTTCTATTAAGTAGTCATTTGCGCCTAACTCATTAGAACTCACCATTTCAAGGTTGCCGATATTATCGACCGCATTTCTTAGATCATCTAAATAAGGATGTGAGCTTACTAAGTCAACCATATTTTCATACAGTGCATTTTGAGTTTCTTTACTGGGTACGATAGGCACATTAACATATGCCATTTTATATTTAGGAGCTCTATTCAAGAATTTTTGATCTTGGATATATACAAGATGTACTCCAAACTGTGTAATTACCTTATAGTACCCTCTTTCTTTTCCATTCAAGAATGCGGCATCGTTAAAAGGACCTACCATTGCCCCTTGAGCAAAATAACCTAAATCACCACCATCTTTATTGTTAGAAAGATCTTCACTAAACTTGGCTGCCAGCGTATCAAAAGATACTCGACCTCTCTTAGCCACAACCATTAAACTATCCACTAATGCTTCTGCCTCTGCAAGTTGAGTAACATTGCCTGGAGTAACTCTCTTTAATATGTGACTTGCTCTAACTGAGTCTGGAACTACTCTTTTGTCTATAAGCTTAATAGCTTGATATGACGTACCTAATTGATATGGGCCATAAACTTTGCCTACCTCATATGAGCCAATCTTATCTTGATAAAATTCATCTATTTCCTCTGATTTAGCATAATAGGTAGAGTAAATCCCATTATTACTTAATACAAAAAGTGAATCACTATCCGTTGTGCTAAATCTACTGATGACATCCTCCATTTCCTTCTTACATAACATAGAATCTCCAGGAGTAGGATATACATTCATCTTTACATATTCAAAAACTCTTTTTTCTTCTTTCCTTTCGAAGTCAGCGGCGTTTTTCTTCACATAACTCATGATATCGGCATCCGATACTGTGATATCTCC
>JAHDDE010000048.1:19838-25994 GCA_020629515.1 Saprospiraceae bacterium | reverse complement strand
ATACCAGACCATTCTAAATGTACTAGCTATAGGATTAATAATCTTTTTTCCTCATGCCGGACTCCTTCCATTTTTTGGATATAGTATCCCAATAATCTTTATGCAGTTGATCTTTCATCCAGTTTTGGACACAGTCATGACATTGATTTATTATGATTACCTATAAACTCAACTCTATGAAATCAATGGTTGATAAATAAGTTATGGTGGTATTGCTAAATGACTTCTATATTTATTAATCAAATAATCACATCACTTATGCCAGCGTATCTTCAGAAAGAACTTATCCTACCCTGTGGAGCCATATTGGCGAATCGCATTGCTAAGTCTGCCATGAGTGAAAACCTGTCTCCAATAAACCATAAACCCAATGAGCCTATCATCCGATTATACCAGCGCTGGGCAGAAGGAGGAGCAGGTCTGATCCTCACCGGAAATGTCATGGTCAATCGCAATGCCATTGCTGAACCAGGAAATATATTGGTAGAAGATAAGTCGGACTTAGACATGCTCAAAAAATGGGCGGCTGTAGTTAAGAACACTAATCTTCATCTATGGCCTCAGATCAACCATCCCGGAAGACAAGCGATGGGCGCGATAAATAAGAAGGTATACGCTCCGTCAGCGATTAAAACCGATGTAAAAGGTTTATCCATATTATTTAAAACTCCTCAACCGCTAGAAGAATCAGAGATTCTGGATATCATAGAACGATTTGGAAATACGGCACTCATACTGAAGGAAGCGGGCTTCACTGGAGTACAGATTCATGCGGCACATGGCTATTTAGTGAGTCAGTTTTTATCGCCACTGACTAATCAGCGTACCGATCAGTGGGGTGGCAACTTAGAGAATCGTGCCAGGTTCGTCATAGAGATATATCGAAACATACGCCGCAAGGTAGGTGATGATTTTCCGATTGGTATCAAGATAAATTCTGCCGATTTTCAGCGTGGAGGATTCACTGAAGAAGAATCGATGGAAGTCGTCCAGCTGTTGGATCAGGAAGGAATAGATCTAATAGAAGTAAGTGGCGGGACCTATGAACAACCCGCTATGATAGGTGCTAATGTCAGAGAGAGCACCAAAGCAAGAGAGGCTTATTTCATTGATTATGTGGGCAAAATACGCAAGTCGCTCAAAGCACCATTAATGTTGACAGGAGGATTCAGGACGGTATCCACGATGGAAGATGCTCTAGCCGAAGAAGAACTGGATGTGGTGGGCATAGCTCGTCCGTTCACAGTATATCCAGATTTAGCTAAAGATATCCTCTCTGGTCAGTTGGATCAAGTATCTGTCCCTACGCCCAAAATTGGTATGAAGATGCTCGATAGTACTGGATTCGTTGATTTAAAATGGCACGAAATCCATATCCATAGACTGGGCAAGGGTAAAACTCCTAATCCTAATTTAGGGGCATCAGGTGTGATATGGCATAACACCTCAGTGATGCTAAAGAAGTTAGTTTTTGGTCGAGTATAAAGAGCCTCCTTAGCTTAAGTCAAAGCTATAGGTCTATAACGGATCCGAACCATAAAATATACAAGAATTGCAATTTTGTATAAGGGCGAAAAGCCAGGGCACTACTACCTTTGATCTATTCTAATTAAGCAAAAATCATTCAAATAATGAATACTAATCAGTTTGGCAAAAAAGGATGGACGCCTGAAAATCTAAATGACCAAAGCGACAAGATATATGTCATAACAGGAGCCAATACTGGAGCCGGATATGAAGCAGCAAAAATACTTCTGGATAAAAATGCTGAAGTCATAATGCTCAATCGTAATGAGAATAAATCCCTAAAAGCTATCCATTCATTAAAGGGTATCTATGGCGAACAGGCGAAAGTCTCATTTATCAAAATGGATCTTCCCAACGATACCTCAGTGACACGCTGAAAAAAGAGACGGGCAAGACCTCTTCTGAGCACCTTCAACTATATCTAATTGACGTAGCCAAAAATATATTGCTCCGACCTAATAGCAGTATATCGGAGGTCGCCTATGAATTAGGGTTCGAATATCCACAGTACTTTTCAAGATTATTTAAAAAGAAGGAAGGACTAAGCCCCTCAGCATACAGGGAAAAATATAGTATGAACTAGCTACTGTCAATCTGTCAAGATAGCACATTACCTTATCTTGTATGATGCAACAGACACCTTATGAAAATAGCTCTACATAACTTGCCTGCGCTTTTTATCACTCTTACCATATCTGGATAAAGATAAAAAATGGCCTAGTCCAACAATTGGACAAGCGGATCGCTTAGCGCTATATCCACTTCTCAAATTAGTATCTATCAAATATTCAGAGGCTGAATATTCCGATCTTATTAATAAGCTTCCAGAAAGCAGACGAATGAAGCATCTATCTAATTTAGCCATTCCACTTATGAGATGATAAATACATCCCTTTGATTCTTCTGAATCTAACAAGGCACATGCTCTATAAAATTTTGATAATCAATTATTTAAGAATAACTATAATTGCTTTAGACATCACATTCTGACCATATAATAGGTCTTTTAAGGGTAAGAGTAGTCCCTAACTTCAACGAAGACTATTTTGTCTGCTTACTTTTTCACCTTTCCTTATGAGTCAGTCAATTATAAATAGAAGAGCCTATTTAAGAAGTAGTGCATTGGGTTTAGGAGCAGCATTTATCGCTCCACATATAGGCATCAGTGAATCCCGTTTTCGACAATCAAAATTGGATAGTCATGGTAACTTCATATACAGTCCATTCTATAAAGAATACATCCCTAAAAGATGGAATAGCGCAGAAGTACTATCTGCTAAACTTAATGCCAATGAGAACCCCCACGGTCCTTCTCCAAAAGCATTAGAAGCATTAACCTCTAATGCTACCAAAGCTAATAGATATGCTTGGAGAGAGCTATATGACCTCATGGACAAAATAGCGGACTATGAAGGCGTACAACTTGAAAATGTGCTGATGGGTCCAGGATCTTCAGATATTTTAGAAAAGACTGCCATGCTTTATTTTACAAATGGAGGCAATGTAGTATCTGCGGATCCAGCTTATATGTCATTAGTGAAGGTAGCACAAGCCATGGGAGCCGAATGGAAAGGGGTCCCTCTAAAAGATGATTGGTCACATGATCTGGATGCTATGGAGGCAGCTATAGATGAACAGACCAAGCTGGTCTATATATGTAACCCTAACAATCCCACTGGGACGATCACGGATGCGAGCAAACTAAGGGACTTCTGTAGTAGAGTATCTCAGCGAGTCACAGTCTTCGTGGATGAAGCATATCTTGATTTTTTAGATGATAGCATGGCTAAAAGTATGGTAGGATTAGTGGCAGAAGGTAAAGACATCATAGTGGCCAGAACATTCTCAAAAATACATGGCATGGCTGGAGTAAGAGTAGGCTATGCGCTAACTAATGAGAAGAATATAGAAATGTTCAAATCTATTACTCGAGGAGGTATGGGCATAAGCTATCCTTCGGTACACGCAGCTATAGCAAGTATGGATGACACGGACTTTTTAGATAAATCACGCACATTAAACACCGCATCTCGAGATTATACATACAAAACCTTAATGGATTTAGGTCACAAGCCAGTGCCCTCGCATACGAGCTTTATGATCTTCCCTATAGAAATGAATGGGAAGACATTCTTAGAAAAAATGTACGATCTGCAAGTGGCAGTCAGATCATTTGAATTTATGAATAAAACATGGTGCCGAGTAAGTATGGGAACTATGGATGAGATGGAGTTATTCACTTCTACCTTATCAAAAGTATTAGTCTAAAAAGCAAAGTAGTAGACCCTAAACCTAAATAATAAAATGAACGAGGCACTACTTAAGACCTTAGAATTATTACTAATCATCCTTATAGGATACTTACTTCAGCGCAAACTGCCAGATAAGGAAAGCCTTAAGGGGGTGAAGGTGATCATACTTAGTGTGGCACTACCGGCTACAATCTTTTTAGCATTACTTAAGATTAAATTGGAGAGCACTCTCTTGTTCTTACCTTTTATGGCTTTAGCTTTTAATCTCATGATGTTCGGTATGGCCCTCTATGTATTGCCAGTATTATTTAAAACTGACAATGAATCAACTCATCGCACGAGGAGCATGCTGCTACCATCACTGGCCCCCGGTTTATCATGTTTTCCATTTATCATGGCTTATTTAGGAGATGAAGAACTTGCTATTGCTGCATTGGCTGATGTCGGTAATAAGTTTTTTGGATTGATACTACTATTCTTAGTCGCGACCTATTGGTACAGAAAGCGCTCTAATCGAGTGAATAATGCCTCGACTAAAGAAAAACTTAAAGACCTCGGAATATCACTGATAAGTGAGCCTATAAATGTGGTAATACTGTTAGCCATAATGCTTTTAATAGGTGGTTTCGCCTTAGACAACTTGCCATTAGTATTGCAGTCCACTATTAAAAAATTTAGTTTGATAATGGTCCCACTAATCCTACTATTTATTGGTCTCTCTGTACGTATTAATAAAAGTGAATTTGGAAGTATGATTCAGCTGCTGAGTTGGAGATCTGGCACTGCATTTTTAATGAGTGGGTTAGCACTTATGACATTTCCACATATCACTGCTTCTATGGCATTGCTCTTAATCGCCTTTCCTCAAAGCTCTTGTAGCTTTTGGCCTTTTGCTCATATGTGTACTGTCGGTCAAACTGAGGAGCGTGAAGGTCAAGAGCGCCCTACTTTTGATCAGAGATATGCTATCAATATGTTGGCCTGCTCACTTCCTTTCTCTACACTGGTCATTATATCTATTTTCTATATGGGTGAAATGATGGTAAATCCTTTATTCATTTTAGGATTAGGTGTATCCTTAATCGTAGGCTCCTTACTGCCCAAACTATTACCTTCTCATAACAGAGTAGAAACTTTCGGCACACAAAATAGCGTACTAAAACAAAGTCCAGTCAAATAATGCTCTCCAGTTGATCGACTCAATATACCTTCTATTGCTATATAATAATTTGCGCCCCATCACTGATATTAAGCTGATACGCAGTTAGCTCAATGCCATAGGCATTATAGTATTGTTGTTTAATTCGATTTATAAAAGTCTCGATATGTTCTTCATGAACTAAATTAATTGTACATCCACCAAATCCCCCTCCCATCATACGGCTGCCTAAAACTTTATCATCTTGACGAGTGTAATGCACCAAGGCATCAAGCTCTGAGCAGCTAACCTCATAATCATGGCTCAGACTTTCGTGAGAACCATACATAAGTTTACCTAAGGTTACCATATCCTGAGCTAATAGAGCGTCTGATGCGGAGAGCACTCTCTGTATCTCTGTAATAACATGGCGAGCTCGATGCATCTCTATATCCGATAATATATTTTGAGTACTCTCTAAAAAGTTTAGGTCGAAGTCCCTATAAGATTTTATATTCTCATATTTATCTTGAATTTTATTGAGTGCTGACTCACACTGTGTCCGGCGATCATTATAGGCCGAAGTAGCTAATTCATGGGATACATGTGTATTGAGCAATACTAACTGATAAGACCCCAGATTGCAAGGTAAATACTGATAACTGAGATCTCTGCAATCAAGCCGCATCACGTTTCCTGATCGACCCTTAATACTAGCAAACTGATCCATAATACCGCACTTAATACCTACATAATTGTGCTCTGCCTTCTGACATGCTTTAATTATTTGCCAATCGTCGAGATGCAAATCCCAGAGTTTATCAAGTCCATAAGCGAAACTACATTCTAATGATGCTGATGAACTCAGTCCGCTTCCTATTGGTACATCTCCACTGAATGTAGCAGAAAAGCCCCCAATATCAGCTCCGTATTTTCTAAGTTCCATCAACACACCGTAGAGATATTTTGCCCACATTGGTAATCCATGAGCTTCCCCTATTTTGAATTTTACACTATCATCAATGTTCTGAGCATGTATGTCCACCATATTATCAGAACCATTAATAGTGATTTCAAACTGAGTCCCTTTATCTATCGCAGCGGGCATGACATATCCGTCGTTATAATCTATGTGTTCGCCTATTAAGTTGATTCGACCAGGTGACCAACTTTTTATTGTTTTCATGTTATAAAAATAACTGAATAGCCGATTCATTATTCAATCAACCCCAATAAATC
>JAHDDE010000048.1:17711-19738 GCA_020629515.1 Saprospiraceae bacterium | reverse complement strand
TAAGAAGAGATAAGATATTCAACATAAATTAAGATCATGTTTTCGCTTAAGACAATGTCGAATATAATTATGACAGATCTCCCTTCTTGAGCTGCTCTACTGCATAGTTAGCTGACCTTGCTGCCATCGCCATGAAAGTCAAAGATGGATTCTGTGTGGCTACAGAGGTCATGGCAGCTCCATCTGTGACGAATACATTCTTACACGCATGTAGTTGGTTCCATTTATTGAGCATAGAAGTCTCTGGATCATGTCCCATACGTACTCCGCCCATCTCATGAATATCTAATCCTGGAGCCTGCTTAGAGTCACTTGTTCTGATGTCTTCAAATCCTGCCTTCTCAAACATCTCTGTGATCTGCTCAAAATAGTCTGCCACCATCTTCTCGTCATTCTCATCATAATCAATATTCACATTGAGTTGAGGTATACCCCAATCATCCGTTAGCTCTGGGTGAAGTGTCAATTGATTATCCGCTTTTGGTATGGTCTCTCCCATCATATGCGAATTCACTCTCCATGGGCCATATTGCTCAGGTGCCGTAAGTTGATCCATAAGCGCTTGCCCATGGGCATTTTCAACCCTGTAAGACCCTCTTCCTGAATAGAATCCAGCAGCGTATCCCCGGAGAAAATCTGTTTCTTGGCGATATAGATTTCTAAATCGAGGTATATACGCACTCGTCGGCCTTCTTCCATCTGTCTTTTTATCCAGCATGCCATTGTACGTAGCATTTACCCTTGCTCTATAGTTGTGAAAAGCAACATATTTACCTAATGTGCCGCTATCATTTCCTAATCCATTGGGAAACCGATCTGATTTACTATTAAGTAGTACAAGATTAGAATTAAAAGTGGCCGCATTCAAAAAAATGACTTTAGCTTTATATTCTATAGATTCCTTAGTCTGTGCATCTATCACTAATACGCCATCAGCTTTACCCTCTTTATACGTAATAGAATGCACCACTGAATGTGGCCTTAGTGTCAAATTACCACTTTTTAATGCCCATGGGATCGTGCTACTGTTAGCATTAAAATATCCACCAAAAGGACATCCCCGCTCACAAATAGTCCTATTCATGCACTGACCTCTACCCTGCTGACGATGGATCTCTTGTTGCTCAGTGATATGTGCACATCGTCCATAGATAACTTGCCGATCTTTATAATTTTTAGCTACTACATCGCTGAAATAATCATCCACACAGGTCATACCAAAAGGAGGCAAAAACTCTCCATCGGGCAAATGTGCAAGACCATCCTTATTACCCGATACTCCAATGAATCGTTCGACATGGCTATACCAAGGAGCTAAGTCTTTATATCTAATGGGCCAATCTACTGCGAAACCATCTCTTGCAGGGCCTTCAAAATCAAAATCTGACCAACGCTGAACCTGACGAGCCCACATGATGGACTTCCCACCTACCTGATATCCTCTGATCCAATCGAAAGGCTTCTCTTGCACATAGGGATGCTCCTTGTCCTTAACGAAGAAGTGCTCTGTGCTCTCTCTAAAGGCATAACACTTACTTATTACGGGGTTCTCAGCCTTTTGAGCATGAGTTAAGGTATTACGATGCGGGAACTCCCAGCTATTCATATTAGTAGTGGGATAATCTGTGATATGCTTTACATCTCTTCCTCTTTCGAGCATTAAGGTTTTGATACCCTTATCGCATAACTCTTTAGCCACCCAACTTCCACTGAGACCAGCCCCTATTACGATCGCATCATATGTATTATTATCTGCCATGTGTCTCTTTTAATTAGCTAATTGAATAGCAACCATCGAATCTCCCTGGAACCATCTCATAATCGGTATAGGTCTCTGTATATTCTGGAGTAGATTTAAGATGCCAGATTGATAATCCTCGGAGGTCGTTGTAAAATGCTTTGGCGTTTTCGGTCATGCCCTCTTCATCTTCTATAGATGCAAATAAGGTGGCTGTCTCTTCCTCATTGAGTTCATCTACATCTTTTTGAAAGGTGGTATTTAAATACTCCACATATTCATTAAATCC
>JAHDDE010000048.1:13655-17611 GCA_020629515.1 Saprospiraceae bacterium | reverse complement strand
TTTAAAGATTCTCGTCTTTTCATCATATCAAGATAAGGCTGAAAATGATGTTAATATCTGAAATCTATGAAACCTACTATATGAAGGGTAAATGAATGTAACGGATACCCATTAGTTAAGCATGCTTCCCAGGCTCCCAATGAGCGGATAGATACTTGGTGGCGAACTCCATTGGTTCCTCCTCAAGAGTTGTCGCCATGGAATCATTCCACCGATTTAGGAATCCAAATACGGAGATCGTCGCTACTATTTCTACGATTTGTTCATCTGTGAAGTGCTCCTTCAAGGCACTATGATGTTCTGCTGTTACTTGATTTGGAACACTGCCAGCTGCCAAGGCAAAATTGAGTGCTGCTCGCTCTCGATCATCGAACAAATCTGAGGTCTTAAACTCCCAGATCTGTTGTAGTTTTTGAATCTCTACACCATTACGGTAGGCCGTACTGGCGGTATGAGCCTGACAGTATCTACACCCCGCTGCATTGCTCACCATATGAGCAACCAAATTTTTAAGATATATGGGCACCTCTTGATCTCTATTCTTCTTAGCCCTCATCGACCACTTCAAATTTTTAAACATCAATTTCAAAGCAGTGAATGGCGAGACCTCGGAAGATTGAAATCCATTGATATTAGCGAAGAGCATGGTGAAAGAACCCAAAATATTAGGCTTTTTGCTCATAGCCTTCAGACTATTTGGGACAAAGCCCATAGACTTGGTTGCCTCAGTAAATAGGAGATCAAATTCGTTCATTGTTTATACTATTTTATCATTCTTTGTAGAACAATGCTTTTCTGTGGATAGTCTTTTCTTCGACCTCAAAAGCAATTTTTATAATACTCATTAGCATCAAAATACGAATGATATAAATAATCATTATCAAAGTATATAGGTCAAGTAATATGGGTGTCAAAAATGATGTTATCCTGCGACTTTCATTTGTTGATCGATCTATAGGTAAGGACATCAAATCATGATAGATTCGAAAGTTGAATATGCCTCTGGATAGTTGAGGTGTAATGAATTTCTTAGTAGGTTACTCAAATCATAATTCTCTATAGTCCGCAGGTAAATGAGCATTGATAATATTCAATTCCTATAAAAAATCACATTTTTACACACAAATCATCCGATGATGGATATGGACCTATTACAATTAGCCGCTTCCTTTTTTTGCATTGCCGTAATATATGGCTCAGCAGGATTTGGTGGAGGGTCCAGCTATATTGCCGTTCTATCTCTATTTTCTCTTTCATTTATTGAGATAAGGATGATTGCCTTACTTTGTAATATCACTGTTGTAAGCGGTAGTGTCTATTTATTTTGGCGCAATGGCTTGTTCACTTCCAAGCGTATCCTACCATTAATTATTCTGAGCATCCCTTTCTCTTATTGGGGTGGTCGTTATAATATAGAAGAGCAGGCATTTTATATATTATTAGGCATATCTCTCTTTATAGCTTCCTCATTGATGATCTACAACCCACAAAGTCAAAGTGAGTCAAACCTTCAAAAACTTTCAAAATATAGTAATGCTATAATTGGTGGTGGAATTGGATTTTTATCTGGATTGGTCGGAATTGGTGGAGGAATTTTTCTATCCCCATTATTGCACTTGTCGCGATGGGGCAAGATTAAATCAATCGCTGCCACTACAGCACTATTTATCTTGGTTAACTCCATAGCAGGACTGACAGGGCAAATTATCACAAATGGTTGGAGTATTTCAATACACTACCCAATAATATTGATGCTCTCTGTTTTTTTAGGAGGACAAGTAGGAGCCCGTCTCACCATTTTTCGCCTTCGATCTATTTGGGTCAAGAGAGTAACAGCCATTCTCATAATGATGGTAGCCATTAGACTATTATTGTCTATATGATCATTTTGGCATAGGATCCTTCCTTATATGTACAATTGTCGAATAACTTTTATCACCTAAAGTCATGACAACTCTATAACTGCCTTCTGAGGCATAGTTGATACCATACTGTGCGGGCATGAGACTTCCCCTATATGGGGATGCCATGCCGTTGATTATTCGTCTTTGCTCGATATAGTTAGAGGCATTATTAAATCTGCGGTGAGCAGTTCGAGGCCATGAAGAGGTACTACTTTTTTTCAAAGCTTCAAATCTTGTATTGATATCTGCTAACTCAGCTGAGGTATAAGGTATTAAGTCAAATGTGCGATCCCAGTAAAATCTATTTATTCCTTTATGCGCTTGGAGTATGATATTCTTAGATTTACTCCCGTCTATAGTAGATATTGTAAGATTGATATTCTGATCATAACCTGGATTGTAAAACGATAATGGTACAAGATTAGCCGATTCAGCTCGAGGTTTAGTAGCAGTATTCACCACACTTTTCGGATTTTCTCCAGCCCACCAAAAATGTCCTCTTTGTCCTCCTCGACTTACATTTTCCCATAGCGTACTTTGTTTTTGTTCGAAAAGTAACAATTGATCTTGCCGCCCTAAACTTAATTGTTGGAGTGGAGAAATATCATCCATGATCCATAAACTACGCCCATGTGTTCCTATGATCAAGTCATTTTCTCTAGGATGAATTTTAATATCATATATCGATACTGTAGGTAACCCATTTTTTAATCTATTCCAATCCGCACCTTGATTGATACTATACCATACCCCGGTTTCAGATCCAGCAAAAAGAAGATTAGGACTTTGAACATCTTCACGAATTACCCTAATTGTTTCTCCCTGATCTATACCTCGAGTAATTTTCGACCAAGATTGTCCAAAGTCATCTGTCTTAAAAATCCATGTACCAAATTCATCACTCCTATGTCCATCAAAGGATACATAAGCACTACCTGGATCAAATCTGGATGCTTCGATACGGCTGACCCATAGTCCTGCTGGAACTTCAGGAATGTTTTGTCGTACATTAGCCCAATTAGTTCCTCCATCTTTAGTAAGCTGTACTTGACCATCATCAGTTCCTACCCAAATCAACTCCTCTGAGATCTCTGATACCGAAAGGCTATGTACAGCACAATGAGTCTCTGCTCCAGTGTTGTCAGGTGTGATTCCACCGCTCACTCCTTGCTTCCTTTTGATGGGATCGTTAGAGCTGAGATCAGGAGAAACTATCTTCCAAGTCAAACCTCCATCAGTAGTTTTATACACATGATTGCCTGCTACAAAAAGCGTTTTAGGATTGTGTGGTGACATAATTAATGGTGCAGACCAATTAAATCTCGAGGCTGAAGGTATATCAGTCTCTCCAGGATCAAAGAAGTCCCAGTGATTCATTGTATTAGTGGCATTTGGACTTATTCTTTCAAGCTCATGAGTGGATATATCGTATTTAAAATAGGTGCCATTCTCCATAGAGCTATAACCATCAGTCGGATCATCTGGATTGAATGCCGAATCTTGTCCATCTCCCCAGTGCATCTTCCAATTGTGATCATTTAATATGCCTCTGGCATCTCGACTGAAACTTGCGGTAGCATAGGATCCATTATCCTGTAAGCCTCCATATACATAATATGGATCTTGCATATCGTAGTTAATTCGATAAAATTGGCCTATAGGCATATTATCCATTAGCCTAAATGATACTCCATGATCATGCGTCATTGATAGCCCTTTGTCTGCCCCAAGATAGTAGCGGTCTCCATCTCGAGGGTCAAGCCACATCGCATGAAAATCTCCATGTACTTCTTGATCCGAACTACCATTGCTAAAGGTCTGACCACCATCTTCACTCACCATAAATCTCGTAGTCAAAAGATATACTCTTTGATCATCAGTAGGATTTATTCTGATCTGACTATAGTAGAAGGGACGATTATTGTAGGTATTGACATATTTCCAGCTTGCTCCGCCATCCTCAGATCTATATACCCCACTACCAGGAGTATCAAGTGTTTCAGACCGCTCAGCTTCAATAAAAGCCATTACTATGTCAGGATTCTTTTCATA
>JAHDDE010000048.1:0-13555 GCA_020629515.1 Saprospiraceae bacterium | reverse complement strand
TCTCCACCATCGCTGGTATTAAACAATCCCCGCTCTCCACTATAGCCCCACAGATGACCTATAGCACAAACACAGACATCATCTGAATCCTCAGGATGTACCAACACTCTGGCAATTTGATGAGTAGATTTTAAGCCCATATTCGAGAACGATTCTCCTCCATCCGTAGATTTATAAATGCCATTACCCCAAGAGACACTATTTCTATTGTTGGCTTCACCTGTTCCTACCCAAATGATGTTTTTATTAGACTGATCTATAGCAATATCACCAATAGAAGCAGTCTCATAATCATCAAATATTGGCTCCCAAGTGGTGCCAGCATTGATGGACTTCCATACTCCTCCAGAAGCTGTAGCCGCATATACATGCGCAAAGTCATCTTCATGCGCATCAATATCTACGATTCTACCTCCTTGATTAGCAGGTCCTATATTTCTAAAGCTTAAGCCTTCGGTGATAATAGTGTCTTCTTGGCCTTGAGAATAAAATATAAAGAGTAAGGATAAGAATAGAGTTAGTAAGCATTTCATAAGATATGATTTAATCTTTTCCATAAGTAGACATCACACTGTCCACGATAGATTGACAAAACTGAGCATCTTGGGGAGAGACTATCAGCAAATAAAGGTTTTCGCCATATTGATCTTTGCCTTTAAGTCGAGCAGGAATATCTCGAGCAGAATGACCAGTCAATGCGCTATAAAAAGCACAGGCAGTTAAGTAAGTTCCTAAAGGTGACGGATGACTTTGATCTGGATCGTATAATCTTATATCGGGTCGTAGATCTTTGGCCCTTTGCCAAATACGCCCAACTGGGACTATCCCAATATCATATTGCACAGCTAACTCTTCGTACTTAGTGGCGATATCACTAATCATGGTAGGATCATATTGTCTTGCCCATGTCATATAGAGTATGGGTTGCGCCCCTATTTCTTTAATTGCATCTACCCATAATCCTACATAGTGCTCCAAGCTATCCGGATACTGAATAGCTCTAAGACTATGATCTTGCAACACTACATAGTCCCATTCATTTGATGATAAGACTTCATGGGATTGTAATTCTTTCTGGTTGTTCCAATGTTGCCCTAAGTTAGCTCCTCCCGCTGTAGATTGACGAGTATTTATCTGTACACCTTGCTCTTGTCCTATGGCTGAGACAACTTGAGGAAGGTTCCAAAAATAGGTGTAACTATTACCGATGAATAACACATCTGACTCTTGTCCACATATCTGCTGCGCACTTAATATCCAAAGTAAAAAAGCGATCCACTTCATAGTATAAATAAAAACTGCGCCTAAGAAAACTTAGGCGCAGTATACTTTTAAAAATGATACTTTATCTATTCACCTCAGTTTTTGAGAAGATACCAGGATCTTCAGAAGGAGCATTAGAATTAGAATTCAATTCATCATCAGAATAAGGGAATCTTTCTGGATGAGTAGAAACAGCAGAAGTATTCAATGGAAAAGGTACTGCTATATCCATCTCTCCTTTGCGTAATCTACGAGCATCATCGAATGGCATAAACTCTCCAAATCCAGATACATATCTCTCTTCAATAATCTCTCTCAAGAGCGCTCGATCTGAACTGATACCATCTGCATTCTCTATACCCCCTGCATCAAAATCAGCCATATCGTAAGCTTCATATAAATAAGGCATTTCTGAGAAATTAGCATTAAGTCTACCACCGCCATTGAGCCATGCTCTAAACTCATTAAGGTGCATTAAGCCAGTGCTAAATCCGGCCGATCTCGCTCCAGCTTCTGCCAAAATCAAATGATTCTCTTCGAACGAAACAATATTTTGAGGTTCAAATTGCTCAATTATTCCAGAGTTATCACTACCCCCAGTAGAATATACAAAAGAGTATTCGCCTCTGGCCGTCTCATCTGTCTTAGCATTGCCTCGATATTCTGCTGCCATAGGATCCAAAAGCTTAGACAAGTAACTTCCTTCACTCCCGATATCTCCAGCTCTGGATCCTTCAAGAATCTCCCAGAACAAGTTCTTATCTCCAGAAGCAATACTCGCATCTCCTCTTGGGATGTGCTGCATATTGCCAGCAGAACTTGATATACCGTTAAGTGCTGCTGCATAAGCTCCGGAATAATCTCTCATCATCATGAGATATCGTGCTTTTAATGTGTGAGCGGCTGCTCTCCATTTTGTCGCATCACCACCGTAATATATATCCTCATTAAGATTTCTACCCGAACCAGAAAGATCTGCTATAGCCTGATCTAAAAGAGATATGGCCGCATTAAGTACACTCATCTGCCCATCAAAAGATGGATCGTTGATCTCCTCATTATTAACCTCAGAATATGGTACATCACCAAATAATGAAGCCGCTAATCCAATAGCCTGAGCTTCTACCGTTTTAGAAATTCCTTGTATTAAGGCGTCATTAGGCAGTTGCTCTCTCATGTGTCTCACATTGGGGATGATGCCAATGTAGACTCGACTCCATGTAGCAACAGATTCTGCCGTGGAGATAGAATATCCATAGATGTTAGAATACAAAGAACTAAGTCCAGTGAGCTGTCCAGACCACAGACCTGATATACGATTTAAGTGGCCATTGGCCGCACTCGTATTGGCAAGTAGTGCACCCGTCAAAAATAAAGTAGGATCGACATCCTCAATGGTAATATCATTGGGGTTTTGATCGATATCCTCGACTAATCCTTGACAAGAAAAAAGGACAAGGACTGTCATCAATAAAAAACTATATAATGTCTTTTTCATTGTTTTAGATTTAGTCATTAATAATTAACAGTAAGTGAGAATAAAATAGATGCAGTACTTGGATTAGTAAAATAATCCAGTCCTCTTGCGTTACTCACACCAGTTTGATTAATTTCTGGATCGATGCCAGGTATATCATCTATGAGCAATAGGTTCCTACCTGTTGCCATAAGATTGATTGAACCTAATTTCAATTTGTTAGTCAACCATTCTGATTTAATATTATAACTTAATGATACTTCTCTCAAACGAGTGAATGTGGCATCATAGGTAGAGAAGTTATAGGCCTGATTATCTCCAAATCCTCCACCAATACCCGTTCTATACCACGACTCATCAAGAAGTACGTCACCGCCACCAAAATTGGCGATATTACCTCTGACTGTGGATCCCGCAGCTATAGTATTACCAGCATAATTGACCAAATCCTGCGTCAATGTTACTCTATTAGCTGTCTCTTGAGTAGTACCAAATCTATTCAATACATGAAGCGTTCTTGGTGAAAAAGCTCCTCCTTGAGAGTGCTCCACTAATACATCCAATTTAAGCCCCTTAAATCCAGCTCTAAATCCTATACCTCCTCTCCAGTCAGGATTAGGATCTCCTAAAATAATAGGTCTTTGTGTAATTTGTGGAAAGCCGTTATCATCCAAAATAAAATCACCATTATCATCTGTCTGCGAGCCTGTACCGTATAGTACTCCTAACTGATGACCCACAATAGCTCGTGAACTCACTGAGGCACCAGAGAGATCTATTGTCTCTGTACCAGATAGGTTCGTTACTTCATTTTGATTCGTACTCCAATTACCATATATAGCAAAATCAAATGCTTTATCCTGAATCGCTGTATAGTCAAAATCAATCTCAAATCCCTTATTAGTCATGTCTGCTGCATTAGCAACCTGAGTATCAAAACCAAATGAAGGAGTAAGGTCCACTCGTATGTGATCACCAATGATCTCATTCTGATAGTAAGTCATACCTAATGATAGTCTATCGTCAAAGAATCTCAAGTCTGTACCAATCTCCCACTCAGTCTTAGTAGCTGGATCGAGATTTGGATTTCCTCTATCATCATCTAATCTAAATCCACCTCCCCATAGTCCTATATCTAATGGATCACTATAAGTCGAATAAGAGAATCCTCCCTCTGCTGTCGTCTGAGCTACGTGAGCTGGAGGCGCAATACCTACTTGCCCCCAAGAGGCTCTCAATTTAGCAAAGCTCAAAGCAGTTAAGTTTAACTTTTCACCGAATTGCCACGCCACATCAATCGCAGGATAAAAGAAATTATCACTTACTGTTGAAGCGGCCTCTGATGTTCCAGAAAGATTAACAAATAATTCATCTGCAAAATCAAAACCCAATAGCGCATAGAGCCTATTAGATCTAATATTAGTTCGCGAATTGGATATAGAAGTACTTTCGTTAGCTGAGTTTAATTGTGTGGTTGGCTTTCTGGCATTAACCAAAAATCCAGTGAGTTCTGTACTAAGACCTGTTAGTCTTCTGTCATTAATATTCCAGCCTAAAGTAGCATTTAACCCAATATTATTTGCAAGAGAAAAGGTACCCCTTGCTATGGCATCAAAATTTATTTCTGTTCTTCCCAAGGCATCTTGTGATAAAATTCCATTTTGACGAGAACCACCTGAGCTAATTGGAAAGAAATATTCACGATCATCAGAATAAGTATCAATTCCTCCTCTTAAAGTAAATTGAAGAAAATTAGTAGGAACGATATCAATATCTCCAGAAAATGTAAAACGATCCACATTTGAAGTAGCAGTTTGCTCATAAATCGTCCATAATGGATTATTATAAATCGGATTATTATTATTGCCTAAATATCTTCTATAAGATCTATGTCTATTTGTAAAGGCCTCTCCACTACTATTGTAGTAAGTGCCGATGTAATCGCTTTGATCAAAATCTGGTGGGGTTCTTAAAAGCCCGAGTAATAATCCTGCTGTATTAGAATTTTGTTGAATCCGATTTGACTTAATGGATGCAAAACTGGCCTTTGAGGACACTGTCATCCAATCTGAGAAATAAAACTTATTGTTTAATCTCACATTAGTTCTGTCATAATCACTTTCTCTTATGATACCTTCTTGATCGATTCTCCCTAAACTTAGGTAATATGTAGCTTTATCATTTCCACCACTTATCGTTAAGTCATTTTGGAAGAAACCACCCGTCTGAAAAGCTCCATCCCAGTTGGACTCAAGAAAAGTTTCTTGAGAGTTTTTATCGTCAATAGGATAGTACCTTGTTCCATCAGCTGCTTCAAAGTATTGTCCAGATTCATCGAATACATCATTACCACCTGAACGATCTGGTATATAGTCCCCCCAAGCCTCTGCTCTTGTAGGGCTATAAACTCCACCTCTTCCTTGGCCCCACGTATCTTGGAGATCATATCGCTGATTCACATAATCAAAAGACAAAGAAGACTTATAAGTAATATTTGCACGTCCAGATTTTCCTTGTTTCGTAGTAATCACAATTACACCATTTGACGCACGTGCCCCCCATAAGGCTGCAGCCGAAGCTCCTTTTAGTATATTAACCGATTCTATATCTGCTGGATTGATATCATTCAATCTACTTTGCTGTGACACCCCTCCTGTTCGTCCACCAGTTGCGTTGTTTCCGCCACCATACTGTGTATTGTTAGCAATAGGAATACCGTCAAGGATGATAAGAGGATTAGATGATCCTAATATCGAATTGGCACCTCTAATTCTAATTGTGGAACCAGCCCCTGGATCTCCATTTGATCGAGAGATTTGCACATTAGATGCTTTTGCTCCGAGTGCATTCAATAAGTTGACCTCACCTGATCGCCCTATATCTTCCGGCCTAACCACAGCGGCTGTTGACCCTGTTTCATCTTTTTTGACCTCAAATCCTAATGCAGAAACTATCACTTCATCTAAAAATTCTGAAGATTCATTCATCACCACATCGATGGTGTTTCTACCGCTTACCACTTCTGACATTGTCGCCATCCCAGTAAAGCTAAATTCCAGTGTTGCCCCCTCTTGAACGGTGATGGTATAGCTACCATCAATATCAGAGATGGTCCCATTGGTCGTTCCTCGCTCCAGTATGTTAGCACCTATAACCGACTCTCCGTTTTCGTCAGTGACAACTCCGGAGACTTGTATTTGTGCAAATACCATACTTGAGCAGAGAATAAGAATTGCAATTCCATAAAGTTTTTTCATATCTCAAATTGATTTAATAATAAAATAGTTAGTGACGTTTTCCTATTAACGTATCAAGGTAAAATGGTGTAGACCTATCACGAGGACAAATCTTGCTAATTCCGTTAAGCCCTCACAGAAAGTAAGAGGCTATTGGCCGAAATCCCATAAGACTTTTGAAATGCTCTTTGGAACGTTCGTTTATTTTCGAATCCAGATTCAGACATAATATTGTAAATGTCTTTACCTGTATGTCTAATATTATAGTTTGCCTTTTTCAAGCGCTGCTGCAATATATATTGATAGGGTGTCTTTTCGTATAAATCAGCGAAAGATCTTAAAAAATGAAAAGGTGACAAGCAAGATATCCGAGCTATTTTCTCTAACGATAGCTTATCATCAAGATTGGCATCTATGTAGTCTTTGGCGTTGCTCAACCTAATATAAAGCTCTTCTCGAGTCGACTTTTTTAGTGCTCTAATTTTATTCAGGCGCAATTTTAATTCGTTCTCAATTTGAATCAATTCTTCCAAAATATTCAGAAACATCTGTTGATAATAGAGTGGATCTTTTCGTCCATTCTTTATGTCAATCATAGTCTGCCATAAGAGACTATTGAGGCGCTGAGATTTTTGATATGAATTATTATAGAAATAAAGCGAGCCATATACCTTCTCAAAAGGATTATCTAAAAGTTCCTCGGTGTTGTGATTGATAAAATAAAGGTAATACTTAATAAAATTTGGATTAAAAGCTAAAATAAGGCCTTCAGCCTTTTGCTCTTGGTCAAGATTATTTTCAAAAACCTCTCCTTCATTGACAACTAAAAAGTTGTCACTGTTCAGCACTCTCTCTTTAGACCCTATTTGGTAATATTGATAACCATTGTGTATGGTTCTTAATGTGAATCTGCTTACGTGTTTTCCTGAACTTAGTTGATTCTCAGAGAAGTAGAATGCGTTACTTTCCACTTTATCTACATCTTGTTCTTTATGGGAACAATAATTATCAGTCTTTAATGCAGACACCAGATTATCACAATAAGGACAAGTAGAGGACATTTTAGGTTCTATAAGTTTTATAACAGTCTAATAATTCATCGTCAACGATGATATGAAAATTAAATTAAGAAAATTACTTAAAAAGAAGCATGCATTCTATGTAGAATTTAGAAACTTTAAATTTGCTTCTATAATTATGATATGCTAATCACAAACCGCTTAATATGCTAACTAAAAAAGAGTACCATTCATATGCCCAGCCTTATATTGACAAAGTGGGAGATGAAGATATGTTTAAGGCTTTATCCCAAGATTGGGCATCCTTTTATAAAAGCATCTCAAAGGATAAAATAAACTACAAATATGGCTCGGACAAATGGACCACTAAAGAGGTTTTGGGACATATTATAGACGTCGAAAGGGTCTTTCAATATCGAGCCATGCGAATAGGTAGAGGGGACAAAACTCCACTCCCAGGATTTGATCACAACACTTTTGTCAAAACAAGCAATTGTCAACTTAGAGATTATGACCAAATGATTGTGGAGTATCAAGCCGTCAGAACATCGAGTTTATGTCTTTTTGAAAGCTTCACTCCTTCGGACTTAAAGCTAATAGGCACTGCAAGTGATCACCCATTTAGTACTCGAGCCCTAATCTATATGATCATAGGTCATGAAAGACATCATATTGAAATATTAAAAGATCGATACTTATAAATTTGGCAATCTTACAATTAGGGAGTCAATTATTTTGACCTTTAGACATGGCATAAATCGAATACTTCGTACATTCCCATTATAAACAAACTTCTAACATGAGATTCTTATCTGCCATATTTTTATTAGGCCTACTATTTATATCTTGTCAAACAGATCACGACCCAGGTTCTATCGAGCACATCCAAGCGGTTAGCCAAAACGTACATGATGGAACCATAGCAAACAGCAATGATGGTCAAGATTGGTTGAACTATGGTTTGAATTATAACGAAGATAGATTTAGCCCACTAAAACAGATCAATAAAGAAAATGTAGCGGATATACAGTTGGCATGGTCATTAGACCTGGGGGTTATGCGTGGAGTTGAGGCATCACCAATTGTGGTAGACGGTATCATGTATATGACAGGACCTTGGAGTGTGGTATATGCGATAGATGCAAGAAAAGGTGAATTGATCTGGACGTATGATCCCAAAGCGCCAAGAGATATGGCTGAAAAAGCATGTTGTGATGTAATCAATCGAGGTGTAGCCGTGTATAAAGGAAATGTTTTTGTAGGAAGTATTGATGGAAGGCTTATCTCGTTGGATGCAGCTACTGGATCTGTCAATTGGGATGTAATGACTGTGCCTGAAGGTGAAAATTATACTATAACCGGTGCACCAAGAGCATTTAAAGATAAAATCATCATCGGGAATGGTGGCGCAGAATATAACGCTCGAGGGTATGTGACTGCCTATGATGCGAGCACAGGAGATCAAGCATGGCGTTTTTATACTGTGCCAGGAGATCCAGCTAAAGGCTATGAAAATCCTATACTCGAAGAAGCTACTAAAACTTGGACAGGAAAATGGTGGACCATGGGAGGCGGTGGAACCGTATGGGATGCTATCGTCTATGATCCAGAGTTTAACTCAGTGCTGATAGGCGTTGGCAATGGATCTCCCTGGGATCAAGATATAAGGAGTCCAGAGGGTGGCGACAATTTGTTCTTAAGTAGTATTGTAGCTCTTGATGCAGATGATGGATCGTACAAATGGCATTATCAAACCACTCCAGGTGATACTTGGGATTATACCTCTACTCAACCGATGATATTAGCCGATCTTAATATAGATGGCAAAGAACGTAAAGTGGTCATGCAAGCGCCTAAAAATGGATTCTTCTATGTGATCGATCGAACCAACGGGGAATTTATATCAGCCGAACCATTCACACAATTAAACTGGGCTACCGGTATGACAGACGAGGGAAGACCGATTGAGGCTCCAAATGCCCGGTATCGTGATGGTCAGAATTATGCAATAGCCCCAGGAGCCTATGGTGGCCATAACTGGCAGCCGATGGCCTATAATCCAGAGACTGGTTATGTCTATATCCCATCGCATAGGTCCAGCGTAATCTATACCAAAAATGAAAAATTCTCATATGATGAAACAGATGGTGGTGCGGCATCAGGCTTAGGATGGAATGTGTCCTTCTCCCATCAACTGTACAGACCATTAGTAGCTCAAGCAGACATGCCTAATCCTTTAGTTCCCTATGGTCGACTCATAGCCTGGGACCCAATCAATCAAGAAGAAAAATGGGCGCAAGATATGCCCTTGACCCATTGGAATGGTGGCGTATTAACCACTGCTGGAGGATTGGTAATGCAAGGAGAAGCTACAGGAAAATTTAGAGCCTATGATGCTGATAATGGAGATATACTGTGGGAAAAAGATCTCAAGACAGGGATCATAGCTCCTCCGATAACCTATATGGTTGATGGAGAGCAGTATATAACTATAGCTGTAGGATGGGGCGGAATCATCGGCTTGAGTAGAAAATATACAGAAAGAGTGTATCCTGCCAAGGTATATACTTTCAAAATAGGGGGAACTGGAACTTATCCAGAATATCCTGAGACGGCCATAGCAGGACTTACGGAGTTAGAGCCCACAGGGAGCCCAATAGACATAGGTCATGGATTGACACTATATGTGGAGCATTGCGTAAACTGTCATGGCGATCAATTTGGTGCAGGTGGCGGAGCCCTTCCTGACTTAACTCGATCCAGTGATCAGGTATTTGCCAACTACGATAAAATTATACGAGAAGGATTGTTAGCTGAGAATGGTATGCCAAACTTTGGAGAAAGATTAACCCAAAAAGATGTTAGCGACATCAAGGAATTCTTTCTATATAGCTCAAAAGCTCTAAGAGGCGGAGCTACACCTGAAGAATATCTTACTTCCATAGCTACCTATCAATACATGGCTGATACACATTATGCCATAAAAGATTAATCGATTAAAAAAACGTGTAACCTATAGTAAAATTAGTATTCCAATTATCTGTCAATGTATTCTTCCCGTAGGCTAAGCTAATAGGGCCTATAGCAGAATCTCGTGTAAATGACAACCCATATCCCCAAAAGGTAGGTGTTTGGTTGAGAAGTGGATCTTCTTTTACCTGAAATGTGAGATCCCCAACCCCTCTATCCACAGTAAGGCTTAGATAGGTTCTATTCAATAACTCAAACCTTAGATTACCTCTTAGGTGTAATATTTTAGAGAATTGTATCTGATCTGTATTTAACCCAAAAAACGGAATGCTTATATATTCTCTTGTTTCTAAACCTCCCACACGAAAATTGTCTAAAAAAGTATTGTTAGATTTCCAACCCGCATTCATATTTAATGACAGATTTACTTTTTCCAAAACAGGATAATAAACGTCAAAACCTACTCCTGACATGACATAATTATCGGCTTCAGGGATCACTTCGATCGCATCCAACCCTATATCAGAGTCCTGCCTCAAACTATTCTTAAACGCTAAATTAAAAGTAAGCCTTAGACCACGATTGGCGAGCCCAGATCTATCTAAAGAATTATAGGCAGCAAAAAAATCACTAACCCAATTTAATTGCTCAAAAGATCCCAAACCATTGTCGAGGCTTCCTTGTGGTTTGATATGATTTAATTCTATTCCAGATGTAAAGCCAGTCCAAATTTTATTATTTGGCTCATAAGCCACACCCAATTTTGACTTTAGATCGATGGCAGAATACTTAAATCTCAAATCTGACCCTTGATATAAGAACTGATCATATTTATTTAATTCTGACAAAGTCATTAGGATAAAATCTTTCTTCTTGCCCAGTCTATAAAAATACTCTAACCCACCAGCAAAATTTTGGGCCAATCGGACATTTATATTCAGTACCGATAAGTCCGCAAGGATATTTCTTAATTCACTATTTAAGATTAAGGCAGCTCCCGATGTTGGGAAGTAACTTAAGTTGGCATTTAGATCAGTTACCTTTTTAGGCCGGGCAGTGATGACCATATCCTTATAACCATTCTTACCGTCAAGAAGCTCATAGCTTATATTCTCAAAATGTTTTGTTCCATAGATCCTGTCTATAGCCTTTTCTATACCAGTGACTCTATAAGATTTACTTCGTATAGGGCCAAACTTAAATTTAGCTAACTTATCATATGGCGATGGAGTCGAGGGGAAATTGATGCGAGCAAGCTTCAAGGCATCCGGATTTCTCACTTTATCAACATTCTGTTTATCTCCATACCTGCCAAGTCTATACTTAATGGCCTCGATCTGATCTTCCATCCTAAGTGCAGCTGTATATCCCTCCTGAACAAAATGATCTACTCTTTCAAAGGCAAAAGACGGTTCATCCTTAACATCTGGCTCAATGAGTACGTCCACTAATTCTTTTTGCTCTCGACTGTCCAAGACTCCCATCATAAAAGCCGACTGATTCAGAATATCCAGAAGAGAAGTTAATTCTTCTCTTGGTTCTAATACTCCACCTACATATACTCCGATCAATATATCTGCACCCATTTCGATATTTTCCCAGGCAGGCATATTCCTGATTAGCCCGCCATCCACATACAGTCGCCCATCAATGTCCACAGGGCTAAACACGGATGGTATAGCCATACTTGCTCTGATAGCCCGACTTAGATTACCACTTTTAAAGTCAACTACTTCTCCGTCAACGATATCAACAGCCATACATCTGAATGGTCTAGGTAGATCATTGAAATCATTGATAAAATGAGCTCCACTATACAATCTACTAATGAGCAAGTCCAATTTTTGACTATTGATAAATCCACTTGGTAGCGAAATTTCGCCGTCTTTGATTAAAAAATTCAACGCAAACTTATTATGAAGTCTTTTTTCAGAAGGAGCTACCTCATTAAGATAGGTGCTCCCAGATAACACCTCTTGCCAATCGACATCTTTAGCAATTGCTTCAATCTGAGCGGCGCTAAATCCCATAGCGTATAACCCTCCTACAATCGAACCCATACTTGTACCTGTAACATAATCTATCGGAATCCCCTGATCCTCCAGATATTTAATTACTCCGATATGACTCAAACCATGAGCACTACCACCACTCAATACTAAGCCCACCTTGGGCCTTTGCAAATTTTGACCTAATAGATAAATTGACAGTAGTAAGTACAACGATAGCAACAAAAGTCTCTTCATAAAGCATCAAATATGGATAGTAACGTGTTATATCAATAAGAATTAACAAAAGTCATTCATTTTTTTTCTCCTTATCAAACTTTCTTACGTTTTTGTTCTTCTTTTTATTAGACATTCTGCGCTAAGCACTCTTAACTAATATATAGGGCAGTGATAACTTTCCATTGATTAGAATGAGGAGCTTAGCCAAAAAAACAGTAAATGCAGTACAGAAAACTCGGAACAACAGATATAGACGTAAGTGTAATCTGCCTTGGCACTATGACTTGGGGCGAACAAAACACAGAATCAGAAGCGCATGAACAGCTGTCATATGCCGTAGATAATGGCGTCAATTTTATAGATACGGCAGAGATGTATGCTGTGCCAGCTCGCAAGGAGACACAAGGCAAAACAGAAGAACATATCGGCACGTGGTTAGCCAACCGAGGAAAGCGAGACGACTTAATCTTGGCCACTAAGATTGCGGGACCAGGACCGTATACCGCACACATCAGAGCCTCTAAAGACTTCACAGCCGAGAGCATAGCGGATGCTGTAGACGGAAGCTTAAAAAGACTACAGACGGATTATATCGATTTATACCAAATTCATTGGCCAGCACGAAGAACTAACTTCTTTGGAGTAAGGGGATATAGTCGAATTGATCAATGGAACAATAATATTAAAGAAGTGTTAGAAGGGTTACAGGCACAAGTTGATGCAGGTAAAATCAGATATGTAGGTATCTCTAATGAAACTCCATGGGGCATGATGGAATATATCCGAATGAGTGAAAAATATGACCTCCCAAGGATTATGACAGTACAAAATCCCTATAGCTTATTGAACAGAACTTATGAGGTGGGACTGGCAGAAATGAGCATCCGAGAGAAAGCAGGACTCATCGCATATTCTCCCATGGCTTTTGGTCTATTAAGTGGCAAGTACCATAAGAAGATGGATAGCCCATCGGATAGAATCAATCAATTTAAGACTATGAGTAGGTATAAATCACAACAATGCTATGACGCCACGACTCAATATATTTCGATAGCTGAAAAGCATGGGATAACGCCAGCAGAAATGTCATTGGCATGGATCAATCAACAGGAGTTTGTGACCGCTAATATAATCGGGGCCACAACTATGGCACAGTTGAAAGAAAACATAGGGAGTATCAATATAACGCTGAGCAAAGAATGTATCAGGGAGATAAACGAGGTTCAGGAACTATATCCCAATCCTGCACCGTAATCGTGGAAAATAAATATTTAAAAATATCCTTAATATAATTTGAGTTTTTGATAAAGAAACAAATATCTTCGCACTCGCTTTTGAAGAAGGGCGTTTAAAATATATGGC
>JAHDDE010000047.1 GCA_020629515.1 Saprospiraceae bacterium | reverse complement strand
AAAAATGTTTTTGACAGTAGATAAAGCGCATTTTTGGCAACAGATCATTCTATTTATACGTATGAGTAATATGAAAAAAATGTTTCATTTATTAGTCATAGTAATATTTTGCTCTTGTAATTGCCCAATTTTTGAGGATATCTATTGTGAAGGGACATTTGGCTATTTTAGTGTTACTGATAACGGGGAGAATTTATTTCATTCGGATCGTTTTAATGTTAGTGAATTTATCATATTTAGTGAGATAGATTCTGTGGTAGATTACAGATTTGATCCGAGTGTAGGGAAGATAGAGTTATATTTTACACCGAATACAGATTTTTACTTTAAAATTGATGATGAAACAATTGACACAATATTTGGAGTTTTTCATGATTTCGAGCAACCTTGTTGCACAAACATGCCTTTAAAGGAAATTTACTATAACGGAACCCAAGTATGCTCATCTAACCGCAACTGCAGCGGCTTGATAGATTTATCATTTGAAAGAATTTAAAATTGTATATTAACTGTTTTTATCCAAAAAACAGTTAATGAAAAGGTTTATTTATTTTTTTTATCATTTTGTTGATTTTATCATGTTCGGAAAGTTATTTAATAAATGAAGATATCTCTCACGATAAATATTCTACTCAAGAAATAGACAAATGGGAAGTCGCTTTGATTGAATTTGGTACTCCTGAGAATTTAATTGAAAGATTGCACGATGGTTTTTTAATTGATGGTGATCTTTTCCTTTCATTTGACAATTGTGAAGTCAAATACCTCGAATGGTCTTCTTTATTCAAAGGTGAGACGGGAGAAAAATTGAGAGCCTCAGAATGTGGTTATCTTCGTAACGCACTTGGATATGTAGGTAATAGACATGTGATACCTGTTACAATCGAAGACGATGTGCCAGATGCATGGAGGGATGGTGCTATAATGGCAATGAATGATTGGAATAACTTACCGACTAATGCCCTTTATTTTTATCTAAACGATGATACGTCTTGCAGAGGTGGTACCACTATTAGGCTTAAAAACTATTCTGACAACGAAGATAATTTTGCAAAAGTAAGTTGGATACCTGGCATTTTTATAGATTTCACAGTAGCAGGGTCAATTTATATTAATTCTGGAAGAGATGGATGGGATAGACCGGGAGTTCATTTTGCACGTAATGTTATTGCTCATGAACTTGGGCATACAATTGGATTTATGCACCCAGGTCCATTTCTTGCAAATTTATTTGCAAGCTGTAATATACGTGGAACAGATGATGATCGGCAGTCTCTTATGAATCAAGAGCGAAATAGAAATAATGCGAACTCGCCTTTTTTAGGTGATGATATACGAGGTATTACAACGATGTTCCCACGTATGTTTTTAACTCAAGGAACGGACTATCATGGATGTGATACCTATTTTGATTGTACTAAATGTCCACCTGGTTTTTGGTTTGATGGGGAGAATTGTTATTCGGGTATTCATTATCCTGATGGATGGAGCCCTTTTGTTTGGGAGGATAACGGTTTTTACTTAGTATCGCAGAATGGAACTTGTCCTCCAGGATATTGGTTTAATGGTGCGCATTGTTATCATCACTCTGCTAAACATTTCCCTAATTCGTATGATCCTTTAGTTTGGAATAATACTTTTTACGTAAAACCAAACTGTGACTTTTAATTATCTTGAATTTTATATAGATGAATTATCAATTGTATCACATGAGCCTTTGCTCTATAAAATTGAAGGTCCATTTATATTTTAAGTCAGGAATAAGATTGGACTAAGGTTATTAGGATGACTAATATAAAATTAATTAGAGGAGGGGAAATAATCCCTTCTTCTATTTATTTGAGTTTCTTTTATCCTAAAATACCGTTTACGATACATCCATAAACGACCGTTTTCTATACTTTCTATAAACCTTACTTCTACCCCATCAAAACATGTGCAATAACTCAGTACAGAAATCAAGTTCCAATTTGCACGTTTCTTGAACGTAGATAATTATACAGCGTAGGCTTAGAGATCCCAAGCTGACCACAGATCTCCGATACAGAATGTTGCTTTGTCCGATAAAGTGTCTCAGCAGCCATAGCCGTTTTCTTCGCTTCTTCAGATAGACCTTTTGGCCTTCCTCCCAATCGACCTCTGGCACGAGCTGCAGTTAACCCAGCTTTAGTCCGTTCGGATATGAGTGAACGTTCAAACTCTGCGAGAGAAGCGAAGATGTGAAAGATCAACTTACCCGATGCAGTCGTGGTATCGATATTATCCTGGAGCGATATAAAGGACACACCATCGGACTCAAATTCTGACACAATAGAAATGAGATCCTTTAGTGATCGGCCGAGGCGATCTAACTTATCGATGACTACGATATCCCCAGAGCGCAGTTGAGCCTTTAGCAGATTCAGCTCCGGCCTGTTAAACTTAGCTCCTGATATCTTATCAGCGAATATCTTTTCACATCCTGCGGCTTTGAGGCTGTCTATCTGTCTGTGTAGATTTTGCTCTTTAGTAGAGACTCGGGCATATCCTATTTTCATAAACTTTGATATATTTCGACGATAGGAGAAATCCATTCACTCTATACTCCATACTCGCCGCTGATGCCTACATAGTTAAAGGAACTCAAGCGAATAAGCAAAAATCGACTTAGATAAATTTAACGAGTTTAATTAACTATTAAAATTGCGACTTTAACATTTGGATCTACGATCAAGTGGGGTTAAAATAAATGATCGTTTTGATTAACCCATTACATCTATATATTGAGGGACATTAAGTGCATTTACTATGATACACGAAAATTGTTTTAAAAAATATACCAGATCTTGATTACCTCTGCACTTTTCCTGGGACTAATGATACATACTTGTTGACCTATCAAAGCATCTAATAAATTATGATGCAAATAGACGGCATGGTGCCATATACTTTAGTATCAAATTAGCAAGAAACCCTTAGAAATATCGAAAGCGATAAATGGGTTATATAAGCAAGGCATGCACACTCAACAAAGGTTGAGTTTACAAGGAAATATATCTAAACAAGTCAGATAAATTATAGGTATCTAAAAAGAGAGCCATAACTCATGAGCAGTTCATGTGAGAGACCCTCTATCCCTACGCTAATAGAGACTATAAAAATACAGTGTTTCTCTTTTACATACCACACCTATGTCTGACTGGGAGGCTATTAGTCTGAAACTCCCTTATCAAGAAGTAAGGCATTAATATTTTAATACGTAAAAGATGAAATTTTTAAAAATTATAATCGCACTCATAGCAGTACTTTATTTAACCAGTTGTAGTGAGGATGGATTGATGGATTCGATCACAGTCAATGAATTTGACGAGTCTGACAATATATCTAATTACTTAAAGAACAAAAATCCTGAATTAGGTGATTTTAGAATCTCAGTCGAAAGAGAGCTGGACAAAAATAAATTTGCTAAGACTCTTGAACGAATGGGACTTGAGGAGTCTGCAATAAAATGGGGCAACATCTATAATTATGATCATTTACCATGGCTAATACCTATTTCTGATGATAAATCACGAGAAGTTGTTGCAATGCTTTTTGCTCGTCCGAAAAAAAATGGTAATCCTAAGATTAGTATTGTTTATGCTGAGGCCATAACCTCTACAATAGAAAAAGTTAAAATTGACAAAATTACCTACGATATGTTTTTCTCAGCGGCTTTTTTATCTCACTATAACAGGGTGATATATGATAATTATGATATCAATTTAATTAATTGGGTATCAGAAAACCGTGAAAAATTTTCTACTAAATCAAATAAAAATGGATGTGATTGGAATGAGGTCTGTTCTCCAATTACAATTGTTACTATAAATACAGATTGTGGACCTGGAGTAGAGTATTGCTATGAAGCGTCAGTTCAGATGGACTGCGAATTATATTATGATTGCAATACGAGTAATAACGGTCAAGACCAGTCATTCTTTATAAACTTAGAAGGTACTTACAATGATAGTAATGTGAATACTACTGAAGATCCTTTTGATTATTTGTATAATAATATTGCTTTTCTGAATAATCTTGACATACTGGAAACGACGTTAGGAACGGATCCCTTGGCATTAATTAGTAATTGTGATCCTACTCAATGGAATGATTTGATTACAATGGCTCCTTCGCAGCAAATATTGGATAAGCTGGATTCATTTGGTGAGGATTGGGGTATTCAATCAATAGAAGACGCTGCTGGCACAGCGATTAACTTAGATTATTTTGGAGTCAAGATTAATCAGTTACCAAAAGTTAATGGGCAATCAGTTACTGCTGACCAGTTTTTGGAGCATATAAGAACAAATATTAATAGCTTCATAGATATGAGCATTGCTGATTTTGAACCAATAACACAATTTGAAGAAGACTTATGGTTATCAAATAGTCCAGAGGGTTCAATATTGACCATTAATATGGATGATGATGGTTCCGTAATATGTAGTGAAGCAATATCGTCACAATGGACTTTTACTACATTGGAGACTCCAGGATGGATTGGTATTTTTCCATATGACGGTGCACATCCTGTCAGCGGGAATAGACAGTTTGGTATAAAGTCCAACCCTGATGGGTCTTACACAGTATTTACAAGAGGTGCTGATAGACTAACTCGATTTTATCATAATTGGTTTGCAGGTATTGCTTTTGCTGGAGCCGACGCCCTTTGGCTTAGTTTTTTAGATCGGGTAAAAAGTTTTACTGATATGAATAATGGAGCCGCTGATCCTGTATTTGAAATTGAAACACATAGACCTGATTGGTTGGATGTATTAGACGTAATTCATGGAGAGAAAGATGTATCTGAAATAAATTGTAATAGTAATTAAATGATGCAAGTGAAGAAATTGTTCTTTTGGACGCTAATAACCCATATAATTCATGTGATAATTCATGTTTCATATGAGGCACTTTTGAGGGTCGATGTAAGTGATAATTTCTTATCACATATAGGTTTTCAATTTATCCAGCTTATTGTAGAATTTTGGTGGTTGTATGCTATCAACTTGATCTTAATAATGGTGTTAATGAGGTTATCTAATTTCTCTGATATTAAGAGAACATTGATTTATCTCTTACTGAACATTATACTAATTGCTTGTATATCATATAGTTTTTCTGATAATCTTGTTGATGGCCATTTTCATTTATTTAGAGGCCCAATAGAGGTAGTAAGCAGAGGATTTATTGTAGCAGTATGCGGATTTATATTTTTGTATTTTAATAGAGCGATTATAAAATAAACTGATAAAAAAGAGAAGCCTGATAATTGGGCTTCTCTTTTCATAATTGAGCCATCTTAATCAGGCTATTGATTGATCCAAATTACTCGCCGATAAAAAGCCTAACGGTCTGTGCCCCTGCCCTTCACCTATCGGTCCAGTCCAGGAGCCACAGAATGCTTGTCTAAGTATCAGCTTGCGCACACACCTTTGAGGTGTTATGCTCATCTGGTATATCACATCAGAACTATGTACATGAATGACTACGGAGCTTTCAAGCATAGCCCTTCATCATGCTCATAGACATGAAGAATAATTTACATCCCACTGCAGGTACCAATCCGTTCTTCGCTGCGGTAACTATCGTTTTACTCGTGACTATATAAACACCTGAAGCAGTAAAAAAAGAAAGACCCCTATCCTTTGACACGAGTCTTAATTCGACTTGATCCAAAGGCGTAAATAGAGATCAAGTCTACACACATTAGGGGCAGCATTGCACTGCCTCGATTACAAGGGTATGAATGATGATTTAAAAATAATACATTCTGAAAACTACTTCCCCCTTCCCCACCGATCATCTATCTCGTTCTATCCTCGTCCGCTTCGCTGGACTTGTGGTAGCCCGATATAGCCCACTTCGTTTGATCCGTGGCTCATGCCCTCCAAGTCTTGCGCTTTACAGTTGCCTACGCCACACCTCCTTACACGTAGTTACAGTCGGAGAGCCGTAGAGAGATGAATGTGGGCGAAAGCCCCTTTTTGTCAGTCGCTCCCATTACCCATATATATTCAATAAGTATTGAAAATCTGATGATATTATATAGTGCCATTGATGAAAGTTCCTGGTTTAATAAATAAGCGGTGGGAAACGACGCCCACCGCCATAATGCAGAACTCATTTCTGAGTCTGTTTCACTGCATCAACCGTCTTTATTGTCCTAAGGACAATTGTATGTTATCAGTCGTCATACCTTTAATATTGACATAACGATCCAAGTATTCCTAAAGGGTGTCTATGAGTTAATGCAGTGAATAAATATTGCAAAGGATAGGATAAATAAAATGTATTAATTTGACTCCAACACCCTTAAAAATAGTCCATATACACCTTTACCAATTGACCTATCCAATTGCAATAGTGGTTGATGTGTTGAGCTGAAATGTTATCTGAAATTACTATTAAAGTTTCATAACGTTACAATATATACTACCCCTTTTTGGGTATTTGACAGTTACCTACGGCACACCTCCTTACACTTCGCTGCTGTCGGAGAGCCGTAGATTGATGATTGTGGGCGATTGCCCCTTTTTGTCAGTCGTTCCACTTTGTTCTACTCCTTTATGATCTTGGGTTATATGGCGTCAGTGCGATTCTGTACATAGATCCCGCCATTCGAGCCGTACGCTCCTATCGTCGGCACAGCTGCGATTGTCATGATCTATATCGCCCTGACCGGACTTGCCTCTGCCTACGGCGAATGGTTATAAACCATCTATCAGACTGCCATCGACCAAAGGTCTCATCAGACAGATAGTGATAGTATGTCGTGTAGTCAGACAGTCCTTAGTGGATCACGGTTCTCACTGCGACTCGCTAGAGCTGTTTGGCACTGCTCATATCGACAAGTCGACTATCCTACGCACACATCTATAGCGTGCTCATTTCGATCCTTGTGCTCGCCCTGCGGTCAGCAGCGATAGATGATGGCTTATAGTTTTCGATTCCGCCAAGGCTTCATCCTTTATTCAATCATATCATCTACCCACATAGCTGCATCATATTACTATGATACCCACAGCTATTCGGCTGCTGACTCTCGCATAGGGCGAGCCGCTCCGAAAGCTAACCTTCCGTTTAACACAGGATTCTCATACAGGTATTTAAAGCGGTACATGCTTATGAGGATGAGTACTTGTCGTGAGTATTAGATTCTTCGAGATAGCTATGGGGTTTTGACTCTATTCCTCTTTCCAGAGATCGATATCAACCCGAGAGGCAATTTGCTCTGCCATGCACTGCGCAAGGTAGTACAAGTCTCCACCTTGCACCGTGCCCCGATCTCTTTCAGAGGCCTACCCTCGCCTTTTGTTGCCTATCGGTTTGATCTCTCTGTGAGGCTTTGCCGAACACTTTTTTTCTAATTCAAAAACTTTATTCAGATGGTAAAAACAAAAAAATCAAAACAAGTCATTCCAATGGGTCAATTATTCATGACGGCTGCGGTGAGTCGGTCCATTGCTAATTCGTCTATGTTCAGCAGATTTGTCACAGGATCAATTGGACGCCATAGATATCGTGATTGGGGGGACGGACCGACTCCCGATATCAATCGGGATGAATGTCTGGGAGACATTCAAGGGAGGGAACCGCTTAGCGGACGGGAGGCAAATAAACCTTGGGATCATCAAATTAACGACTACAATGTCATTCATGGTGGTAGACTTATCAGCAGCTATAATATCCCAAAGCATTTAAACATCTCAGACGGCATACGTCCACAAGTCAAAGTCTGGATCATAACCGAAGCGAATAGAGCATATACTACTGTGCTGTTTCCATCTGATTATTAGAACCTTCGGCGGCTGTGTGAGAAGCAGCCGCCCTTTTTAAATATTTAAAATGTATCGTACGATACAGAATAATTATTGGTATCTTAAACGTCAATTATGTCCATATCAAAAACACCTACCAAGCAGCAATTCGAAGCATTTGAAAATGCTTATGAATATTTCAATGTTGTATTATTTCAAAAGCAATTGCCACCAGTCATTCTCAACTTATCAAGAAAGTCTAAAGCGATGGGATTCGTGGCGCCTTTTAGATGGCGAGCGGCAGATACAGACGGCACGGACAAAAAGAGCAGACTACATGAGCTTAGTATTAATCCCGAAATACTCGCAATGGACTTAATAGAGGTGTACTCTACCCTCGTGCATGAGCAGTGCCACATCTGGCAGCATACACATGGTATGCCATCGAGACCAGGTTATCATAATAAAGAGTTTGCCGAAAAGATGATGGCAGTCGGCTTGATGCCATCGACCACTGGAAAGCCCGGAGGTAAAACCGTTGGTCAAAAGATGAGTGACTACCCTATCGAAGGAGGACGATTCTTAGCCGCATTAGAGAATATGCCGGATGAATTCAAGATGCCTTTCATCTCCATCGAAGGAGATCGCATCGTCCGCATCATGAATGCGCTAAACGGCACTGGAGCTGCAGGAACACCCTCAGCAGAAATAGCGCCACCCAAAAAGAACAAGGTCAAATACTCCTGTACCACCTGTAAAACCAATGTTTGGGGTAAACCAGATCTAAAGATCATTTGTGGGGAGTGTAATGGGATTTATGTAGAGCAGTGATCAGAATGCATTATCTTCGCAATACTAAAAAAGGACAGCCGAATCCGTCCTTTTTTCTCAATAATCTAAAGATACTTCTTTTCCAGATCTCCCACATAAAAACCCTTTATAAGCTCTCTTAAAGTCAAAAACAGTCTAAAATTTATTCACATACAACAGGTGACTTAATTACCTCTAAATTAGATGAAAAGGGAATTTTGGTGTCCGAATAGAGTAATGTCGGGTTATATGTATACTCATACTTATTAAATATTTTATAACAATCACCATTATTTCCTGTGCTTGAAAACCCTGACGGACATGAACAAGAAGAACAGGAACTTTTTCTTTTCAATCGAACATATACATTATTTGTTGTAAGCGGTGTAGGTGATGATATCTCTACATTATATAAGTCTGTATTATAAGGCTTGTTATAATAGCAGTAACCATTAAAACTATCATATATCATATCTGAAGGACAACAGCAATCATTTATAACTGGAGCAGAACATAAAGGTTCACACTCTGGATACGATTGCTCTGCGTAGAACTTATCATGATCTTTTATATCGCTGAAGTGAGCTGTCAAATAATAATCGGCGTTCATAACACTTATTCCTTCGACTTCTATCATTGACCCAGGAGCTCCACCAGGTTCAAAACCATTAAAATGACCAAATCCTATAGCATGACCAAATTCATGCATTGCCACTGAAAATAAGTTAACTCCTTGTTGATTTATATTACTATTACCAGGAAAGGAGGTTTTCCATAAGTATTCATCATCGAAATGAATATGCCCAGGTACCCAGTAGGGATTAAATAAATTATTGAAAGGTCTATAACCTTTTGCTAATGAAGACGCTGAACCATCCGAAGGGGCACTAAATTCTCCGGAATAGCTATTATCCAATATGTTAGTCCAATCATAACGAATTACAGCATCTACATTACCTGAAGATGTAAAATTTATGTTTTTGACATGTGGAAACCATTTAGATATTGCATTCTCTATTATTGTCCACTCTGAATCTCCTGATATATCTGGAGTTCCACTTTGATTTCCATATTTCTCTGGGGTATATCCTATATCAATACATCTTGAAGAAGGGAGGGCCAAGAAGTCATGCCATGAATGAGTGACGTTATTTTTTAGTAATTCATTTTCTAAAGGCGAATATGCTAGTTTATATCCGTAGTAACTGTCTATTCCTTTGCAGTAAAGATGCACATAGTCTTCTAAATCCGATTCAGAAAAATTATCAAGATATAAAGGATAATGGCAAAAATATACTTCATTTATTAGAGATATATTTTCTAATTCATTTTTACTCCTCAATTTTACTAGTAAAGATCTTGTAGCATTATTGGGTCTAGTGAATTTTATGCCTTTTTTATTTAATTCCCTTTCGATGGTCGATCTGTCTTCACGTAAATACGGTTCTACTATAATTACCTTTCCGTTCAGAGTGTTTAGATCGGTAGTTTTTAATTTTGCATCAATTTTTATTTCACTTTTTACAAGGCCAACTGACATTAAGTTAATCAATCTATTTGCATCGAAATCTCTATCAATACTCGTTAATATGGTATTCTTATCAAAAATGTAACCCTTGGGAAAATTTTGATTATTAATATTTATGGTAATACGTTGATCTGAGTGATCATGATTACTATGGCCATTTAAATCGTATTTATCATTATTTATTTTGGGTACTGGCAATTCAGAGAACTTAAGTAAAACATATAATTTATTACGTTCATTTAATAATTGGTCAAGATTTTCTTGAAATGTTTCTGGATGATAGTAGAAGGCATATTTATCCTCATGATAATAATGCGCTGTGTCCATAGTGCTATCAATGTCATCACTACAGGAAGAGAAGATAATAAATACACTGAGCAAAAAAACTATCAACCTCATTAAGAGCCTTTCGTCTTTCATTTTTTTGATTTAAAATATTATTTAGTTCTATTTCAATTGCTAACTTCAATCTTTTGTAGCTAGAGATGATAGACAACATTTGACACATATTGACTTGTCAATATGTGTCAAATGTTGTCAGTATGCTTTTTCGTAATTTAATAACCAAAAGGAAGGGTTAAATGAAATTGACGAAATCAAGAGAAGAGTTAGCATTTGAATTGGGGATATCGACAAGAACTTTAAGTCGATGGCTGAAGAAAAAAGAGATCATATTAGAGAATAGGCTTTTGACTTTAGATGATCAAATAAGGATTTATGAAAATATTGGTATGAAAGAAAAAGCTAACGCACTTATTTATACACTTTATTTGAATCGATAGGGTGTACGAGTATAATTACTTAAATTCCAGTGTTGATAGTAACCAAGTTTAAAACAATTAAATATAAACCTACCAATAGGTTGGTACTATCTGTGTAAACAAATCTCAGAACTGATTTTAAATGATAACAAAAGTCCTCCATTGTATCAGCTTTCTCGAATATTTGAAAATCAAATAGCGTATCTTAATGTTTATCTTGACTTTAATAGTCAAAATTTATACTATTATTTAATTTGGTCAGTAATTGATATCAATTATGTATCTAATCTATTTTTTGGTATTTTTCTTCTATTCCGAAATTAGTAACGAACAACAAAAAGGACTACTCCCTTATGTATCTGTTGATTCTATAGCCACTTTCTATGCCCCATCAGAGTTTCATTTAATATCTGAAGAATTGTTGAAGATTGATTCAAACTTTTATTTGCTCTTAGACTTCAATGTGTCTCAATTACCAAATAGCCGATCTAATGGCCTGACTCATGGATCACCCATTTTAGTTCCTGATGACTTTATAGATTTAGGGAATATTCGGATTCCGAAGCTCTACTTCTATGATGATAAAAAAATCTTGTCCGAAATACCTCTTTCATTTGAATTTGAAAGTGTACCCTCGCTTCTTAATATTGGATTAGTAAAATCCAGTATTAAATTGGCTCCTAACTTAGTAGCCTCGTTTAGAGATAGCAAGACAGATAGAGTAATTATAGTTGAACCGTATCATATTAAAGATAAATTAAAGATCACAGAAATGTTGTTAGAGCTGAACATTGAGATAATCACATCTGCGACTGTACAAAAATCAATTATGATAAAGACTGATAATCTAAATGTCCTTAATCATATTGCAAAAATCGATGAGGTATACTATTTACATTATATGTCCTATTTGGATAATTTGCCAAACGAATTCTTGAAAAATTATGTTCCCAACCTATGTTCCGATGATTATACGACTATAGGTCTTCCGCTTAAATATTCTCCTTATAGCATTAATTAACTTTTACAACTATTTCGAATAAATAATTAAATTCTTCACTTAGATAAAATTCTTCTTTCTTGGAATTTTTATAAGATTAATTCTCCACCTAATCCTGTAGCGCTTTCCACTATCGCTAAAGTTTAGCCATAGATAATTGTCTAAATGTCGGCTTGTACACAAACCTGTTGGAAGACATGCTCATCTAGTATATCACATCATACCTTAGACCTAATATCTTAGATTATTATCTCTCAACTTCTTAGTTCAAATACATTTTAAGATCGACCACCATGTTTTTAAAGATACTTTTCCCTATCATCCACATAAAGACCGTTTTGCAAGCCTTTTCAAAGTGAAAAATCACCCAAAATTTGACTTTTACACCCCCAAAAAGCCTTAAAAATGACCTTTTAGCCTCTTTTTTATCAAAAATAGGCCTATAATCATCAAAACGAACCCTAAAACAGCCCTTTTTATCCCTCCAAACCGAATATTATTCGGTTTACGGCCAATGTTAACCAGTTCTCATGCCCACGAATGGTTAACTTTTGCACCAAAATAGAGGTTAACAGAATACATAGAGTGTTACCCCCCTTTACCCCCCGTTCGATAAAAATCTAAATCGTTTGTCTGTAGTGATGAATGAATGAGTTCGGAATAATATTTGGTTGATATCTATGTATGATTGAGGATCGAAGAGACATTCCACTGCTGAGCGAACGTGATCAACTCACGCTCATAGAGAACGTCTCTAAAAATCCACGTCACGAACTGATGGTCTTGATTATGATAGATTGTGGGCTGAGAGTGACAGAATTGATTACGCTGAAATTGGGCAACTTTGATTTTCAAAATAGAGTCCTAAAAATTGCTTCGCTCAAAAAGAGATCTGATCATCCAGTCTATAGAGAGATACCATTGACTCCAAGAGTGGTGGCCGCCCTATCGGAAGTATACCTAAAACTGACTGACAAATCTGAGGAGGCCTATCTATTCCCTTCCAATAGTCGTACTGGCCATATTAGCAGAATCAGTGTATGGAAGATGCTCAAAAGGAATAGCAGTTGGACGGCATCACCACATATGCTGAGACATACTTTCGCCAGTGAGGTAGTAAAGAATGGAGCGGATATCAGAACGGCCCAAGATCTCCTTGGCCATGCGTCTTATAAGACTACGGAAATCTATCTGCATGTAGCAGCTGATGAAAAAAGACAAGCGATACAGCGAATCGATAAGAGAAGTAGACTGCAGAAATTGAGAGATAGATATTTTCCTAAACCCAATGTGTTTATACTGAATAGATCGGCGGCAGGGAGTGATTATTTCGTTGGACGTAAAGAGGTATTGAAAGAGATCAATGAGCTATTTCATAAAAAGGTGAATCTTCTGATATTGGGTCCGCAAGGAATAGGGAAGTCTCGAATATTGAGAATGTTGACTCATGATAAGCTGTTGAGGTTAGATGACTTCAAAGGGGTCAAGACGACTATCGGTAACTTACTACTCCAACTCTATAATGGTGATAAAGAAAAGGTCATCCAGCTACTTACGGAGGAAGCGGAGATCAATAAAGTCATTACTAAAAATAGTGTGCCTCACCTGATCAACTTGCTAATTAAATCCACTCAACAAAACGAATATACCCTCATCATAGATGACATCACCAGTCTCACTCCTGCCGGAGTAACGGCCTTAGAAAAGTTGAAAAATCACTTTCATATTATCGCTGCAGCTCGACAAGTGAAGATGTCACAGGCGAGTTTCTTGTCCAACTTTCAGAAGTTGACCATTAAACCGCTTAATCGGATCGAAGCCACTCAACTTATCGTACAACATAGCAAACCGCTAAAAAATAGAATAGAGGACTACGAGACTTACAAAAATCATATCTACGATCAGACGGAAGGGAATCCGCTCTACATCACAGAGATGATAGACCGATTCAGCAAAGAACCCATCATATCAGTGGATCATATCCGAGACATACGTCATACGGCTGCGATGAGGGAGATAGATATGAGTGTACCTGTGGTGATTATGTTTAGTTCGCTGATGGTATTGCGCTATATCGGAGGAGAGTTTGAAGATGATAGTGGAGCGTTTAGGTTATTTGGTGGGGTGTTTTTGCTGTTTGCGCTGTTTGCAAGGAGTATATTTAATTATGGGAAGAGGAAGTGGGTCTGATGGATTAAATTTTATCCAAAACCGAATGGGATTGATTTAAAACAAAGGCAGTAAAAAAATCTATTGTTCGTGAACTACAATAAGTGGGGGAAACCCACAATTGGCAGTTTGTTGTAATACAAAAGTCTTAAGTTGAGATTTAGCTATGCTCATTGTCCCTGCACCAGAGCAAGAAACCCAAGTTATCTGAACCATTTCTGTTGGGGGTGTAAAACTACTGAATATTATAAATAGTGCTCCAATAAGGAGAGATTTTGCGTGTTTCATATTTATCATTTTAGGTTGGTTAAAAAATGTAAACTGCCTTTGTTTTGATAAATATAACTATTTAGAAATCAATCTAATTCAGCCCATTTTTCTAGTTGTGAAATATCCGTGGTTAGTAATTCAAAAGTATTATGGTATATAGGAAACTGGAAGTATCTCGGGTCAAGATTGGCTTTTACCATTTCTTTAATAATCGTGTTCTTGTCAAATTCGAATTCTGCTTTTCTCTTTTTTAAATAATAATTCCATAATTCCTCAAAACTGACATGCCTTCCTGACTTATCTATTTCAACCAATTCATTTGTTTGTCGAGGCACAGTATCTTTCAATTGAAAGGTAATGGATTTATCAATAGATTCAATTTTAATTACTAACCCAGGGAGGTCCACAAATTTCCAGGGGCCTAAGCGATATGGAGAAGTTGGATCAAACCACGCTGTATACGTTCTTCCTTTGTGATACTTTAATGCTTTGGAGCATATGATATTATTGACGACTTCTTTTTCGTCCAAAAATTCCCATTGATGACCTATTAATTGAGCCGATAAAATGAATACTTCTTGATCAATAATTTCTCTGGAAATAATAGAGTCTAATTGTCTATCATATAAAACTTGAAAACCTAAAGAATCCAGTTCTACAACATCAACAATCATATTGCCATCTAAGGCGTCAAGAAAGTAATGTTCCTTCATCACTTTAGCATTTATATCTTCTGATACCTTTTCCGCAATTTTATACCGGAACAAAGAGGAACTATCATTAAATATCAAATAACTGGGGAACTTGTATTGCTTAGAAGAGCTGAGATTTCCGAAATCTAAGACCATATCGTAATCTAACCTCAAATTTTCTTGAGCATCTGTCGTTGAGAGATACAAAAAGGATATAAATAATATTAGAATGTGGCGCATTGAAAAAATAAAAGCAATATACATATTAATTATTTTAATATGTTTTTGATAAGTGCATTCTACGAGAGTATACCATCGATTATTTTACGTGCAATTTCTTAAATCAATCCATGGCTCAATATTTGCACCTCTTATGAGGTGTCCGCACCAAACCACACAGTAGGAGGCTTTACATTCACTGATGAACGACTGATCTCTTCAGAGTCGAGTACGACAGTGCTCGAAGGGAGAGAACGACGAAAGTCGGTGGGAGAGCCATTAATCAAACAAGTTCCTATTCTATGACGGCCCCTAACCATATAGTAGGAGGCTTCTGTTTCACTGGTGTCTTCGCCAGTATCGGAGGCATCAACATCCTCCAAGACTATAGACTGTTACCTATCATCCTATTCGCCTCACTCCTACCCGATATAGACCATACTAAGAGTATCATTGGGAAGCTGTTTTTTCCTATCGCTAAAGTCATCAATCGTAAGTATGGGCATCGGACAATCACCCATAGTTTAGTGGTTTTGGTGGGGCTGGTGGCTTTGATATCAGCCTTTCAGAGTGAGTATTTCCCGAGTATGAAGGTGGCGCAAGTATTTGGCTTAGCCTATGGCAGTCATATTTTGTTTGATATGATGACGGTGCAGGGCGTACCGCTATTCTATCCATTTAAGAAAAATCCTTGTGTCCTTCCTGGTAATCCTGAGATGAGGCTGCGCACTAATAGTATACGTCAAGAGACGGTGGTGTTTTGCTTTTTTATGGTGAGTGCGATATTCATGAAGCCACTATTCGCTAATGGATTTTGGACCTCTTACAATAGCCTCTTTGGTACGCTCAAACATATCGTCAGTGAGTACAACAAGTCGGACGACCTCATGCGAGTAGCCTTCACTGTACAGCATGGCTCTCAGGAGTCGGTACATTCTGGCTACTGTATAGCGGTGAGCAGTAGTGAAGTAAGCATTATCACCAAGAAGAAACGATTTGAAACCTATCCTAAAGAGGGACAGATCATCACGAGGATCATCCCAAAACACACAGGGGCAAGCTTTGGTTTTGAACAAGGACAATTTCATGACTTAACTATAGATAGTGTGCGGAGTCTTTTTAGCAAGGGGAAGTATACAGCCTTCAATGTGCAGGGTAACCAATCTTTTATACATACCGAGTCGGGTATGGAGAAAAAGAAAAAGGTACTCAAGCTCGCCTACCCTAACGAGCTCCACATCCGAGAGATCCAAAATGATATAGAGGTAAAGTACATCGTCAATCCATCCATCACAGCGAAGCAAGAAGAGATCAAAATGTATCGTACGAAACACCATCAAGCCACGGAGGACTATAAATCAGCGCTTGCCATGTACCATCAGGCAGAAAAACAGATGCAATCAACCACAGATCATATCAAGAAAGAACTCTTGATGATGGAATTCTCCAAGATGAAGCGCCCTACTCCTCCAGATCCCATAGATCAAAAGATCCAACGACTTCAAAGTGATATCCGAGCACTGCAAACCCAAGATCAACAGCAATATCAAAAGGCACTGAAAGATGCAGAGCAAGCCCCATTGACATTCTCAGGGAGCTATGAGCGATTATTGATAAATGGGAAGGGAGTATAGTTCTTAATCTCTTAGATGTGTTAAAAATTTGAGTCTATACTATGGATTGGGCAGATTGATCTATTTTGTAAAAACAGATCAAATCATAGGTTTTTGATCATGTATAAGGAGTTGTGCCTCATTAAAAAAAGAAAAAAGAAACACGAAAAAAATAAATGGATTCATTAACACAAGGATTATTAGGAGCGACAACTTTTGCAGTCGTAAAAGATAAAGAAATAGGAAAAAAGTCCTTGCTGATTGGAGCAATTGCGGGAACGATTCCAGATTTGGATGTATTCCTTTCACCGTTTTTCAATGATATTGAATTTTTAACAGTCCATCGAAGTGTATCCCATTCAATTGGATTGGCGATTTTGTTGAGTTTGGTTCTTGGCGAATTATTCCATAGAATTTACAAGAAGAATCAATCAAGAACAAGTTGGAATTTAGCTTTCTTTTTGGCGATAATGACCCATTCACTTTTAGATTGGTGTACGACTTATGGAACAAAATTATTAAGTCCATTTAGCGGGCATTTGTTTTCAACAAACAATATCCATGTTTTTGAACCAGCATATACATTGATTTTGCTGATTGGGGTAATTCTGCTGTTGTTTAAGAATCAACCAAAAGAGAAAAGGCAAAAAATTCTAAATAGGACTTTGATGATTTCGACAGCATTTATTTTTTGGACATTCGTTTCAAAGGGAATTGCAAATAAGAAATTCGTTGCAGAATTGAAAAAGCAAAATATCGAATACCAAAAAGTAATAGTTTCACCGACTCCATTAAATTCCGTCCTTTGGCATGGAATAATCAAATCGGAAAAAGGATATTATTTCGGAACGTACAGCTTGTTCGATAAAAGAGACCAAATAGAATTTCATTTTGAAGAGAGTTATGATGATGTTTTGGACAAAATCAAAGAAAACAGATTGGTCAAATACTATCTCGATTACACCCAAGAATTTCCATTAATCAAAAGAGATGAAAAAGGAAATATTCAAATTTATGCGATAAAATATGGACCGATAAATTACTTCGGAAAACCTGAATTTGTTTATCCATTATGCCTGAATGAAAACGAGTTGATTGACGAAAAAATAAAAATTGAATATTCGGGGAAACAAAGAGGTCCCGTAAAAAATTATGGAAACTTGTTCAAAAGAATAAAAGGAATTTAAAAAAAAACCGAGGCACACACAAAGGCTAAAACGGCAATAGCCCCTATGCGGGGCTACTGCGTTTAGCCAGACCGTAGGTACGTCAAGCCCTCTTAACTTCCAACCCCCTTCATTTTAGGCACAAATCTTGCCCATGATACCCTATGTTTCCAAGGGCTATAATACACGACTATACACTCATAACTCGTTACTCGTTTCCTCAGTACTCAGTATTCATAACTCGATACTTACTACTCGCCACTCTCCTACTTGGCACTTTCAACTCCTACTCCCAAGACCTCTACCTCCCACCTTTAACCGACCTCGAATCCACCCTCACCAGTTTCATTGAGATCGAGCGTGACGCACAGATCCGTAAGTTTGACGAAGTCAAATCATCTGATTGGCATGATGTGTTGCCGGCTGTAGGTGTGGCATATACGCCAGCAGGAAGTCCTCGCCCTGCCCTCTCCTGGTCACCGCTCCAGATACTTGACCGTAAGGAACAAAAGAAGAAACGGCGATTAGATCGAGAATCCATCTATCTGACCTATGAGCTATTATTAACTGATCGGCTTTATAAGCTCAGACAGTTATATCAAGACTATATAATAGATTGGGAGCAGATCAAGACCGATAGTGAGACGATGGAGATCGATGAGCAGCTTTTCGCCATCACAGAACACAAGTACAAAGAAAGCTTAATCAAACCATCAGAATACTTAGCCGCTAAGAAATCTATCACCATATCCAGAGCAGACTTACAGAAAGCGCAGATGGAGTTACTGAAAAGGAAGAATGAGGTGCTGTATGAGGCTAAGTGGGATGGTGCAAGTAACTCGTTACTCTCTACTCGGTACTGATCTATATATTGCAGTAAATAAATAAAAACATATTTAAATAAATAATGCTCCGACTTTTCCACTATTTTCCATAGCTTTGAGAATCTGCACTACTACCTAATTACAATCTCTATATGGCAAACAGCAACCTAACCAATGCTAAGCGTGCTAAAAATGATGAGTTTTACACTCAATATTCTGATATACAAACGAATAGATAGCAGTAGGTAAATAAATATTTATTGCAGTATATATGTATGAAAAAGAAATTAGAAGATTATGAGCCGGGCGATGTTATTAGAGGGACGTTCTATGTTAAGAGTGTTAGAAAGAAAAAGCGTGAGCATTGTTTAATCGTATTGAATAATTCACAGCCTGTTTCTGACTCCAAAAGCCATAAATTGTGCGTACCGGCTTGTTCCTTTAGTTCTAAAGTCCCCCAAGGAGATAATAGACCTTGCTTAGATTTATCTGATTACGCCTTACCAGAGGATTTCTTTGATTCACAAAAGCCCGTTACAGTTCTACGGTTTGCAGAACCCCAATGTCTCAAAGCATTCGAGGTAAAAGAGTATAAAGGAAACCTAATTAACTATGGTAGTTTATGGGAGGATCTATGTGCTTTAATGAATCAGGAGTATCCAGATCATATGGATAAAATGCAAGAAGTATGCAGTTGTAACTGTTTGCAGGAAAATGATATCCATTTAGGGTATTGCGATCAAGATCATTCTACTTATGATAACGATAGTAATGCAGTTTGCTCTTGTTGTGGTCATACTATAGTTGATACTGATTGTTTCACGCAGTGCCCTATTTGTTGCAATACTTGCTTTGTTACAATAGTGAGTAGTACGGGTGAATCGATTGAAATATTATATCCTGATTAACTTGATTATTTTTTGCAGTAAATAAATAAAAACATATTTATATATTTGCTTATATATTTATTGCTTTATGATAATCGCCAGCATTTCCTATAAGGGTGGAGTAGGAAAATCCACCATAGCCCGTAATCTCGCAGTATACATAGCCTCTAAGGGTCAGAAAGTCTGTCTCATCGATGCCGATGAGACCATGGCTACTACAGAGTGGTATGCAGACCGCCAGGAGAATCCCAGAGAGGATCTACCCTATCTCCAAGTTATTCAAATGACTAATACTAAAGGTCTAATCCCTGCAGCTCGTGGCTTATACGAGGATTATGATGTACTGGTGATTGATGCACCGCCATCTATTAAGCCGATAGCAAGTAAGATTATGCTCTTAGCTCATATGATTATCATCCCTGTAGCCCCTAAGGGCAAACAGGATTATACCGTAACAGCTAAGTTCGTCGAACGATATGATGAGATCATGCAGCAGAAGGAAGAAGTTACTCCCGCTTACTTCGTCCTCAATATGTATCGCAATACCAATTTTAATAAAGCTTTTGAAGAAGTGTTGAAAGAATACGGTGATAGTTCAGGTATTGGTTTACTCGATACTAAACTCAGTGAACTTACAGATCATGCAGAGGCTACACAGTCTGGCTTGACGGCCTATGACTATAGCAAAGGTAGAGCAAAAGAAGAGGTAGAGTATATGTGCGATGAGATTGTAGCCTTAGCGCAGAAGGCATAGTTAGTTAAATAATGCAGTAATTAAATAATTATATAAATAAGTAATTTTATGGCAAAGGTTCAAGATTTAAAAAAAGGTTTAGGTACGTTACAAAAGAAGCCATTGTTAGCCAAAAAGAAAACAGACAAGATTATCAAAACTGTACATCAAGGAGATCCTGAGGTGGAGCAGGGGAGAGGTAGGCCTAAGACTAACTTCGAAAAGACCATCCGGTATACCATTGACATACCTGAGTCACTATATAAGCGAATAAAACATAAAACCATAGACAATGGAACCACTATGAAAGCCTTTTTAGTCGAGCTTATAGAAGAAAACTTGAAAGATTAGCATGACTGCCAGAATTTACCGAACGTGTCTTGATGCAGCTCTAAATGATCAAACCATTAATGAAGCCATCCAAAATAGGGAAAGACTCAATATGCCATTAGTTGAAATCAGAAAGACGCTAATCGGTCACTGGTCTTCCAATACAGTAATGCAAGGTTTTGATATAACAAGAGTAAGATTAATCCTGAACTATAGATCCAATGATAATCCTACCTACAAAGAGGATATCATAGTGGATGTAGAGCATCGAACCCGAGTGTCAGATAGGCAAGTAAAAGCTGTGGTGATAGGTAGTATGTTAGGTTCTGTATTTCCGCAGTAATTAAATAAATATATATTGCATTAAATAAATAGTTAATGCCGCTAAAATTATACCTCGACACCTCGATATATGGAGGATATTATGATGACGAGTTCAGCCTATGGACTCGTAGCTTAATCAACCAGGTATATGCTGGAGAACATATAGCATTGGCGAGCTCAGTGATATTAGATGAACTACAAGAGGCTCCTGATCGCATAAAAGAAGTATTTGCTGAGATCCCTGATGATTATTACCATCAGTATGATATCACTACCGAGATGATTTCTCTGGCGGCGGATTATATCCGACAAGGTGTAGTCGGACAGACCAGTTATCGAGATTGCTTACACATCGCAGCAGCCACTATTGTCGAGGCCGATTATCTTGTCAGTTGGAATTTTAAGCATATAGTTAACGTTATACGTATCAGAGGCTATAATGATGTGAATGTCAACAATGGTTATCGTACTTTAGAGATTAGATCACCCAGAGAAATCATTTATCATGGAGACTAATACAACAATTAAAAAAGATTTTGACTGCGTTCAGTTCGTTCGAGAGCAGCGAGAGCGTATATCTGACACTATCAAAGACATGTCCCCAGATGAGATCGTAGCTCATTTTAATAAAGTTGCTAAAACATCTGATTTGCGTAAGAAAGGCTAATGGCATACTCCTTGTCTTACTACTTTCATGCGTTTACTTCTGCTATTCTTACTATGGTCTACAGCGGCAATTGCCCAAACTGACAGTACTCATTTATACAAAATCACATACATTGTTGATGTGACCGACTCAGATTTGGCTTACGAAAGTAGCCAAACAAATGTCTTGATGACATTTGGAGGAGGAAACCACGAAGTGGGAGGGTTAGCGGTGTCGCCAGATAGCTCCTTCTATTTCAAAATCACATACATTGTAGACGGCGACACCTTCGATGGGCGCAATATCCGCACTGGTGAGAAGATACGCTTTCGACCAATTGGGATGGACACCCCTGAGACCGGTAAGCGTAGAGGACAAGATTCAGAGCCCTATCATCGTCAGGCTACTAACTACACCTGGGAACTACTCAAAGATCAGATAGTACGAGTAGAATATGATATCGACGCACAGGATCGATATGGACGAGATCTTGTCTATGTGTGGCTCGATGATGGTCGCCTATTCAACGAAGAGATACTCAAAGCAGGCTGGGCCGTAGTGGCCACTTATCCTCCCAATATCAAATATGTCGATCGCTTCACCTCAGGTCAGCGAGAGGCACGAGAAGAGGGTAGAGGGGAAACCTGTGCTCAGGCCGTCCTCGATACCCGAGAGCGATATCCTGATAGCAGTCTGGCAGACCTCTATGATCCCCTCACTATGCCACCAGACCTGGTCAAGGCACATCAACAGCTAGACAGGGCCGTAGATCGCTGCTATCGTCCGCAGCCCTTTACCTCCGAGCGTAACCGTATCGAGTACCTCTTTCAGCTCTATGAGGAGTACACCGCACCACTATTAGCCGCCGAGAGCAAGCAGAAGGGTAAGAAGACATCTAAGACGAAAGGGTAGGGGGATGGATACAGTTGTAGCATTAGGAAATGGATTTGATATTAGCTTAGGTTTAGCTACCAGATATTCCGATTTTTTGAAGAGTAAAATATTTTTTTCTAATCATTTTTCTAATGGCTTATTTGATCACTTAGTCAATGTTAAGGATATCAATGGTTGGATAGATTTTGAACATGAGATATATGAATATGCTCTGACTAATCCAGACCCTAAGGTATTCAAACAAGAACTTCAGGAACTTTGTAATGTATTTCATAATTATTTAAGGTCCTTAGACCTTGATGCTATTGATAGACATTCACATGCTTTCAAGTTCTTAGGCCATCATCTTTCTAAGCGTAATGGTAATAACAAAACTATTATTCTAAATTTCAATTTCACAGGTGGCGCAGCTTGGGCCATTAACCTCGTCAAGCGGCGTTTAGGAGCAGATTTTAATCATAATTACCGTTTGATATATGTTCATGGTAGTGTAGCGGATGAGGATTTGATATTTGGGGTTAATGATTATGTTGAGTTGCCGAGTGAATATCACTTTATCAAGAAGTCAGCAAATAGATTATATAAACCTACCGATGTTCATCGCATCTTGAAAACAGCCTTAAAAGTAAATTGCTATGGACTCTCATTGGGAGAGAGCGATCATACCTACTTCAAGGAGTACATCTTGAATTTTCTAAAATTCATCGAAGGACATCAAGAATTTAAAGTATATAATGTAGAGGAAGCTTTTGATGATATCCATTATCAGCTTGGTGAATTAACAGATAGAAATCTTAGTCAGCTGAGAAGCTCCCCTCAGTATGAGTTCATAGATGTAAACTCTACAGATAACGAGATAGATTGGCAATTACCAGGTAAAGGAAGAATAGGCGTGGGCGGAAAAATAAAATGAGTGAAGAAAATTGACCAAATAGCTCTACTTATTAAGCAGTCAAGAGAAGATCTTGCTGCTATCAAACTCTTATACGAAGGTTCACTCGAGAGGGGCTCCTTCAACCCACAACTATATCCAAAAATTAAGAGCTTTTTGGAGCATCTGAGGAGTTCCTTTGACTATATGGCACATATAATCTATGATTATTTGGATACGGGAAAATCTAAGCAACGAATTCAATATCCTATACCCAAAGATTATTCAAAAGTTGAGGAAATATTGAAGAAGGATTTTCCAAATATTCATATAGTTAATGAAAAATTGTTTCATTTCATGGCACAAAAGCTATCGCCAGTAGTCGATAACAAGTGGTTCAGAGAATTAAGAGATTTGACTAATATGATGAAACATAATGAACTACCTATCCAAACCCGTAAGGACTTACTGATATGCAGGATCATCAAACCTAATGGCCAGGTACTTAATTGGGAGACTACAAAAGCAAAGTTCACAAGTGGTAATATCCGATTATCAGGAGGAGGATCTATGTCTACAACAGCTCCTGGATATGAGAAGATGAAAGATCCTTTGGAGATAGATTTTTTTGGATGGAAAGTGGCTGATTTGCCATTATCAGAGCTTGGCTCAGAGGAACTTAACTTGATGGCCAGGAGTAATAAGATCGAATATTATCAAGCTGGTAATTTTTATTTTGACTTTGACATGGATGGTCAAAACGTCTATAAGAAGCTTTTCACGTGTTATGATAAAGCTTGGAAGAAACTAAATGTAATTTATCTCATGATGTATCCTGATAAAACGAAGCTCTTCGATCTTCTTAAAGATTCATAGTTTCCCCGACCCTCTCGCTCTCTGAAGTTTGCAACTTCAAAGCCATATCTATACATCCCTCTAAAGCCTATTCTTCAATCGCCTCATGAGATCCATACGCTCATGTAGGATGGCTACGATAAGCATAGGTCGATGGATTCTATCTATGGCTATGATATAGTGTCGCTGACAGTGGATGCTCCTGATATTCAGCCCATCCAGATTGATACTTTTACTGGGCACCTCGTGTGCCACCAGAGAGGCGATACACTTAGATAGTTGTTCCGTATACTGTACTACCTGATTGGCTCCAAACTGCTGATAGGTATAATCTATGATGGAGAGCCAGTCCTCCTCAGCATCAGGACTTAGCTCATAGGATGGAGTAGGGGCCATTATTGCTGTTTCAGATAGTCTACTGTGACCTGATCTATGGTTTTAGCAGTTTGGTTAGTAGCCTCAGCCCTTTCGATACGCTTTGTGAGGAGTTCTTTGAGTTCGGACATGGCTGCCTTTTCATCATCTGTGATATCTTCTGTGGGCAGTATACGCTCCACCACATACTGCTTAATCGTCTGTCCTCTGAGGGTAGCCATTGTTTTGATTTGCTTATGCTGCTCAGCTGTGAGCTCTATGGATAATCTACTCATGATGTACTTTTGTTCATTTGTTCAAATGTACATCTTTATTCCCTCACAACCCCAACTTATCCCTCAATCGCCTAACTCTTTCACTCTTGATCTTGTCGTTGACAAGCAGGGCAGGGGCAGCGCTTTCAACTTTTGACTTGGTACTTGAAACTATCACCCCATTGCGCCTTTGCGACTCTGGGAGACCATTACTCGATACTCGATACTCGGTACTCGATACTCGATACTCACTACTCGCTACGCTCGTCGGCGGAGCGTTACTCTGATACGCCATCCCAAACAACGTATGCACCACCTCCGTAGCCACTCTGCCCAATCTACTCTTCCGCTTCTTAGGAATTTGAAATACCTCACCATCCACATCCAGGCTATATGTCGCCTTGCCGAATAGTTGATTCATGATACGGCATATGATGCTCGTGACGTGACGTTTATCACATTGGCGGCAGATGATACTATCATGCTTAGAGAGCACCTTGAGGCGGCGATTATGGCACTCTGCCAGTATTTTATCCACGAATACCACACTCTCTACCTGCTGCAGCATCACTGCAAAGCTCGCATTCCCCTTATCTCGGGCTTCCTGAGGAGTCATTGCTAACTCCCTCTCTTCGCAAGAGAGGGCAGGGGAGAGTTTGCCACTTAACTCTTTAACTCTTGACTTCTTAAACCCATCTATCACCGCCACAATGCTCGGCAGATGCTTCTGCAGTACCTTCTTTCCGATAGGAGAGTAGCGATAGGAGCTAAACGCTACGGTAAACATGATCTTCTTAGCTTCAGCTCTGCTAATCTGTACGCCTGTCTCTGACCAATAGATCTTCTGGATATACTCGTATAAGGTACCAGTTTTTACGAGTTTTCTGAATCGCTTGTAATCTGTTGTAAGAGAGCGATTTATACCCTGTTTTTGGATGCAATATTCATCAAAAAGTACACACAATAATGTAATCGGCTTTCCTTCTATCTCCTTCCCTCCTTTTAATCTTATCTTGAATTCTGATTTTGCGGTCTGCGACGACAATAATTCTGTGAACAGATTAACATCCTTCTTAGCACCAAATAGTATTTGGCGCTCGCATTGCTCCAGCAGCATCACAAAGAATCTGAACTGCGAGTTTTTCAGATCTATCTGGCTCAACCGCTGATTGTCGATAGTGAGCAGGGAGAGGTAGTCACTTTTGAGATTCGTGAGGTTACTATCCAGTCTGAGATTCGTGTCATTGCGATCTGCATAGACATTTCGATGCTTGAGCCGTAAGAGCTGATCACAGTAGGCTTGGGTCAGATGCCTACGCTTGCGTTTGATATATACGTCGAGGTGTTCGATGTGATATTGCTTGCCATCCTTGATGAGACACTTACTGCGCAGGTTCAGATCCGCAACTTTAGTATACTTATTTTCTCCCTGCTCGCTACTCGCCACTCGATACCTTATGACTTCCTCTGAAATCTCTTTCACCGAGCCATCAGGCGTGTTCACTCTGATCATTTTGCGTATCCTATCATCCGACAGCGATCTTTTGACGAAATTGATCAGCTCTCGGCTGTTCATATCTGGGATACGGATTTGCCTCATGATCTGCTTTGAGGTCATGGTGACTTCATCACGGCAGTTTTGACGTTTCTTTTCACCCTTATAGATTACTTTAACCACCTGATCATCGAGCAGTT
>JAHDDE010000046.1 GCA_020629515.1 Saprospiraceae bacterium | reverse complement strand
CGGCGTTTTTCTTCACATAACTCATGATATCGGCATCCGATACTGTGATATCTCCAGAAGGAATATTATCAAAAGGTATCTTAACCACTGAAATATCAGCTGTGCCGTTTTCTTCATTGTACATAGCTTCAGCCATCCAGTTAGGTGTATATATTGCCTTTTGGGCTAAACCTGTCATCTTGGTCTGTAACTGAGTTTTGACGATCTGCTTACCTTGTTCTGTCCAAAATTGTGCTAGTTGAGGGTTCACCTCTGAACCACTTTCTAATTGTTGTCTAATTTGTTGCAGCTGAGCTACATCCAACTGGCCAGTTTGCGGATTGATAAAATTTTGATAGATAATAGGGCTTATATTATTTCCGAATTGCAAATCTGCATATTCATCATCACTAACAATTAGTCCCAAACTCTTAGCCTCATTACTAACTACCTTTTGTTCTACAAAATAATTCCAAAGAGCTGCCCTACTGGCATTAGGGTCTTGGGAGTTACCAAACAAAGTTCTATATGCAGATTCAAATTCTGTATTACTTACCTTCTGTCCAGCTATCTCACCTACTGAAGTGTTGACTGAAGGTCCACCACCTCCTGGTCCCATTGCATCCATTAGTATGAATGATAACGTAGCTAATGCGATGATGATGAACACCAACCACATATTATTTCTTATCTTACCTATTAAGGCCATAGTATTTGTATTATGCTATTTACACTGCTTTTCTGAAAAGCTCGGCAAAGGTAGCATCTTTAAATAGTATATTCAAATAGGATTTTTTATATGTGAGAAGTCTAATATAGAAAGGTTAAATGAGGGTATTATGGCTTCACCAATTGCTCATATACCCCTTCAAGCTCCTCATAAAACTCTATACCATAAGCTCTAATCAGGGCTTCTTTGACAAATCTGAAAACAGGCACAGAAAGCTCCTCACCTAACTTACAGGCAGCGTTACAAATATCCCACTCATCATAATTGAGTGCCTCAAAACCTGTTTCATCATTTTTATTAACTCTAATTGGATATAAATGACAAGACAAAGGTTTTTTGAAATCACTTTTACCATTGGTATGCACCTTTTCAAATGAACAAGTTGCTGTTCCATTTGCATCTTTAAACAGAAAAGCACACGATCCATCTCGCATAAGTGGAGTTACATTCCCTTTTATACTTTGATCAAACACAACTCCATTTGTTTCCTTAATTCTAATTTTGTTTTCTTCCTCAAGTAAGTTATACACTTCTTCCAAAGATGCTTTGATCAGGGGAATTTCATGATCACTAACCGGAGCACCATAATCGCCTTCCCAACAGCAGGCTCCTTTACATTTGTCAAGGTTGCAGACAAACTTTCGCTTAAAAATCTCTGAACTAACTAAAATTTCTTGAATTAGGAACATTTCCAAACATTTCTTTATTAAACCAATTATAATTAAAAAAACATTCGTAGAACCAAGTTTATTAATTGTAGTACAATTATTTTCGTGGGCGAAAACGATACAGAATATAAATTACCATTGATGGATAAACTAAAACAACTCTTTAAGGATAAATCGGACCAAATAAAAGTAGAAGTTAAAGCCTTACTGAAAGAACATGGTCAAAAGACTGTCGGAGAAGTTAGTCTGAAACAGGTGTTTGGTGGAATGAGAGGTGTTAAAAGTATGATTTGGGAAACATCCAATCTGGATGCCGAAGAGGGAATTAGATTCAGAGGGTATAATATTCCTCAACTGAGAGAGCTACTACCCACTCGAACTAATGATAATGAACCACTTCCAGAAGGTTTATTTTGGTTGATGTTGACTGGTGAATTGCCAACTGCAGATGACGTTAGATGGCTCAGTGACGAATGGGAAAAAAGAGGATCTATACCTCAGCATACATATGATTTGCTTGATGCGTTACCAAACGAGACACATCCCATGGCGCAATTTTCAGCAGCCATCGTTTCATTAGAGTCTGAAAGCGTCTTCAGTCAAAGATATGCTGAAGGTATGAGCAAGCATGACTATTGGGATGCAACCTATGAGGATGCTATGAACCTCATTGCTAAATTGCCAAGAGTAGCTGCATATATATATCGTAAAAGTTTTCACAATAACGATCAGATCAATCAAGATAATAGATTGGATTGGGCGGGTAATTTTGCGCATCAATTAGGCTTTGATGACCCAGGTTTCAGAAGTCTCATGAGATTATACTTAACTATCCATGCAGATCATGAAGGAGGTAATGCCTCTGCTCATACTACACATTTGGTAGGATCAACTTTGAGTAGTGCTTACTTAGCTTTGGCGAGTGGTATGAACAGTTTGGCAGGTCCATTACATGGTTTGGCCAATCAAGAGGTGATCAAGTTTATTTTTGAGATGTTGGAAGAATTAGGTACAGACGATCCATCTAAGGAACAAATAGCCGAATTCGTTCAAAAAACTTTAGACAATGGGAAAGTAATTCCTGGTTATGGACATGCCGTCCTTAGACAACCCGATCCGAGATTTATGGCCCAAAAAGGTTTTGCTGAACGTAATTTGTCGGATTCTAAAATTGTTAATGTGGTTTGGAAATTATTTGAAGTAGTGCCCCCAATTTTAGAAGGATTAGGTAAGGTTAAAAATCCATGGCCCAACGTAGATGCACACTCTGGTGCACTACTTGTACACTATGGATTAAAAGAATATACATACTACACTGTTCTCTTTGGCGTATCAAGAGCTTTAGGTGTCTTAGCCGCTTTATGCTGGTCAAGGGCCTTAGGATTTCCATTAGAGCGTCCAAAATCAGTTACTTTGGATTGGGTAAGAGAATTCATTAAAGATTAATACTTATACAAAAATGGCAACTCCTGATAACTTAAAATATACCAAAGAGCACGAGTGGGTCTCTATACAAGATGGTATTGCTACTATCGGCATTACTGACCATGCTCAGAGCGAATTAGGCGAGATCGTATATGTCGAGATCGAAACAGTTGGAGAAGATTTATCCAAAGATGAAGTTTTCGGCACTATTGAGGCGGTCAAGACTACATCAGATTTATTCATGCCCTTGTCAGGCAAAGTGCTTGAATTCAATTCAAATCTGGATGAGTCTGAAGAGGACAACCCTGGTTTAGTAAATGAAGATCCTTATCAAGAAGGATGGATCATAAAGGTTAAAATATCAGATGAATCAGAAGTCGAAACGCTCCTTTCCGCAACAGAATATGAAAATCTTATTTCATAACACACCAAAGTATTTCATTCTTGCATCTATATAGGTGATGCATAAAGTCAAAAGACCATATTGCATTGCAGTGTTTGTCTGGAGTCTAATAATATTACTGTTATTAATTCTTCCAGCAAGACATTTTTCAGATGCTCAAAAAGTTGAAATTCCCTATTTGGATAAAGTAGTTCATTTCATCATTTTTGGTATTCTGTATTATTTGGCTGCAAAGGCAGCTGATGAAGTACAATCTTCTACCTCAAAATGGGTATATCTTATATATGTTTGTTTGTATGCGGTTTTTACCGAATTAATACAACTTCATTTAATAGATCGTTCTTTTGAGATATTTGATATTATTGCTAATATTATGGGCGCTACTATAGCGTACTTATTTTTTAACCTAAAACAAAACTAAGGTTTATGGATATCGCATTACCTGCATCAGGAGTTGGCATCGGCATGATTGTCTTGGTCCTGTTGGTCGTGGGATTAATTTTTGTTTTAAGGAATGTTTTTGGCACCAAAGAAGGGTTAGCCGAGAAATACAGCGATACCGTTTGGCCTTCGCCCCTTAAATCAAGAGCTAAGTACCCAGATGTAAATGTCTTCAGACATAGCGGTACTCTATTTCGTTTTGGTTTAGCCTCTGCTTTGGCGCTAACTGTTCTTGGATTCAGTTGGACTAATTATGAAGAAACTATTGATGTTTCTCAATATAGCCTTGAGATCGATGAAGAAATCGAGATTGAGCCGCCTAGAACCGCTGAACCACCTCCGCCACCACCTCCGCCGCCACCACCGGTGATCGAAGAGGTTCCAGAGGAAGAAATTGAAGAAGAGGAGCAGCCAGAATTTGAAGATCAAACAGTTGAAGAAGAAACTGTATTTGATGAACCACCACCGGAGCCAGTTAAAGATGCTCCACCACCACCGCCGCCTCCTCCACCGCCACCACCAGAGCCGGAAGTGGAAGAGATATTTAAGGTAGTGGAAGAAATGCCAAGGTTTCCTGGTTGTGAAAATGCCGGAGGAACTGCAGCAGAGAAAAAAGCTTGTGCCGATAAGGAGCTACTACAGTATCTATATAAAAACCTAAAATACCCAGCTATCGCAAGAGAGAACGGTGTTGAGGGTAGAGTATACATACAGTTTGTAGTTGAAAAAGACGGTTCTGTGACTGATACTAAAATAGTCAGAGATATAGGAGCTGGATGTGGACAAGCAGCTTTAAAAGTTGTTGATAACATGAATAATCTACCTTCTAAATGGTCTCCTGGTAAACAGCGAGGCAAATCAGTAAGAGTTTTGTATACTCTGCCTGTAACATTTAAACTGGAGGGATAAATAGATTGTAACTAAATATCTATATAAATTGAAGGCCTGTTGATATCAACAGGCCTTTTTCTTTTACTAAGAAAATTGAATATATAGCAACTAAATAAATTAATCGTTCGTTATCTACTCAGAATTATAATCGATGAAACGCCTCATTATTTTACTTCTTATTCTCCCTCTATACGTGCAGTCATTGATCGGACAGCAAGATGCCAAATTAGCCAATCACTACTTTCAATCCGGTGAATATGAAAAGTCTGCTCAGATATATAAAAAACTATCAGATCAACACGGATATAATGATTACTATTTCAACCAATATTTAGAATCTCTAATGGCCTTAGAAGAATTTGAGCAAGCAGAAAAAGTATTAAATGAAACCTTAAAGAAAAGACCTAAAAACATTGAATTACATGTAGCTTATGGCAATCTCCTCGAGCGCAAAGCAGATTCTGACGCCGCTGATATACAATATCGAATGGCGATCCGTAAGTTAGACAAGGACAATCAAAATGCCATAAGTGGATTAGGCAACTCATTTATGAGACTGACAAAATACGATTTAGCTTTAGAGACTTTTCTAAAAGGTGAAGAGCTCATCGATAATAAAGGCATATACTCTTATAATATTGCCGAGATATATAGAAGAAAGAATAAAAAGCCTGAGATGATTAGGTATTTCTTAAATAGCTCAATGGCCGCTTCTAATAGAATAAGCTCTGTCCAAAATTACTTCACAAAGTATCTATCGAATAAAGAAGAGTTCGAAATACTAAGGAAAGCACTCTATGAAAAAGTAAAAGATGATCCAGAAAATATATTCTATCCTGAGATGATACAATGGGTATTCATTCAAAATAAAGAATACAATAAAGCTCTGCGTCAAGCTCGAGCCTTAGATCTAAGACTCGAAGAAAATGGAAGTAGGCTATATAATTTAGCCCGTATTGCTAAAAATGATAAAGATTATGATACTGCAATCAAAGCATATAATTATATAATAGAAAATAAACCCCTTAATAGCAGCTATTATCTCGAATCTAAAAAAGAATTGCTCGATACAAAAAGAAAAAAAATCACAAGATCTGAATATACCAATGAAGATATTACAAGCCTCAAAGAAGAGTATTTAGCTTTCTTAGATGAAAATGGTCGTAGTAGCAGAACTTCGTTGATAGTACTGGAACTCGCAGAATTAGAAGCCCTCTATCAAAATGATCTAACCAGCGCAATTACCACTTTAAATGAATTAATCGAATATCCTGGCCTTAATAATTATGTGAAGGCGAATGCCAAATTAAATTTAGCTGACTATTATCTAATGACTGGGGAAATATGGGAATCAACACTGCTATATAGTCAAGTAGATAAAGAGTTCAGAGAAGATCATCTGGGAGAAAAAGCACGATTTAAAAATGCCAAACTCAGCTATTATATTGGTGATTTTCAATGGGCTCAAGAACAATTTGATATACTAAAATCAGCAACTACTAAACTGATATCAAATGATGCTATAGATCTAAGTGTATTCATAATGGATAATGCCAACTTAGACACGACTTATGCACCACTTGCATTATTTGCGGAGGCCGAATTATTATTTTTTCAAAATCGAGATACGGAGGCATTCCAAAAATTGGACTCTATCAGTATGATCTATTCAGATCATACACTTATAGATGATCTTTTATATGTGAAAGCAGCACATCTTGCCTCAATCAATAAAACCCATGAGGCTATTGTTTTATACGAAAGGATTATTGCCGAATATCCAGAAGAAATTAGAGCGGATAATGCAATTAACAATTTGGCAGAACTGTACGAACATAAACTTGGAGATTTAGAAAAGGCACAGTCTCTCTATGAAAGCCTATTTTTAGATTATCCTGACAGCACATTCTCCATTAATGCACGCAAGAACTATCGCCGTTTAAGAGGGGATAGTGTTCAATAGAAATATCTAATGAACGTGAATGTTGGTTCTTCACTTTATATTGGGAAAGTCCTTAATATTCCTATTAAGATTCATTGGTCTTTTGGATTATTAATACTATTTATCGCGTATATCCTTCAAGGAAATAAGACCAGTATTGAGCAATCTTTGTGGTTTTACTCTATCGTAGCTATTATGTTTGTATTCGTTGTCATGCACGAGTTTGGTCATGCGTTGATGGCACAACGGTTTGGAGTCCAGACCAGAGATATCATTATATCGCCTATAGGTGGTGTGGCTAGGTTAGAGTCCATACCCAAGAAAGCTAAACATGAATTATTTGTTGCGCTCGCTGGCCCTGCTGTGAATGTGATATTAGCATTACTCTTTCTTCTCATTCAAATTATATTTCGACACCCTCTTTTCCCTCAGACAGATACTATTGATCTCATCGCCTCGCCATCTGATTATTTAGGAATTCTGCTGTCCATAAACTTAGCGTTAATTGTATTCAATATGATTCCAGCTTTCCCCATGGATGGAGGTCGGGTATTAAGAGCAATATTATCAATACTGCTTGATGATCATATGCGAGCCACACAATATGCCAGTTACATAGGACAAGCATTTGCGATTATCTTTATTATAATTGGTATATATGCAGAACATTATGTTCTCTTATTCATCGGAATATTTGTTTTTCTAACTGCTCGTACCGAGCGTAAACAAGCTAAACAAGAAATGCTCATGAAAAATACTCGAGCATTCCAAGTCATGAGGTCTGAAGGGTTTCAGATCAATTCATTTATATCAGTCAATAGTTTGCATAAGGAACACAGTTTTTTAGTCGTCGACGATTCGGGTATTATTGGGTGTATCCCTTCAATTTTCCTTAAAAACTTGGATAAGAATGAATCTCGATTAGCTAAAGACCTAATAAGTAACTCGTACGGTTATGTCAATGAAAACGATACTCTTCACCAGATCTATGAAACAATGAATGGTTTAGGATGGGCTATAAGTATCGTGACAGATGACAATAAAAATATAAAAGGAGTAATAGACAGACCATTACTCCTTTCATTTTCTAATCGCCTCTAATCAAAGAAGCTATACTTATTGCTTACTTATCTGATTATTGGACTCCCAACCTCTCCTTCAATAAAGGCATCAAGTCATCGCCAGTATCTGCAAAAAGAATGCCTCCGATGCTGGCATCAAATATCATTGTATATCCATTCTCTTTGCCAACCTGATCAACCATATTTTGAACCTTTTGTAGAATTGGCTGATACAATTCTTGCTTTTTAGCTGCCAATTTGTTCTGTACCTCAACTTCATACGCTTGGATAGCCTGCTGCTCTTGAGCTAATTCTCCTTCTAACTTCTGCATTTCCAATTGCGACAACTCTCCAGAATTAACTTTGGTCATATAAGCATTATAACCAGTCTCGAACTTTTTGACCATTTGCTCACCTTTAGTAATTAATTCCTTTTGGTAATTCTCTAACTGGCCATCAGCCGTTTTTACCTCACTCATTGATACTAACAGTTGAGACGAGTTAACATAACCAAACTTCTGCGCTTGTAATGAAAAGGCGGCAATGGTTAATAAGAAAAGTGATAAAAAGTATTTTTTCATGTCTTAATTTTTATTGGTCTAAAGGACCAGTTGTTTCGTTGTTTTGATTTAATGACGCAAGTATATTCAGTTATTCAACAATAATCTATTCCTTTAACTTAATCTTAAAAGATCAATTAGTCTGGTTCAAAACCTAATACAATGCTGAACTTACCTAATGGCCCCAATCCTGGGTTTGGATTTCCCTGAATTTGCTTGTCTAAACCAAATCCATAATCGAACCCTAATAGACCAAACATAGGTAAGAAAACTCTCAGTCCCGCTCCAACCGCACGCTTGAGATCAAATGGATTGTAATCATCAAAGCTATTCCACTGATTACCCGCCTGAAAAAATAAAGTTGTGTAAATAGTGGAATTAGGATTTGTGGATAACGGATATCGTAATTCAGTCGTAAACTTATTAAATATTGTGCCTCCTCCTGTTATATTATTATCCGGTGCAACATCTTCCTCTTCATATCCTCTTAAGGCTAAGATGTCAGTTCCTTGTATCCCTGCTGACTGATTGGATAAACCATCTCCCCCTAACTGAAACCTCTCGAATGGCACGTCTCCTACATTGCTATCGTATGTACCTAAATAACCCATTTTTGCAGACGTCATGAATACTAACTTGCCCGTAATATTATAATACCACTCAGCGTCAAATCTCCATTTGTGATATTCCAAAAATTCAAATCGTTCAGCCTCTTCTAAATCAGAAATAAACTGCTCCTCGTTGAAAGTACCTACCGCTCTTGGCCCTAATGTTTTTAACTCATCTTGTATTGCCTGTTCTCTTTCCTCAGGAGATAATACCCAGAAGTTATCTTTTCTAAATAAAGAATATGGTGGGGTGAACTGTATAGTCAGAGCTATCCTCGATCCACCCATCGGAAACATTGGATTAGCAATGGAGCTCCTTGCAAAAACTTGGCTAACATTAAAATTCTTGAAATCCCCATTACTCACTAAAAATCGGCTATTGAAGTTATCAAGTTTGATATTCTCCAAATTAAGTGTAGTAGATGACGTAAAGAAATCATCAGGGAACTTAAGAGCCGTACCCAAACCAGCAAATACTCTATTTATACTCAATTTACCAGAACCAAATGCTGAATTATCAAAAACTGAGGCCGCCCAACCTACAGTAAAGGCATTAGGTTTTTTGCCACCTAACCAAGGTTCAGTGAAACTAAAATTATAAGATCTAAAAAATCGACTATTTGATTGGATCCTTAGTGATAGCCTCTGTCCATCTCCTGTAGGTAGAGGTGACCAAGCTGCCTTATTTCTTATATTTTGAATTGAGAAATTATTAAAGGTCACACCTAAAGTGCCTATAAGGCCCTCAAAACCTCCATAACCAGCCGAAAGCTCTAATTGATCAGACGGAGTTTCGATCACAGTATATTCAATGTCTACCGTACCTCTCTCATAATTTACTGGAGTATTAATCCCAAGATTCTCAGCATCAAAATATCCTAAATTGGTAATTTCTCTTTGGGACCTAATAATATCAGATCTACTAAACTTTTCTCCTGGTTTAGTACGTACGACCCTTCTAATCACATCTTCGTGAGTTCTATCATTACCTTTTATTATAACCCTATCAATCGTTGCTTGTGGACCTTCATACATCCTCATTTCGATATCAATGGTATCTTTTCTAATGGCAACCTGTTGTGGATCAACATTAAAGAATAGATATCCCTTATCCATGTACAATGAAGAGATATCACGTCCATCTAAACTGAACTCCAACCTCTTTCCCATTTCTTCAGGATTAAATACAGTACCTTTTGCTATGCCCAATACCGCCGATAATTGCTCATCAGAGTAGATGGAATTACCCTTCCAAGTGATGTTGCCAAACTTATATTGTAATCCTTCAAAAAGCCTAATTTCTAAATTGACCAATCCGTTATCATCTCTCCATATCGAGTCTCCCAAAATCTGTGCATCCCCGTAGCCATTCTTAACATAATATGCGATGAGCTTCTTTTGGTCCTCTTCATACTTCTCATTAACAAACTTTGACTTCTTAAGGAAGGTACCTTTTTGCTTGGTGCCCTTTAGTTGCTTTCTAAGCTTGCGATCACTAATTTCAACATTGCCAGAAAAAGTGATATTGTCGATCTTTATTCTATCTTGCTTGTCAACATCTACTCGGAGTTTGACTGCATTTTGCAAGGTAGAATCATATACAGGGATTAATTGAACTTGAGCATCTAAAAACCCTTTATCTACATAATAATTCATTAATTTTTCTGATCCTACCTTTCTATCATTATCAGTTACTATCCCTCCAATTCTAAATATTCCTTCAAGCTCTTCAATTAGTTTCTCTTGTTGTACTTTTTTGACATTGGTAAATAAGTAACCCGCTAAGGTAGGTTGCTCTTTGAGCTGGATAGTCAGATATACACTATCCATCTTGATATCATCGAGCAATACTTCAACATCAGAAAAAAGCCTTAACTTCCATAATTCTGAGACTGCCCTTGACAGCTTTTCACTGGGAATTTCGATCGTTTGACCTTCCCTCAAACCAGTAATTGATTTTATGGCATTGTCATCTCTCCTTTCTGCTCCTTTTACATCAACCTTAGCAATATGGTATATTTTCTTATTACTATAATCCAGTTCAACGAATTCAGGGGCCATTCCATTCTCTACCTGTCCATTAATGGACAAACTCATAATAATGATAAATGGAAGCAGGATTATCCTCTTCATATTAACTAGGTTAATTTGATCTCCAAAAAAACATTCTTTCTCCGATACTATACGCCTTCTCATCATTTTTAACCTCCAATTAAGAATTAATTAACTGCTCTCCTGTTAGCCCAAATCTCCTCTCTCTATTTTGATAAGACAACAAAGCTTTATATAACTCTTCCTTACTAAAATCAGGCCATAGTACATCAGAAAAATACAGCTCCGAATAGGAAATTTGCCACAACAAAAAATTGCTAATTCGATTTTCTCCGCTTGTTCTTATCAGCAGCTCAGGGTCAGGCATATCTGATGTAGTAAGATAATTTGAAAAAAGATTTTCATTTATCCCATTGAGATCTACTTGACCCTCTTTTACTTCACCGGCAATTCTCTTAACCGCATCAATAATTTCCCACCTTGAACTATAATTAAGCGCCAAAGAGAGAGTCATACCATCGTTTGATTCGGTAGACTTCATCCCTTTCATTAAAGCTTTATAAGTCTCCTTAGGAAGAGTCTCTAAGTCGCCTAAGGCATTAAGTCTTATATTATTTTTATTCAACGTGGCCATTTCTTTGTCCACCGTTTTAACAAATAATTTCATCAATGTATTCACTTCAAAAGCTGGTCGGTTCCAGTTCTCCTTCGAAAATGCATAAAGTGTCAAATATTTCACACCTAATTCAGCAGCACCTTCAGAGATTTCTCTAACTGCCTGAACTCCGTTTTGATGTCCAAAGACTCGAGCCTTATTATGACGTTTCGCCCACCTTCCATTGCCATCCATTATTACGGCTATATGTTGAGGTAGCTTATCAATATTGATTTGACTCTTGAGAGACATTTAACTGTTCAATTTAAAAAGTGTGCAAAATTAACAATTAATAACTTCCATATGCCTGATTTATAAGGCATTGTGTCGATAATTAGGAGCAATTAGAAAATATTTTAGTAAAATGCATAACATCTGGTGGTGATATGCTAGTTTTTAAATTAAAACCTAACTATAAAATGCGTTATTTCTTGCTCTTCTTTTCTTTCTTCTTTTTATGCAGTTGTTCTTTGGACACCACTTGTATGTCTAAAGAATCATTTCTCTCCAATTTTGATAAGTTTTCTAAAGATCTTAAAGAAAATCATGAATTGTTAGAAGAGAGTGATTGGATGAGCATTGATCAAGAGTTTACCAATTTTGTTGATAATTGTTATCCAAAATTCAAATCTGACCTATCAATTGAAGAAAAAGTCAGCTTCTTTAAAAATACATTAAGCTATGGATATTATAAGGGTAGTAAAGATGGCTCTTTAGATATTGATCTTAAGTTGGATATAGAAGGTGAATTGAGAGATTTGAGTGTTCAAGGTAAAGAAGAACTTAAGAATTTTATTAAAAAGGAGTTTGGTGCTGACCTTGAAACCGCCATTGATGATCTGATAGAGGGGATTAAAGAAATAGGCGAAGAACTAAAAGATTGGTTAAAAGACTAATAAAACATTAGTATCACTATTTATTTAGTAAATTCTTCCATCTAAGTTTAATGGCTTTGATCAGTCTGTGATCTGCTTTTTTTACAACTCCATACTTTACTAGCTTCTCACTGATATCCCTACCTGTTTTAAAAGAATTGAAGTCTTTTTGATATGGATTGTGAGCAGATCTATTCATGAATAATTTATGATAATGAACATGGGATAATTCTCTAAAATCAGGGTAACTGTTTTCAATTTTGACAAAGTCTTTTCTAAGATGCAAAGGATAATTATAAGACGTAGGTAGAGGTTTAACCTGTAACTCCAAAGAAGAAATAGTGGCACTCAATACGCTTTGTTCAACGTAGGCCAATCCCTTATGCGGCATAATTTTTTTTGCCATAACTTTTTCAAAATTTTCTAACCAATATTGGTACAAATTATTTGATGGAGAATTAATAACTAATCCTGAGTTATAATATTCTAATATTTTCTCATCAGAAACTGTGGTATTAATGGTCCTTCTGCTTTTCACATCTAAAAGTTCATATACTTTTTGCCAATAAAGCCCAGTTTTACCAGTAAAATCCTCATTGGCTCCCATCAATTTTATATCCACTGGCCGCATATATAGACCTGGAGGACTATCCAAGATAAAATCAGGACCTTGGAAAAAAAAAGTATCGCTATCTATAAAAATTATTTGATCTGCACTACTTAATGCCTCTCTATGTGCACATACTATAGGTTTATTGGCTAATGGGTAGGTATGGTACTTCGTATTCAATAGTAGATCAACATGATGTACGTGATATTGCTCAAAAAAATCTATAGTCGATTGATCCAATTGCTTACCTCTACGAGGCTGGTAACTGAAGATTGGTGCATCTTTTAAAATGCCCCCATATTTCCTTATTGAATAAACCAACAATTTTGACTGTGCCTCTAAATAGCCCCTTTCTGTACAGATAACGATATCAATATTCATAATTCAAATTAACATAAAATCTAATATTATAGAATAATTGCATATTTTAGCAATTGAAAACGAATAGTCTACAATAGATGCTCGATATTTTATTTTCATTTCTTTTGGCCTTTGTCATCACGTACCTCAGTTTGCCTATAATTATCAAGATTGCGCTCCAACGAGATATTGTTGATGTAGCGGATGATAGAAAATCTCATATTGGAGTAGTCCCATCGATAGGAGGAGTTGGTATTTTTGCAGCGTTCTTTTTAGTAGTATTATTTGTCCAGCCCTCTATCTATTTTGATCAATTTAAGTACATTTTGGTTGCATTGGCTATAATTTTTGCTGTTGGTGCTCGAGATGATTTAGATCCTTTGTCACCATTGGCTAAGCTCATTGGCCAGCTATTAGCTATAAGTATATTAATCTTTTATGCTGATATAAGGATAAGTAGTCTATATGGACTTTGGGGCATTGATTATATCGGAACCGGTTGGAGTATTTTATTGAGTACTTTGGTTTATGTATTCATGATCAACTCATTCAATCTTATTGATGGGATCAATGGATTATTATCTTGTATTTCAATATTCATTGCTTCTATGCTCGGTATGTGGTTTTTAAGCACTGGCCACTATGAATACGCCATAATGTCTTTTGTATTAGTAGGTTCTGTTATCGCTTTTTTGAAATATAACATTACACCGGCCAAAATCTTTATGGGAGATACGGGATCTTTGGTTATTGGAGCAATATGTACCATTCTTGTGATTCAATTTTTAGAATTTAACCAAACCTTGGTGGTACATCCCTTTAAGCTGGAGGCATCCCCAGCTATAGCTCTATGCTTGGTGATCATACCTGTCTTTGATACTCTAAGAGTATTTTTTCTTCGATTGATTAAAAAGCAGTCCCCATTTTTACCTGATAAGAATCATATTCATCATTTGTTGATCCAAGTAGGACTATCCCACATGCAAGCGACCAGCATTTTGCTGATAACTAACATACTTTTCGTTATAGGAGCATTTCAGATGATCGAATTAAATCCAATAGTAACAATACTATTAGCATTATCATTGGCTAGTATTCTTTCGATCATATTGAATTCGATCTTACTTTTCAAAAAACGTTCTATCGCCAGAACTTAATACTGCATTATGAGCAGTTTATCAGTTAATTTTTTAATGGTGTTTTTAGGTGGAGGGATAGGAAGTATGGCGCGATATTTAATCTCTATAGGCATAGATTCTTCTTCTTTTCCAAAGGCAACTTTCATGGCTAATATGTTAAGTTGTGTTATGCTTGGTATGCTTATCGATTATAACGCTAAACATATACTTGATTCAAAATATAAACTTCTCTTGATGACAGGGTTCTGCGGAGGATTTAGCACATTCTCAACTTTTAGCAGTGAGATATTTTCAAGCTACCAAAATGGAGATGGAACTGTGGCCATAGTGTATACCTTAGCCAGCATATTATGTGGTGTAGCTTGTATACTTCTGGGTATGATAATTTCAAAATTACTCTTCAATTAAGTTATCTCTTCTAAAATCTTTTGCAAATAAATTTTAGCTTCTTTTAGAGATTTTACGTCACCTTTCGACAAGATCAAGTAAGATTTAGTTTGCTTCAACTGATAGCCTAATACAGTACCCTTAGTAGAAATATAATCTATCAACTTTTGAAATAATGGAGTTTCAAAAAAACTTGATTGAGGATTGGACAAGAAGTAGCATCTCATTTTGCCGGCTTTAATAATTACACGTTCAAAACCTAATTTTTTCGCTTGCCATCTCACCCTTAATCCATTGAAAAGCTCTTCTACTGGTTCCGGAATAGATCCAAATCTATCTTTCATTCCGTCCCTAAATGTGATCAATTCATCTTCATTAGATAATAGATCAAGTTCGCTATACACATTAAATCTTTCTTGGATATTGTTGATATAGTTATCTGGAATCATCATCTCTACGTCCGTATCAATCTCAACATCTCGTACGTAACTATGATCGTCTTTTATCTGATCCTCAAATACATCTTTGTATTCATTTTCTTTTAGTTCAACAACCGCCTCTTCTAATATCCTTTGATAAGTATCATATCCAATATCCGCAATAAAACCACTCTGCTCAGCCCCAAGAAGGTTGCCCGCTCCTCTGATATCCATATCTCTCATTGCAATATGAAAACCACTGCCCAAATCCGAAAACTCTTCTAATGTTTTAAGTCGTTTGCGAGCTTCAGGTGTTAATACAGATAAAGGAGGAGCAAATAAATAACAAAACGCTTTCTTATTAGATCTTCCAACTCGTCCTCTCAACTGATGCAAATCACTCAATCCAAATTGATGCGCATTGTTTATGATCATCGTATTGGCATTGGCTATGTCGAGCCCAGTTTCTATTATATTGGTGCACACTAATACATCATACTTTCGATCTATGAAGTCAACTAAAGTCTTTTCGAGTACTTTAGGATCCATCTGACCATGAGCCATCGCGATAGATACATCTGGACACAAGCGCTTAATCAAAGCAGACATGTCCATAAGTGACTTCACTCTGTTGTGTACAAAAAATACTTGACCACCTCGATGAACCTCATAATATATAGATTCTTTGATCACCTCATCATTAAATACTCGGCGCTCTGTATGAATCGGCTGACGATTAGGAGGTGCTGTTTTAATAATTGACAAGTCTCTTGCTGACATAAGAGAAAACTGAAGTGTCCTAGGGATAGGAGTAGCCGTTAACGTAAGGGTATCTACATTTACTTTAATTCCTCTCAATTTCTCTTTGGCTGCGACACCAAACTTTTGTTCTTCATCTATAATTAATAATCCGAGATCTTTAAATTTCACTCTTTTATTTAAAAGAGCATGAGTACCAATAACTATATCCAGTTTACCTTCTTCCATCTGCTTAAAGACTTGGGTTTTCTGCGCAGCCGACTTAAAACGATTGATATAGTCAACTGTCACTGGAAAATCTTTAAAACGCTCACTAAAGGTCTTAGCATGCTGTAAGGCTAGTATTGTGGTGGGTACTAATACTGCAACTTGCTTTCCATTGACAACAGCTTTAAACGCCGCTCTTATTGCCACCTCGGTTTTACCAAATCCTACATCTCCACAAATTAGGCGATCCATAGGATACTCTTTTTCCATATCAGCTTTTACATCAATGGTGGCTTGGAGCTGATCAGGAGTATCTTCGTATATAAAGGATGCTTCAAGCTCATTTTGTAAGTACCCGTCAGGTTGGCAAGCAAATCCTATTGATGCTTTCCTTTTGGCGTACAATTTGATCAATTCCTTAGCGATGTCTTTAACCTGCTTTTTTGTCTTTCTCTTGAGTGACTTCCAAGCATCACTTCCGATCTTATCCAATTTTGGCGGAGTTCCATCCTTGCCTATATATCTGGATATTTTATGTAATGAATTAATACTGACATACAATACATCATTATTCTTATAAAATATTCTTACTGATTCCTGAACATGGCCATTGATATCGATTTTTTCCAGCCCAGAAAATTTTCCTACTCCATGATCTATATGCACGACATAATCACCTCGTCTCAGTTCTTTTAGCATTTTAAGATTGAGAGCTTGCTCCTTAGTGAACCCATTTCTCAATTTATACCTATGAAAACGCTCAAAAATTTGATGATCGGTATAACATGCCACTTTTAGAGCTGGGTCAATAAATCCTTGATGGATAGATTTAGCCACAGGATGAAAAACAACATTAGCTTGAAGATCTTCAAAAATGCTATAGAATCGTTCTATCTGTTTGCTGTTATCAGTGAAGAGGTAAGTCTTAAATCCATCCTTATCTAATTGCCTTAAGTCATCAATCAATAACTCAAAACTCCTATTGAAACTCGGCTGTGGTTTAGAGGCAAAATTGATCGATTCGACATGTTTGGCAGTCAATTGCGAATTAGTAAAATGTACTTTGTTGAATTTGCCGATCTCCTCAATTACTTGAGTTGGGTAAATAAAAGCTCTATCTCTGAATATCTCCTTTAATTTTTCATCTTCTATATGTGCTACTTCTTTTGAAAACTCTTCAGCCTTCTCAAAACATATCTGCAGTCTATCTAATAAATGATCCCCATCTTTTATCCATATAGTCGTGTTTTCTGGAAATACTTGTAGCAGCGATATTTTTTGAGATTGATCGAATTGGCCAGTCACATTTGGAATTATTGCCACTTTAGATATACTTCTTATGGACAGTTGGTTGCCAGGGTGGAACATCCTAATACTTTCTACCTCATCGTCGAATAATTCAATCCTATAGGGCCACTCGTTGCCAAAAGAGAAAATATCCACTATTCCACCTCTTATTGAAAATTGCCCAGGTTCGAAAACGAATTCTTCTCGCTCAAATCCATACTCAATGAGTAGATCTAATATAGTATCCAGATCTAAAGACTCTCCATTGGTAATTTCTATACGTTGTTTATGAATTAGCGCTGGATCAACCACTTTTTCGAAAAGTGCTTCTGGATAAGTCACTATTATCTCTCCTTTTGAAAGTCCTAAACTCATTCTGTTGATTGCCTCTGTACGTTGCAGTACGTTATGGCTATCCAACTCTTCAAATTTGAGCGGCCGCTTAAAGGAGTCTGGCAACAAGGATATGACCATATCTTGACTCAAATTATCCAGTGTGTTTTGCAGGTAGGCAGCTTCTTCTTTGTCGATTGCCACAAATACATGATAATCCAGTCCATTATCATAAGTTCCTAATACTGCGAACGCTTCTTGAGCACCTACTAAGTGGTTAATTTTTATCTCTTGTATACCACTTTCTTTGAGCGTATCCGCTATTCTCTTAATCCTTTGATCTGATTTATATTGCTGTGAGAGATGGGTGAGATTATCCACGCCGCAAATATATCAAATTGCTACTGGGATAAAAGGAAGTAATTGATTGGTGTTTAATGCCTTTTTGGAATAAAACATGAATAAACTCAAAAGCGATCAAGATTTGTTTCTTGTACGCTTGTAAATAAATATGCTACTAAATTTTACCTTATTAAATCTGTTGCCTCTGTTCGTTTAAAATGAATAAGGTAATCATAGTATTCGTTCAGAGTTTCGTTCCGATAGTTGTCAGCATTATCATCATAAAAACTAGTTCCGATAGTTAGAAATGGGTTAGAAGTTCCAAAAAATGATTTGAGCACATCAGAGGAAGGATTTGTATTAATTACAAAATTATCGTCCTCATGTTGATTGAATATCCAAGTGGAGCTTCCTCTCTCTGGTTCTACAGGGAATAAGTTTGTTCTAATCTGACCATTATTTAAAGCTGTAACGGTACCAAAAGACAAACTGAATCCAATAACCTGATAGTCTTCTTCATATAGATCCTTTAAGTATTTTCCCTGAGACCCAAATCCTACATAATTCGGGTCATTAGCAATATGTGCGTTGTGAGCCCACAGCACAAATTTTGAATCTTCAGAGAGGAAGTCAAAATACCATGAAGTATTAGCTGCCATGTATTCATCTCTCTTTCTATAATTATTCTCAAAATAAGACCCATAATTGACTTGCTCGACCTCAGTTAAATGCTCCGCCACTTTAGTAATAACTTTCAACTGTTGACTACCAAGAGATTGTTCAATTTCAGGATATAGTTCTTTTAAAAATTCTTGTACAAAAAATATGTCCTCACGCATTTGTATCACTACACCATTATCGGGTACATTCCTATAAATTTGAACTATATCCTCAATCTGAATGAGTCTATTATCTAAATCTGCATTAATTGCAATATTTAGATCTGACAAAAGATTCCTTATATATCTGATGTCATAGAACGAAGTCTGAGAATCAACACCATAAAAAGCTATCATGTCTTCATCATCCTTTCCTTTATTATAGCTCCTCATCCATTCTAACAGACTCCAAACTTCAGAAGTCCTCCAGGTCCAGAAATACATATTATTTTTCATCAGCTCTCCAATATCTCCATCTATCCGATACTGAATCCAATCATTAAAAAGTAACGCCTCGGAAAAATCCATCTCAAATAAAAAAGCTTTAAATCCGTGATTTTCTACGAGGTACTGAAAAATCCTCGTTTTCATGTGAAAAAACTCTTTAGTGCCATGAGTAGATTCGCCTAAACCAATTATGCGAGCATCTGCCACATTATCAAGAAACTGAAGTTCTGATTCTGGCATTAAAAGTGGCTTAGCTGAAATGGATAAAGCCTCACTATTGAGAGATTCGATTAAACTCAGCTCTTCAGCGGTAATATCATCTGAGTTGGGTTCATCAGGTGACTGTAGTTCGGAATCACTACTACATGAAATAAGCAATAAATATAGAAGAGAGCAAATAGGCAAAGAGAGTTTCATGAAATTCTATTGTATTAGTAAACTTCAGACTGTACTAAAATCAGGGATTAAATGAATAGTTTTTGGATTAATTAAGCCATTTAACATTAAAAAAACACCTTACATCCTTCACTACAGTTGGTACAGATATCTATCTGATCACGTCCTTGGATAATTTGAGATCTGAAATTAAAGTAGGATTGAGATTTCCAAATTTCTTCGAAATTATCAACCTTAAGGTCTCCCATAATATGAGTAGCATCCTTATCAAAACAACAAGGTACCACCTTGCCGTCCCATGTGATCAACGAAGAATGCCACATCTTCCAGCATTCGTCTTTTACCTCGTATTTTAACTTATAAGTGCCATTTTCAGTTTTAATATATCGAGAGTACTTGGTATTCTGAGGCATAAGATCGCTACCATGATGATAGTTATATATCTGTGCCGACTTCAATTTGACCTCATCTACTCCAAGTTCTTCAGCAAGATCATATAGATCCTCTATCTGATGTTCATTGTGCCCAACGACTAAAAACTGAAAAATAACGTGAGGTGACTTAGACTTTAATTTTTTCTTCCATCTCAATAGATTCTTGGTTCCCGCAATGACATTAGCAAGTTTACCCTCTTTTCTATATTTTTCATATGTCTCTTGAGTAGTGCCATCTACAGATATTATCAATCGATCTAATCCTGATAAAACGGTCTTTTTGGCATTTTCATCATTAAGGAAATGACCATTTGTAGAGGTGATCGTATATATTTTTTTATCGGAGGCATATCGCACCATATCTAAAAAATCAGGATTGATATAAGGCTCACCTTGAAAATAAAATATCAAATAAATCAGATGACTATAACTATCATCAATGAAACGTTTAAAAAAATCTTTCTTAAGATTTCCTGTTGGCCTAGTGAATGACCTCAATCCACTTGGGCATTCAGGGCATCTCAAATTACATGCAGTAGTGGGTTCTACGGATATAGTAAATGGTAGTCCAAATTGGCGTGCTTTGCCTGTATACCTCATTATATAGAAGGACCCCAAAACCTTAGCCGCATTGAACAACTTATAAATGTTCAGCTTCCTCAAAAAGTTAATTGCATCCGATATCTTCACTTTGCGAAAATAATGGAGATTAAGTAGAAGCAGTTTAAAAATCGAAAAACTAAATTTGTGAAACCTAGGAAGCAGCTATGTGGTTTTTAAAATGGTTTAGTAAACAAGATTCTCAAGATAATATAATGAAGTATTTGATCTGTGGTTTAGGCAATATGGGTGCAGACTATGACCATACCCGTCATAATATAGGGTTTGACGTGGTAGATTATCTAGCACATCAAAATAATGCTAAATGGAAACATGAAACACTTGGAGATATTGCTCAGATCAAGCACAAAGGACGTTCTATTATCCTTCTCAAACCTTCCACTTTCATGAATCGAAGCGGGAAAGCGGTAAACTACTGGATGCAAAAAGAAAAAATTCCAAAAGAGAGAGTACTTATAATCGTTGATGATTTAAACATAGATTTTGGTAAAATCAGAATTCGAGGAAAAGGAAGTGATGGGGGTCATAATGGTTTAAAGGATATCAATCAAACTATAGGTAATCAATATGCCAGATTGCGTATAGGCATTGGGAATTCTTTTGGGAAAGGAAGACAAGTCAATTTTGTTTTGGGAAAATGGACAAATGCAGAAAAAGAACAACTGCAAGAGATAATAAGTACTTCTGGAGAGGCATCCCTAAGTTTTGCCAGTATTGGAGTACAACATACTATGAGTCAATTCAATCGGTAAGTTCATGGTACGCATGAAGCAAGCTTGATTGACATAACTCGGCTTCAGTAAGAAAAGCTAAATTCTCTCTACTCTTAAGATGTAGCGCAAGATATTCTTGTTCTGTTTGTCCTTTAGTAGGAATCATAATAGCCTTAGCATTCATATGCATAATATCCATTACAGAACTATATCCTGATCTACATATGATTACTTTAGCAGAACTCATTAAGTGATTGATCCTCTCTGTTTGTGCTATATCATCTGTTAAAAGATAATTTGGCTCTAACACTTGGTCTTTGTTGCTTCCTCTTATACATGCCACCCGATACATAGTATTATCTAAAATGCGAGCCAATTTGATTTCAAGCTCTGTTCGCCTTGGCTCAGGTCCTGATAATAAAATAAGTATGTCGTACTTATAGCTTGAAGGACGTTTTGGCTTTAAGCGACTAAGTGGGCCGATATACTGGTAGTTTTTCAATCCTTTGCTCCTAGAAAGTTCTCCTGCTAAAGCCAAGTTTGGATCTGCATAATCAGGAATCCAACATTCATTAAAAGTATTAATGAAATAAGCATTAGACTTCTGACCAATTAACGAAGCAAGGGTATTGCTATGCTGTATCTGAATCTGATGTGCCATTATTACACTCCATATACGGTCATCACGGCACCCTAATCTATGATCACTTATAACCATATCAATCCCAAATCGGTCGACCACTTCCTCCGTAAGTGCCAACTCCTTACTTACGTTTAAAGCTATTTTAGGTGATTGTTTAATCATGCCCAACAAAAATGAATTAGATTCATAATTCATCCGATAACTAGGATAAGTAACGGTGGATATAGAAGGAAACTCAGATTGAAGTAGCAGCAACGCATCTCCATCTGATCCAATTAGGATTTTATTATTAAGGCTTAGTTTCTTGATGATGGGTATACATCTACTGGCATGACCCAAGCCCCAATTGAGGGGAGCAATTAAGATTCTTTTAGATCTTATCTTATCAAGAAACGATAAAGAATTCATGGTGATGAATCATCAGCAATTAATTAGTCCGAATTTCATCATCATTTTGATCATAAAATCTATACTTATTAAGGGGCAAGTCCATATTAGATCGCAATTTGACCCACTTATTATAAGTCATTCTCCATTTCATACGTACACTTGGCCAACCTTCTTTGAGATAAGCAACAACATAAGGATGCGCCTCAAGCGATATTTTCGATTTAGGCCTTGCATTGCATATGTGGCTAAGATTCCTTTCAATTTCATCAGAAACTAACAAACTTGGAGTTACTTTACCTGTACCCTCACAAGAGGGGCACATCTCTGCTGTGCTAATATTTATCTCTGGTCGAGTACGCTGTCTAGTTACCTGAAGCAATCCAAATTTAGTCAAAGGTAAAACAGTATGCTGAGCTCGATCAGAAGCCATGAATTTCTTGAACTCTTTCAACAATCGAGTTTTATTCTCTGGAGTTCGCATATCAATAAAATCAATAATTACGATACCTCCCAAATCCCTTAGCTTCATCTGTCGTGCTATTTCTTGAGCAGCCTCAAGATTAACCTGTATAGCGGCAGTCTCTTGGTCAGTATTTTTCATTTTGGGACCACTATTCACATCGATTACATGCATGGCTTCAGTATGCTCTATGACAAGATAAGCGCCACTCCTCATAGTGTAAGTCTTGCCAAAAGAAGATTTAATTTGTCTTGATATACCATACTGATCGAAGATATCTCTCTTTCCTTTATACAGTTCTAATATCTTAGCCCTGTCTTTATCAAAACCTCCCAAATAATCCTTCATATTGGCATAAGAGTCAGAATCATTGACCACTACTCTATTGAAGGAATCATTGAGCAAATCTCGCATGATTGTCTCTGTCTTATCTAATTCTTTGAGTACCTTCTTATACTTTTGGGCACTACGCATCTTCTTATAGATTTGATCCCATTTATCCATCAGAGACAAAATATCTTCATGGATATCAGCTACCTTTTTGCCCTCTGCAGCAGTTCGTACGATTACTCCAAAGTTTTTAGGCTTTATGCTTTCAGTTACTTTTTTTAATCTTGTTCTTTCTTCTTCCGACGAGAGTTTTTTAGATACGGCAACAATATTCTTGAAAGGGCTCAATACTACATAACGCCCAGGTATGGTAATCTCACAGCTTAATCTTGGCCCTTTGGTAGAAATAGGTTCTTTAAGGACTTGTACCAATAAGAAATCTCCCTTTTTCAAGACTTTATCAATACTCCCTTTTTTATCAATTTCAGGTGGTATATCAAAACTATCCAGTCGTGATGTATTAGTCTTTGACTTGGTAGCTCCTTTAGTATACTTTATAACCGATGATAGTGTTGGGCCACAGTCAGTATAGTGTAGGAATGCATCTCTCGGATGTCCTATTTCAACAAAAGCTGCGTTAAGTCCGGGCATGGTCTTTTTAATTCTACCTAAGAATATATCTCCTACGTTGAATGCGCTACCATGTCTTTCTTGATGCAGTTCTACAAGACGCTTGTTTTCTAAAAGCGCTATATCTACAGAATCATCTGTAGAATTAATAATTAATTCTTTCTCCACAATAGTTTTTTAATTGAAGTACAGGCCTTCAAGCAGGAATCTTACGATTACAGAGATAAACTTTATTGAGAGATGAGATGGTCTATTATATGAGATGTAGTTTTCTATAATTTGACCTCAAAAAAATAATCCTGCTTAATAAGTAATAATATTGGAGATACCACTTGGCATCTCCCTTATCGAAAAGGATTACTTCTTCTTCTTATGTCTATTTTTTCTTAGTCTCTTTTTTCTTTTATGAGTACTAATCTTATGTCTTTTTCTTTTCTTACCGCAAGGCATATATATTAATTTTATTTAATTCTCACATAATTGACTATATCGCTCAGTGCCATCCTTACGACCCATTTTTTCATAGAGCTGTACCATCAAACAATTTGATAATCTATTGAGTGGTTCCAGTTCAAGAGCTGTGGATAATCGCTGTTCGGCTTTGTCGAGCTGATTCGTCTGGAGTGCAAATTTCGCTAGATTATTCATTACAGGCACGTTTTTGGGAAAGTTTTTATTCAATTTGAGCAAAATTTGTATTCCTTTCATCGGATTCTGTGGGTCTGGGTAGTCTGCATATATGACTCCACGATTTATTTGATAGTCAATATTATTGGGATTTAGAGAAATGGCATTCTCTAATGACTGTAAAGCCCTCTCTTTGCAAAATATTCTTTGCTTTTCCTCGTCAGATGACTTAATGCCCATCCCATAAGTAGTCCCCGCTATTCCCCATGCTTGATCCTCCCCATTCAGTAGTGCAATTTGCTCTGCATAATGTCCAGATAGCGCATAATTGTCGTTTTGATACCAAGCTCCCGATAATTGCTTCAGTATTTCTACCCGTTCTATCGTATCTTGCTCAGCATCTAATTTTGATTGCAAAATCTGAATATTCGCTCTTTGATCGCCAGATAACCGCTCCATCGCTTCAGACCGTAAAATACTCACATCTGTTATTTTTAAGTTTAGAGCTCTGGTCTTTTCTTCTTCTATTAACTTCTTAGGTTTCGTACTAAACCCAAATTGGAGCATTAACAATAAACACACAAATCCGAAGATGGATATCTTCTGATAATTTGTCATATATGATCTTATTTAATCGTCACTCGGCAACTCGGATACGTTGCCTTTGACTTGTTCCATAAAGACTTTCGCCGGTTTAAATGATGGAATATAGTGTTCTGGAATTTCTAACGCCACATTTCTTTTTATGTGTCTCCCTATTTTCTTTGCTCTTTTCTTAATAACAAAAGATCCAAATCCTCTTATATAAACATTTTCTCCAGAGGTCAGTGTATCCTTTACTTCATTAAAGAATGTTTCCAGAGCAACCAATACGTCTACTTTTGGTACTCCAGTTTTTTCGGCTATAGTATTTACTAAATCGGCTTTTCGCATGATATAAATAGTTGGTATTTAAGAACTTACAATTTGTTTCAACAGTTCGACAGGGCTAACAAATTTCGCAATTTTATTCATTAATCATAATAAATTGGCTTTTTTTCGTCCTTATCAAAAATTAGGCAAAGTTTAATATGTTATCTTGCCGCCTCAAAAGGACAACAATTTAAAGCTCATGGTTTATTCAATGACCGGATACGGTAAAGCAAAAGGAGAATACAAAGGTCGTAGTTACACCATAGACATTAGAACTCTTAATGGAAAGTCCACTGACATCAGAATGAAGCTTCCCAATCACTTTAAACCTAAAGAAATAGAACTTCGGTCCTTTATACTTGAAAAAGTCCATCGAGGTAAAATTGATTTTAATATTCAAACACTTTCAACTGATGGTGACTTAGATTATGGCCTCAACATGAAATTAATTGAGACCTATTATCAGCAATTAAAATCTTTTGCTGCTGATAAAGAAATGCCCCCACAGGATTTCTTACAGACTATTATCAGAATACCAAATGTCGTAATGGCTAAAGATGAAGATCTGAGTGACGAAGAATGGAAATATATCATGAGTTTGGTAGATGACGCTTTGGATAACTTAAACGAATTTAGAGAAGATGAAGGCCTAAGTCTCAAAAATGATCTTCTATCTAGAGTTGAGTCCATAATCCAACTTCAAGCAGATATAATTCCTCATGAAGAACAGAGAAGAGTAGATCTCTCTACTCGCTTACACAAGCTCGTAGAAGATAATCTCAGCACAGAAAATGTGGATAAGAATAGACTGGAACAAGAAATCGTCTACTACCTCGAAAAATTGGATATTCACGAAGAAAAAGTAAGATTAAAGCAACATTGTCAATATTTTCTGGACGAACTGAACTCCAACAAAAAACAATTGGGTAAAAAGCTAAATTTTATTTCTCAAGAGATGGGTAGAGAGATTAATACCTTAGGAGCTAAAGCACAGTACTCTTCTATACAACAGATTGTAGTAAAAATGAAGGTAGAACTTGACCAAATCAAGGAACAATTAGCAAATGTGCTATAGTTTTTAAAGTGTATATTTATATATAAATATTCCTGTTTTGGTAAGCGCAATAACACAAGGCATCAAGGTAAGTGTTGAGTCCAAATATGAGGCAGAACATTCTGATCCAACCAAGGACAGCTACGTACACAGTTATCGCATAACTATTGACAATAATAGTGATCGTACAGTTCAACTATTAAGGCGCCATTGGATTATTATTGACGCCTTACTCAATATAAAACAAGTAAAAGGGGATGGTGTTATAGGCGAACAACCAGTGTTATATCCTGGGGCATCCCATTCCTACTCGTCTTGGACTCCTATCAATACCACTCTTGGCAAAATGTTTGGTTCCTACCAAATGATTGATATAAACACCTCAAACGAAATCGAAGTATCGGTACCTGCCTTTATACTTAGTACAGATGGACTAAGGAATTAAGGCGTAAACAAAAATTCCATATTAATAATGTTATATTCTTGAGACAATAGTGCCTCAACTATTTGCTAAACTGAAAAAAGAGAATAAATTTGCAGTCCTTTTACATATTTATACCACACTGGTGGTGCAGATTGTAAGAATACGGGAGGTACCTTAGCTCAGTTGGTAGAGCACAGGACTGAAAATCCTGGTGTCCCTGGTT
>JAHDDE010000045.1 GCA_020629515.1 Saprospiraceae bacterium | reverse complement strand
GACTAAGCGCCAATGACCTTCTTATACTATTTGTGATTTTGAGCGATAATTGATTGATGGTAAAGCTGAATAGTTCTATAGCTATGTGGTGTTAAAATGAGGCGTGTACCCTATAGATTGTGTAGATTGATCTATTTTGTAAAAAGTGATCAAAAAAATGGGTTTTGATCAGGTATAACCGAGTTAGCATCAATTAGAAAATAAATATGGCAATTTGGCAACAAGGAATGATTGTAATACCTGCTGTTTGGAACATTTTACCCAAGCCGAATAAGGACTTACATTATGAATATGAGGAAGCTTGGAGAAAACTCAATATTGACCATAAAAAATTTGTGGAAGAAATAGACTCCTTTATTCCAAGAGCGGATTGGGTAAACTCCAAAGATTACTTCTCTTGGAAAGGAGATACTGAAAATAAAGAAGACAATGATGTTGACCTTTGTATTGACTCAGAATCAGGAATTATAATTTCACTTGGATTCAGGTTCGACTTGAGAACTGATTCGCCTTATTTTCTTAAAAAAATATTTGGATTATGTAATGAGAACGGGTGGAAATTAAAAACCTATGGAGGTAAACTATTTCAACCTGACATTTCAATAATTCCAGAAGTAATCAAACAATCAGCTTGGACAGAATTTCTTTCTGACCCAGAAGCATTTGTAGAAAAGATAAAAGACGAACCCTGGAATAAAAAAGAATAAAAGATGCTAACACTGTATAACAAATCATAGCACCCTTCGGGATGCTACGCTTGTAATACTTAACGTTAGGCAATATTTAAAAACTAAGAATATGAAACCATTGACAAAATTGTACTTAAAGACATTTCTACTAACAGGAATCCCTTACGGACTGATTATGATTGGATTCGACTTATTAGATGGAGATGGATTTAAACTTTGGAAGTTCTTATTCTTGACTTTATTTTTCGGAATTACAATGTCCTTGACTTTAGTTTCTTTCCATAAGTATAGATTGAAAAAATACGGAATTCAAGAATTCTCAGACAAAAATTTAGGAGTTACTCAGACGAAAGGAATAAAAACGAAACTCGGAAAGACAGAACTAATCAACAAACTAAAATCAGACCCAATAATCGGTAAAATGAAAATGATTGAGACTGAAAATGGAATTACTTTAAAAACAGGAATGACTTGGAAGTCTTGGGGAGAAGAAATTAAAATTATTTTAAAATCAGAGAATAATTCTGACTTTGAATATCAAATTTCAAGTAGTCCGAAACTCAAGACGACCATAGTAGATTATGGAAAGAATCTTCAAAATTTGACCAGAATAGAAAATGTAATAAATAACATTGCCTTACAATGTATATGAAATCATAGCTGGCATTCGGTCGCTACGCTTCATATACTAACCGTAAACTCTGACGTCATTTTGATCCATCCATCAACGCATCGCTGAAAGTATTCGCTTCTCGCTCACGCAGACTATCTAATGCCTTGATCACTCCATCTGTACGCTTAAAAGCCTTCTGGCGCCAACTCTGCTTGCTAACTTACATTTTGATCATGGTGACCCCATTGCCCCCATACTCATCGGCGGGATGCCAGTAAGATTCTAAATCATTGTACTCCTTCATTTTCTTAATGACAAGTTTGCGCAAGACCCCACTACCCTTGCCATGTACTATCTCCAAAGTCCGAGCATTAGATAAAAGCGCTCTATCAAAAAATTCTTGTAGTGTATCTTCTGCATCACTTAATTTATATCCTCTGATATCAATCTTAGGGCTAAAATTATTTTCAAATGCTACTCCTTTGATATTGATTTTACTGTTATTGAAGGAAAGATGATCTCTGGTTAAGACCAAGTCATTAATATTTACTTCCATGCGCATCAGGCCAAACAGGACTTCCGCTTTATCACCTTTGATAGAGAGAATCTCCCCCGACAAATCACTATCAACCATCCTTACGAAATTGCCCACTTTGAGTTCTTTAGGATCAGTATTTACCTCTCTAACTTCGGTTTTGAGTGATTGGATCTCGTCTGTTTTTTGCTGTCGCTTTACAACAGCTTGTTTTTTTAGCTTTCGGGCTTTTTCAAGATCCTTATCTTTTTCAAGCCTACGGATTACGCGCTGAAGCTCGAGATTTTCCTGATTCGTTTCTTTCACACTGATCTCTTTGGCCTTAATCTGAAGCTTTTTTCTTTTTAACTGAAACTCTTCATTTAAGGTCTTATAGTTTTCTATAAGTTTTGCTAACTGTTCTTTTTCGTTTTTGATATAATCCAATTGCTCATCTATTATTGCCTTCCCTTCTTGTAGGTCGATCAACAGGTCTTCTACCAAATTTTCCTTCTTTCCTACCTTTTTACGAGCATATTTTATTATTCTTTCGTCCAATCCTATTTTCTTAGCCACCTCGAAGGCATAAGAACTGCCAGGCTTTCCGACTTTAAGCTTATACGTCGGTCGAAGGTGCTCCTTATCAAAAAGCATAGCGCCATTGACAATACCTTTGTTGTGAAAAGCAAAAACCTTTAAGGCTGAATAATGGGTGGTGATTATACCAAATACCCGCTTGGCCAAAAGAGCTTTTATAACTCCCTCAGCGATCGCCCCACCCAATTTAGGGTCTGTCCCCGAACCAATCTCATCCAGCAATACTAAACTATTACGATCAGCATGGTTCACAATATTATTGAGATTAGTTAGATGAGAACTATAGGTACTTAGACCTTCATCTATGGATTGTTGATCTCCGATATCAGTATATATGGTTTGAAACATTCCAATCTCTGTGGCTTCATCAACAGGTATCAATACCCCAATGTAGGTTAATAGATGAATAAGACCAACGGCCTTTAGAGTAACAGATTTGCCTCCTGCATTGGGACCACTGATCAACAATAGGCGATTTTGGCCCTTGAGGTCTAAATCAAATGAAACAGTTTTTTCTCCTTCTGCATTAAGCTGTGCCAATAACAATGGATGCTTCACATCTGCAAGACGCAATACTGCCTGAGTACTTAGTTTGGGCATCTTACCCTCTATCAGCTGAGAAAACATTGCTTTTGCTCTTATGGCATCTATCTCACTTAACTGTTTAAATATTTCTGCGATAATTCCTCTATGTTGACTCAACTGGGCAGAGAGGCTTTTCAATATCTTGTACACTTCTGCCCTTTTTTCATTGTCCAATGAGAATAACTCATTGTTGATCTGCATAACCTCTTCAGGCTCGATATATACTGTTTTTCCAGAGGTAGATTGATCATGGATTACACCACCAATCTTTCTCTTATTTTCTATCGGCAATACTAAAACTCTCCTTCCATTTCGCCACGATTCTACATTCTCTGATAGTATATTCTGTTTTTTGTACTTGGCTAATATAGAGTTGAATTCGCTATCTAACTGCTTGTTTACGCTTTCTACCCGTTTAAAAATCTTTGCCAGTTCTGGAGAAGCATTGGGTTTTACATTTCCCTCCTCGTCAAAAACTTTTGAGATTTCGCGGATAGGTGTATCATCATAATTATCTATAATGACCGCTTGATATAGATGACTATATTTTTTAATAAGCTCCTTAGAAAAAGACTTAATGAAATAATCATAATTCTTGAGCACAGATAGAATTCTGAGTACTGATTCTGCTTCTAAGACATATCCTTCTTTTGACAACAGATAAAGTTCCTCTTTGATATACTCATATTCGGATAGTCCTATATCTCCTTCTGTAAGTATGAGATTGGCATAATCTTGAACTATTGAAAGCCGCCTGGATAATGCATCGACATTTATGCTAAATCCATCCTCCTGTATACGATCTTTTCCTGCTTGTCCACGACAATAACCATAAATATGGTCCATCACCTTATGGAATTCTAACTGCTCAATGGTTTTCTCTGATATATTAAATTCTCTCATCACGATAGATTCAACGATCATCCACAATCAAAAGTTGACAATCTACCATAAAGGTCAAATTTTATTAGAATAGAAATGGTGATTAGCATAGAAAATATAGGGTATTCGTATACTTGCCTAAAATTAAAGTCACGTCATGGCAGGTAGTAATTTTGGGGAGGTATTTAGGATCTCTACTTTTGGAGAGTCCCATGGTCCAGCAGTAGGTGTTATCATTGATGGTTGCCCTGCTGGGGTCAAGATATCACTGAGCGACATACAACACCAGCTGACAAGACGAAAACCAGGCCAGTCTAATATTGTTACTCAGCGTAAAGAAGAAGATAAAGTAGAAATTCAATCTGGAGTATTCGACGGAGTTTCAACAGGTACCCCAATATCCCTTGTTGTCTATAATAAGGACCAGAAAAGTAAGGATTACAATCACATCAAAGATAAATTCAGACCGTCTCACGCCGATTATACTTATGATGCCAAGTATGGCAATAGAGACTATCGAGGTGGAGGCCGCTCCTCTGCTCGAGAAACTGTAGCTCGAGTAGCCGCAGGAGCTATCGCACAGTCTATGCTCTCACAACTCAACATCAAAGTCATCTCATGGGTGTCTCAGGTAGGGGATCTTGTAGTTGATCAAAATGCCCCCACGTTTGATCTAAATGAGATAGAAAAGAATATCGTCCGATGTCCAGATGCAGAAATGGCCGAAAATATGATCGACCTTATCAAGGAGGTGCGTAAAGATGGAGACACGATAGGAGGATTGATTAGTTGCACGATTACTGGTCTTCCTGTGGGCCTTGGCCAACCCGTATTTGACAAACTACACGCCGACTTAGGCAAAGCAATGTTGAGTATCAATGCAGTCAAAGGATTCGAATATGGATCAGGATTTAATTGTGTATCAATGCGAGGAAGTCAGCACAATGATATCTTTAAGAAGGAAGGGGATAAAGTAATTACAAAAACCAACTACTCAGGAGGAATCCAAGGTGGAATATCTAATGGAATGCCTATAAATTTTAATGTCGCTTTCAAGCCTGTAGCGACCTTAATGAAAGATCAAGAATCTCTTGACAAATTTGGAGATGATGCTACCGTGAGTGGCAAAGGCAGGCATGATCCATGTGTAGTACCTCGTGCTGTGCCAATAGTTGATGCTATGGCCGCTCTTGTGATATGTGACCATCTGCTGAGGAGTAAAGTAGACCGATTAGATCAACTATTATCTTAAGGATGAGCTTTGGTTAGCTCCACCTTGCACTTCTTGAGCAACTCCCTTAAAGGCAGCTTCAATATTTTGATAATTCATTTTGCCAAATTCGCGGCGATAGTTAATACCAAACCCATATTTCTGTCGGCGAGAAATTGATGCTTCATCAAAATCATACACTCCATAAAACTGGAGCTTCAATCGTTTATCTTCTGTTATAAACCAATCTAAAGAGAAGTCTCCAGTCAAATAATTATTAATGGTATTCAATGGGTTCTCTCTGACATAATTCCCTCCGATATTAAGGACAAAATTGTCATTTTTGAACTCATTGCGTAAGTTAAGCTGCACTTCGTCAGGAATCATTTCGATGAGCCCATTGTCTTGTGTAGGTATACCTGTCTCTCCGATTGTATTATTTTGCGCCAGAGCTATATCAAGATCCACACCAGTTATAAACTCTCCTTCTATTAAATTGGATAAATACTCAGTGGCCATTAATGACAATTGGCTGGTCAAAAACTCTGTGATGGTATTTCCTCCAGCTTGGGCAATGTTGGTAGCTTGTAGATTAGCCAATGGATTGTCATCTGGCAAGAAATTATTAAAAACCATCAATCCCAATACTTGATTATTGATTCCATTTTCAGTGGTTCTCAATGACCTCACTTTACTATTGGCTAAGGTCTTAAGTCGTCCATCTAAATCTGGAAATCCTATATCGAAATTTATATCAGGATTAAACAAATTGCCAGTAAGAACCATATCTAAGTCGACATTCCTTCTTTGTCTAAAGTCACTCTCATTCAATATCGGATCGACACCTACATATTCTTGCAAAAATCTATTGAGTGGAGCACGAAGGTTAGGATAGTAAGCTTTTACATCCAATACTGCATTGATCGGATCGCCAGTCCAAGTAACGGTTCCTCCTTGCTCAATAATAAATGGCTTAGCGATCAACCCATAGGCAGTATAGAGATATTCTCCACTTTCTACATTGTACTGCCCGAATACGGTGAAGTCCCCATCTCGCTTGACATTAACTTGTAGGTTACCTTCTCCGTGTCCGATCAAAACATTACTTGTTTCCTGATCATATATGACCTGCACCTCAGCGTCTCTCTGAAAAGAGAGATTCATCTCAAAATCAACTCCAGAGGACTTCAACTGTTCTACAAGCTGTTCTATTGAGTTACTATCGACCTGAACTTTATTATAATCAAAATTGATAAAGGATTCATCATACCCATATTGAGTTGATGTAATAGGGATGTACAATATGGAATTAGTACTCGCTGTGGCATTAACACTCATATCAATCCTATCAAATGGCCCTTTGAAACTGACATCAATTGGTCCCATCCCGAGACCATAATACAAGGAGTTGTCCTCTTCGGTAGTATTTAGCGCGATGAAGTTGTCACTTTCTATATATACATCTGCTCTAAAATCCGCTAAGACATTATGCCTTAACCCTCCACGCAGATCTGCTTCATTACCTTTTTCATCAGTCAGGTTTACATTGCCCAGATCAATGAATTTTTCAGAAATAATAATTCGATCATTAGACATTTGATAAAAAGCCCCTATATAATCAATTTTAGTCCCTCCTTCAGTCACATACCCATCACCCCTCATCTTGAGATCATCAAAAGTCCCATATAGCTCCAACTCGATATCGGCGATGCCCGTAGTCTCCGAAATGCCGTCATCTATAATATATTCTAAAAAGGCTAAAGGGTACTTCTGCATAGATAAGTGAGTATCCACATATTGGCTATCGATATTAGCTATGCCCTTTACATAAAGATTTTGAGTATCTTTTTCTATCGAAAGATCCACATCTAAGATATTGCCCGTCTTCCTCTTAGACTTTAGATAAAGAGAGCCATAATCTGCTCCATTAATTGTAAAATCTGGAACGTCCACAAATCCTTCAATAGATAGATCTTTATACAAGTTGTCCAATAGAATCTGAGCATTGACATGACCTGAAAAATAGAGCTTGTCGTAGTTAATGATCGGATTGATAAATTCAAAGTTGAATTCTTTGAGACTAAGATCGATTCCTTTTTTATACAAGTCTTTGATGCTTACCGATCTATATCCATCGGTAACTATAAAGTTTTCGATATCTATGGCATTAGGAAAAATGCCAATCCCTTTGTTGGGAAGTATGGTCCAGATAGTACTGTCTATAAATAAATCATCATATAAAAACTGGGTATAATATCCTCCATCAAGTAAAGTCGACTTAGTCTCCAAATCGATCCTATTCTCTTCGTTTAAATCTACAAAGGACTTTTGAAACAATTCGTTCCCTCTAAGATGGGTGACAATCGAAAGCTCATTTAGCTTTAAATTTCCTTTACTGATATCTTGGGATCTCAGTTTAATCTCTCCCAAATCCTTTTGGCTATCAAGGTTGAGGTACAGATTGCTCACCTCTATATCTTCAAAAGCTAAATAAGGTGCCTCTATGATAAGACCCACCTTTGCTTGTGCATCACGATATTCTCCTGCTATGTGGGTATTAGGCCCAACATTAGCATCAATTTTCAAAAAATCGAAGACAGGACTAAGCTCTTTAACTTCTAATTTATATCTAAAATTTTGCTGTGGTAGATCACCAAAATCTTCCTTGATATTCATGATAGCAACATGATCTTCATGATTGTCGATAACTTGCTGGGCCATTTTCTGTCCCATTTTTAACAAATTAAAATTTCCGACAATATCAAGATCTACGTAATCGGACCTCATGCTAAAATCCATTGTAGAATCTGCATTCAACAAAGAATTGATGGACAATTCATTGATATGCAATACTGTCGAATCCTGTCTCAATCTGACATCTCGCAGTATGGTAGTTCCCTCTATATTTTTGAAGTTCGCACCAGTAAGATTAATAGAAGAATTCAACCTCACATGGCATGGAAAAGTAGTCAAATTGAGTGCGCAAAAGTTAATTTCTTCTGCATCTAATTGAAAGTCATAAAGTGGTGTTTGTGACGAAAGGTCTACTACACCCTCAAAGCCTAAATCCACATTTTCGTCCTTAATAATCAAACTACCATCTAATACTTTACTACTTAATCTTCCATTGAATATGGCATCTTTATAATCATAGCCTTTAAACTCAAAATGATTGACATTAGCTTGAAGGTCTGCACTACTGTGAATTAAGTCGATACCACTCCCCCTCTCTATATCAAAATCAAGATCTACCACACCAAAATCATCATTTTGCAGTAGTGCTGCTAAATCAAATTCGTCAAGAGAAAGAAAACCTGCATATCCAATACTATCTGTATGACTTCTGCCTAAATCAAATTGAATATCCATATTTGCTTTTCCTAAAGCCGTATAGAGTTCACCTTGTGCAATAAAATCATTAAGAAAACCATCAAATGTTCCACTGAAATCTATAATCCCCAATCTCTTGATCTCCGTAGGCAAATTTATACGAGGGATCTTCTGATCTAACATTTCTAAGTCAGACGTTAATTGTGATATTTCAAAATTTAACAGACTTTCATTGTAAGATCCAGTCTTAGTGAATACTCCTCTACCCTCAAAGTAATGCTCTTTGCCCAACCAGATTTTGATTTTATCTCCAGATATATCAGTCTTACTGATCTTGTAGACCCCTTCAATCTGTACAGATTCATATGATATAGGTTCTCTTGCAAACTCTTTTCTCAGATTAGGTATCAGTGGAAAAAAGTCTTTTAACTTCAGCTTAGAAGTATTCACTTGGAGAGATGCCTTACTATTTAGGATATCTTCAAAATCTACCAAATCAGAAAAATCAGCGTTTAGACTGAGATAAGATTCATTGACTCTAAGGAACAAATTGTTGGCAATCAATGACTCATCTTTTCTTTTGAGTTCGGCGATCCCGAGATGATCTATTTCTATATCATCAGCTTTGCCTGAGATATCATTTATTCTCAAGATCCAGTTATCCTTACCTTCAAAAGCCAAATCTTCTACAAGTAAATCAATATCAGAGAAAAGAGACAAATTGTTAACGGGTGATTTTTCTAAGTTAAAAAAGCCATCAACTATTGACAACTGATCTATGTAAATTTCCGGAAAGAGTAGATTTCCTCTATCCGTATCATCCTTGGTATTGTCATTTTCAGTACCCGATTTGACAACAGTCACATTGGGTTCAATTAGAAGAACTTTTTCTATATCAACAAGCTTGTCTTTCATTGCATTTAAACTTACTTCAAGACCTGCTAATTCAGCATTGATATGTACATCATTCCTTTCATCCCGATAATCGACCATCAGATCATAAATTTCCAAATTGGAAAGAGGAATTTTAAAATCAGTAGTGCTTTTATCATTATCTCCTTTGTCAAAAGAGGCAATCAACTTTTCCCAATTAAATTTTTCCTCTAATTTCTTGCGGTGTACTTTCATTCGGACCCCCACCACATTAAAATCATTGAACTCTACCTGATTAATGAGGGTCAACAATGTACTTTTGGGACTCAGCGACATCTCTCTAACCACCAGTAATGTATCATTATCAACATCTTGGAGAGTTATCTTACGAAATTGCATGCCCTTATAGAGGTCAAATGTGCTCTCTCCAATGTTCATTGAAGCACCAGAATTTTGGATCAATTTAGATGATACAACGTTGGCAATTTTGTTTTGAACTGTCGGAATATGAAGAAGAGCAACAAAAAACAAGCATAGAAGACAAATCACAAGTAACAACTTGATCATCACGGACAAAACATTCATTCTTGCCTTTTCTTCCAATTATACTTTTTTTGTTTGTATGGTGTACAATACTAATTATGATCATAATTGCCGCATATATTAGGCCACAATTTGAATTTCTCCAAGGTTAAAAATACTCACAAAAGCTGATGCTGTTCATGTGCTTTTTGACTCGATTAGTTCCAAATGCTTTACCAATCCAATGCGACATTAAAAATCTTCATTAGTATAACTCTGTAAAGGTCGCCATTTATGCAAAACGGAGAAGCTTTAACCAATAATTAATCTAAAAGAATTTCTTCTCAAAAATCGGCAGTATCCATTACCATTTTATTAGGGTAAACCTTAAGAAGCCCAATACTCTTGGTATAGTAGTTTACATTGCACGGCTTCTTTAATATCATGAACCCTAAGTATGTCAGCACCATTGAGTAATGATATCATATGCATCGCAGTAGTACCGTTCAATGCAGCTGATGCATTCGTATCCAAAGTTTTGTAGATAAAAGATTTCCTTGACAAACCCATCATCACTGGATAATCAAAAATGCTAAATGAAGAAAGAGATTTAATGATCTTATAATTGTGCTGTATGGTTTTGCCAAACCCAATACCCGGATCCACAATGATATCATTGAGTCCCACAGATTTTGCTTTGGCAATTCTTTCTGTAAAATAGCCTAACATATCTACAATAAGGTTATCATATTGTATATCGTCTTGCATATTTTGAGGAGTGCCTTTCATATGCATCATGATATAGACCAAGCCTCTGCGAGCAGAGACTGAAAGAATTCTCTCATCCTTATGGCCTGCACTGATATCATTGACTATATCAAATCCTGCGTCCGCCGCTTTTTCTACTACCTCAGAACGATAGGTATCTACTGAAATAATTGAATCCGAAAAATTATGATTGATTAGCTCCAATGCTGGCAATAATCTGTCAATCTCTTGATTGACAGGTATTTCTATAGCTCCCGGCCTCGAGGACATCCCGCCTATATCGATGATGTCAGCACCCTCCTCCCTCATAGTACCGACAACGTCTGTCAACTTCCCCAACTCAATCCTACTCTTATCATAAAATGAGTCTTCAGTTAAATTCACTATCCCCATAATCTGGGGCTCTTGAAAGGAAAGAGCCTTTCCGCTATTGGGCATATTATATACTGTTACTGTATTTCTCATTTAATATTTAGTTAATAATTTAAGCTTAAGATTTTCTATCACTATATTGTTAAAGATTTGAGAATGAATAGGTAATCTTCTGTTTCTTATTGTCTTAAGTATAGAATAAAATTACAAAGTGAAGAAGTATTGGTCTGAATTGTTTCTGGGAATAAGTACGGTTATTTTAGCAGGGTTTGGGGCTTTCTTATATCTCAATGGCAATAACGGTCCACAAAGTACTGACATACCGGTTGAGAAAAAACAACAAGAAATAACCTTAAAATATGGGTATGATGTGAAAACCCATCACTTTGAGTCAGTCCCTATTAAATACGGTTCTTTCATAGGAGATATATTGTCCTCCTATGATATCAGTTATAATAAGATATTGAAATTAGAAAAAGAAGCTGAGAAAGTATTTAGCCTTAAAAAAATCAAAGCTGGCAAGGATATAACTTTTGTAAGATCCTATGAATGCGAATCTCCCACTGGATTCATTTACTCTCCAAATTTATTTACTTATATAGATTTTACATTTGGCGACAGCATCAGCGTCGTTCAAAAAGATGTTCCTTTTGAGACATGTCGTGAAATAGCTACTGGTGAAATCCGTAAAGGCTCTTCTCTTTCTGAAGCCATGTCAGAAAAGGGGTTAAGCATTGCTTTAGTAGATGAACTCGAAGATGCATTGGCTCAGGTATACTTTCCGAGTGCGCAACCGGGAGATCAATTCAAAATTATATTTGACAGAAAATACATTGATGGAAAACCTGTAGGATCTGGAAATATTTTATCCGCATCTTATAAAAGCGGCAATTCAGAATACTTTGGATTTTACTTTGAAAACGATAGATACAAAGGGTTTTATGATGCCGATGGCACGCCAAATAAAAAAACTTTCTTAAGGGCTCCAGTTCGAGCTTCAAGAATATCATCATTCTATAACCCCAACCGCTTTCATCCTGTACTAAAAAGACGAAAGGCTCATCTTGGGACAGACTATGCTGCACCTAAAGGGACACCCATATTTAGCGTAGCAAATGGTGTAATCACTAAAAGAGCATATACCAAGAACAATGGTAATTACATTAAGATAAAGCACAATGGAACCTACCAATCTCAATATCTGCATATGAGTAAATTCAAGTCTGGATTAAGAGTAGGAAGTAGGGTAAAACAAGGTGAAGTAATAGGATATGTGGGCAAAACCGGACTGGCCACTGGGAACCATGTTTGTTTCAGATTTTGGAAGAATGGTAAACAAATTAATCATCTAAGAGAAAACTTCCCCCCTCTGGATCCAATGCCTAAAGAAAGCCTTCCTGAGTTTTATGAGGTGAGAGATGTATTATGGCGAGAGCTCAACTCTTTTAATTATGACAATGAAACATCATTAGCATTTGCATCCATCCATAATCAGGTTCAAGCGCCTTAAATTATATTTTGGGCTAAGCAGATTTTGATTTTCTTAAGGTGAATCCAAAAGTAGAACCAACTCCCGATGTACTTCTTACGTTAATACTTTGATGATGAGCTTCGAGTATATGCTTAACAATTGATAGGCCTAATCCAGAGCCTCCTTGATTTCTACTTCTTCCAGCATCAACCCTATAAAATCTATCAAAAAGATGCTTTAAATGTTCCTCTTCTATGCCTATCCCATTATCGCTTATCTCAACGAGAACCTTATCTGCCATATCATAAAAAGCGACCTTGGTCCGTCCGGGGCTTTTTCCGTATTTAATGGAGTTAGTGATCAAATTAGACAAGACCTGCTGTATATTATCCCTGTCAGCCTCAACTTCAAATGCTTTAGCAGCGCCTTCTTTCAATGTCAACTCAACATTTTTTTCTTCAGCCATCATACTTAAATCTGACATCACTTCAAGAGCCAAATCCTTCAGATTGAATGACGAAACTTCTAATGTTACTCCACCCGATTCGAGTTTATTTATGATCTCTAAATCGTCCACTATATTCTGCAGACGCTCTACATTGACAATAGCTCTCTCTATATACTTCTTATTAATCTGTTCATCATAAAGCGCTCCATCATTAAGGGTGTGCAAGTATCCCTGGATCGTGAATATGGGGGTCTTTAACTCATGAGACACATTACCCAAAAAATTTCTTCGATAATTTTCTAAATCTGTCAGATAACTAATCTCCTGTTCTTTGTTCTGAGCCCATTCATGTACCTCTTCATTTACCTGATCAATACTTATCTGAGAGAATAAGGAATTCTTACTTTCCAACGGAACACTCACTTTAGAATCGTGTATAATTTTGTAGATCAATTTAATCTTTCTAAAAACAAATTTTTCGAAGAAGAATCGAACTACGATATATGAGGCCACCATCGAGATAAATAGCAATCCTACCCATAACGGTAAAGAAAGTCTCACAAAACCCTCATTGATCGAAAGAACACTTACCACAATTACATTCAACCCTCCCAAAAAGGCAGCAAGTATTATGGCAATTTCTTTTGTAGTTATGTTCTTAAACAAGACTAAAATTTAAATTTGTAGCCAACACCTTTATATGTCTTAATATAGTCACTACCGATTTTTTCTCTGACCTTTCTAATATGTACATCTATTGTTCTATCACCAACTATAACTTCTCTGCCCCAAACTTGTCTCAAAATCTCATCTCTCTTGAATACTTTACCCGGTTTAGACACCAACAAATTGAGTAAATCAAATTCCTTTTTTGCCAATCCAATTTCTTTCCCCTTAACGGTTACTTTGAATTCCTCTCGATCTATAGTGAGATCATCAAAAACAAGGACTTCTTTTTGATTTTTATTTTGAAATTTATAATGCCTTCGTATCAAGGCCTTAACTCTACTTTTAAGGACATTTGGTTTAACAGGTTTGGTGATGTAATCATCACCACCAGACTCAAGTGCTGATACTTGTGTAAATGATTCATTACGTGCTGTCAAGAACACAATAAGTGTATTTTTCAAGTCGGGATTTTCACGTATGGCGGTACACACTTCTATCCCATCCATACCAGGCATCATTATATCTAATATGATTAATTCTGGAGTGAAAGTTTCTACCATTTCCAGAGCGTCAGGACCATTACTCGCTACCTTGATCTGATATCCTTCTTTTGATAGATTGTAACTGACGAACTCTAAGATATCCTCCTCATCATCTACTATTAAAATTCTTATATCACTACTATTCATAAATTACAATTTAATTATGAGGCTGATCCCTCAGCTGTTCTAATTTGAGCACCACCGCTTTAGAGATTTCTTTGTATCCCTCCACATCATATTGATAAATATAGATGTTAGTATCCAGTTGTTCTTGAGTTATATTGTGAACTTTAAGTAAACTTTTTTGAAGTAAATTTTTAATCGAATCTTGCACAGACATATCGTACCGCTTAATCAGTTGTTCTGCTACATGTAGATCAACTATGATATCAACCATTTTATCCTTCTCGATAGTTTCAATATGATCCTGACAGGACAACATCCCTATCAATATAGTACTCAACAAAATTTTAATCCATGCATTAATCATAAATACATTTTTGGATAGATTAAAAATCCAACCTTAGTATTGGTTGTATCAATATCAAACCATGACGGAGCTGTAGAGATAAGCTCAAATAATCCTGACGTTGGGAGATTATCTATTGGTGCAGTACAAAATTTGTTATACAAATAGGTGAATGTTGGGTTATGTCCAAAAATTAGTGCTGACTCGTGTTTTGGGTCAATGGTATGTACGACATCCATCACATCTTCGATTGAGCCATGATAAATTTTGTTAGCAATCGAGTAATCATCGAATTGCAATATTTTTCTGAATTGTTTAGCACTTGACCGAGTTCGTTTTGCTGGGCTACTAATGCAGATATCTATTTGATCAATTTTTTGAGCTAATTTTTCGGCCATTAGAGGAGCATCCCTCTTTCCTCTACTATTCAGAGGTCGATCAATATCTTTTAAGGTCAAATCCCCCCAACTGGATTTAGCATGTCTAGAAAAATAAATTCTCTTCATCTATATGGATTTATGATTGATCAAGTCAATAAACTAAATATAATTGTTGCACAAAAGACTATTGTTAAGTAACTCGACAAATTAATATCTATTATTTAATCTGTACTATTCTTATTCTTGCAACAATTATAGTAACTTAAGAGGTTCAAGATATTTGTATAAAAAATAGGTCAAAATAGCATTGAATCAAGAAGCACTATATAACCAAGATATTAGCTTTATAGAGAAATTTTACTCCGAAGAAATGATCCTTCAATCGGAGCATTTATTAGAACAGAATTCCATCAATGCAATCCCAAAATCTGACCACCTTTGGGATATTACTGTAGCTGATCAATCCTTTCATTATCAATTAACTATTACCATTAAGGGGGATACCATCAGAAACTATCAGTGCAACTGCAATCCATATCTGTCAGGAAATTTATGTAATCATATAGCTGCAGCTATACTATATATAAGAGCAAAAAAACAAGAACTATTAGAACAAAAAAGTAAGAAAAGAAGAGCCTCCATTAGAATCACCAAGATCAAAGATATAGTGAATAAGATGACTCCTGAGGAGATGAATCAACTTATCACCGACTATACCAAAAGAGATGATTTGTTCAAACTTGTAATCTATGCAAGGAAATATGATATGCTCAATGAATCAGAAAAACAGAATATCATCGAGAGATCATTTCCTGCACATACTCAAATAGGCCAAAAAGTTACTGCCAAATCTTTAAATTCCTTTCTTGCTATTTGTGAAGAGCTAAAAGCGCAATATAGCAAATTGATTTCTTTAGAGAATTTTCGAGAAGCTTTCACTCTAATACTTCTCTTACTCAAAAAGTCCTTTTACATAAAAAGTAAAATGACCACCGATCATAAAGGCTTTAATACTAATCACAATAAATTATTAGAAAATTACTACGAGATCATAGAGATTATCGAAGCTCCTGAATTTAAATTTCTTGCACTTGATAAGACCTTGGAGTTACTTAACTCATCTTATATATCAATGCAAACAGAAGCTGAGCAAAATCTGTGGATTAATATATATAACAAGCCAAGTCATCACCCTCAACTGCTCGAAATAACAAGTAAATATCTCTCCATCGGCAAATCTGAAGATCTCAAGTCATACTATTTCATATTATCACTTCAGCTACTTCTAAATAAGGATAGGGGTGCTGACCGTCTGTTGGAGATTGATGCGCAACAGAGTTATAGAATCATCCAAGTCCTCCTTCAGATCCAGCATGTAGATGGAGTCAAAAACTTGCTTAAAGATATCATACTAACCAAAAAAGCGAATAATTTCTTAGCTCTTCAGATTTTGGGTTCAATGCCGAGCAACTATTATGATGATAATCTACGGGATGCAGTTATAAAGTTGTATATCTCGAGTGGAAATACAAAATTCTTAGACTACATAATTTTTAAGGAAGGAGAAAATAGCGATTCAAAATCGTATTTAGAAAAACGATTGAAGGAACATGCAGACCCCGATAATCTTATCAATTATTATATCCAAGAAAATAGAGATACTGAAGCCATAGTACAACTTCAAGATCACCTTAAGATGGATAGATTAATGAAGTTTGACGCCATTTTTCACAATAATCATCCTGAAGCCATACTCGATATGTATAAAGAACTGTGTGATGATTATATGGAATCACACTTTGGACCACAATCTCGAGCTTACCTACTCAATATTTATCAACACCTCGAAAAAATCGGTGCGATAAAAATCAAAAATGCATTAATTCAGCATATACAATCAGAATTTGCCAAGAGAAAGTCTTTGGCTAAGATTTAGAACCATAGAGGGTAAATTCCTGTTACTCTTTTCTAACGTACTCGCACACTTTTCAATCATCAAATATTCTCAATTCAAATTATGAAGTTATTCCTATCATCCATCACTCTGATATTGCTATGTCAATTAAAAAGTCAAGGTCAGACATACTTTACGCTTGAACCTTCTCAAGCTATGCTCATGACAGGTAAAGGACCCGGGCAGGATGGATCTATAAATCCTTATGCCGGCCAAATATGTTTTGCGATAATAGAGAATACGGGGAAATATGACCTATCTGTAAGAATTCAGGAAAATGGAAAATTAATTGAGACCATTCCTCTCAAAAGTAAAGAACTGATCAAGAAAAAATTATTGAAAGGATATGAACTCTATATTGACTCCAATCCAAAAGAGAAAGTAGAAGTTAAAATCGACTACGAATCCATCAATAAGGAATAACCCGAGTTAGTACTCGCAAGACTATTAATTCTCAAAATCCTAAAATAATCCCCGCAAATTATATTTTAACCAAAACGTTTAAGGTATAATTTATAGTTTAATTTTAGAATTAATTACAGCATATAATTAGTTGTTATGAATGATATGCAATACAATAATCTTATACAATAACTATTCTACAGATATCTTAGAGAATCTATAAAAGTTAATTTCTATATTTTGCCACTTCATTAGTATGAATAAACAAACTATGAAGATTGAAGCGTGCATATTTGACTTAGATGGAGTAATAGTGGACACCGCCAGATATCATTATAAAGCTTGGCAAAAAATAGCTACCGACTTAGGATTTGATTTTACTGAAGAGATGAATGAAACCCTCAAAGGGATCAGTAGATATGATTCCTTAACCCAACTATTAAAGTTTGGTCAGATACAAAAATCTCATGAAGAAAAATTAGAGCTTTGCAAGGTCAAAAATGACATCTATCTTGATTCATTAAGCGAAATGGACGAAAGCGCAATCCTACCTGGGGTTACAAAATTTCTCACAGAACTTGATAATGCTAATATCAAAATCGCCTTAGGTTCAGCGAGCAAAAATGCCATAAAGGTCTTAGATCTTATAGGAATTAAAGATTCATTTGGGGTGATTATCGATGGCAATGGTGTAACGAAGAGCAAACCTGATCCAGAAGTATTCTTAATAGGAGCGGAAAGGCTAAAAGTGTCACCTCAAAAAACTATCGTGTTTGAGGATAGCGATAAAGGCTTAGATGCAGCGATAGCGGGTGGCTTCATAACCGTTGGTATCGGCAATGACGAAAATTTGGGTAAAGCAGATTATGTAATGCCAGGATTTGAGAATGTATCCTTTGATCACTTATTATCCGTACTTCCTTTATAAGCTAACAATGAAAAACTATATCAAAATACATCCTTGGAAGATCATAGAAGATCGTTTTGATCCAGAACTAAACCCTAACTCAGAAAGCTTATTTAGTATAGGAAATGGTAGAATGGGTCAACGAGCGAACTTCCCAGAAGCCTATAGTGGAGAAAGCCTGCAAGGGAGCTATATAGGAGGAGTATACTATCCAGACAAAACAAGAGTGGGTTGGTGGAAGAATGGCTATCCAGAATACTTTGCTAAAGTTTTAAACTCTGTCAACTGGATTGGCATAGACTTAACCATAGATGGTGATAAGATAGATCTATCCAAGGTAAAGATCAAAGAGTTCTATCGGGAGCTGGATATGAAGGAAGGGATACTAAGACGTAGATGTAAATTTGAGACTAAGAAAGGTAAGACTATAAGTATAAGTACAGAGAGACTATATAGCCTCCAAAACAAAGACCATTGCGCATTGATATATAAACTTGAATGCGATAAAAAAGTCAAAATCAAACTTAATACTTACTTGGACTTCAACATCTCAAATTCTGATAGTAACTATGATGAAGACTTCTGGACAGACAGAGCAGAAGAAAACAATAAAAAGACCTCTTGGGTCAAGGCCACAACTAAAAAGACATGCTTCGATGTGTGCGCATCCATGCTATCTGAAGTCAGCATCAACGAATCAAAATCATTAAACTATAAAAAAAGAAAAAAGACTGGCTATGTGAGTCATGAGTATAGTACCTCGATCGGTAAAAAAGATCAGCTCTGCCTGACCAAATATGTGGCTATCTGCTCATCTTTTTATCATAGCAAAAAAGGGTTGCATAAAACTGCAATAAAAGAAAGTAAGAAAAATCAAAAATTGGGTTGGACTCAAATTGTTGATTCTCAAATACAACAGTGGAGCAAACATTGGGACAATTGTGATGTGTCAATTTTGGGTGATGATAGTGCCCAACAAGGGATACGCTTCAACATATTTCAACTGATGCAAACCTACAGCGGAGAAGATGCTCGATTGAATATAGGGCCGAAAGGATTTACAGGAGAAAAGTATGGTGGAAGTACCTATTGGGACACAGAGGCTTACTGCTTACCTTTTTATATGAGTACTGCCCCACAGAGTGTGGCCAAAAACCTTTTAATATATAGACATAATCATCTTGAAAAAGCAATCGACAATGCTAAATTGTTAGGATTTAAAGACGGGGCAGCACTATATCCTATGGTTACGATGAATGGAGAAGAATGCCACAACGAATGGGAAATTACCTTTGAAGAAATACATAGAAATGGCGCTATCGCTTATGCCATATATGACTATATACAATATACCGGAGACAAGTCTTATCTATCCGAATATGGTATAGATGTATTGATAGGGATAGCTCGTTTTTGGGCGCAAAGAGTGAACTACAGTAAGGCTAAGAGAAAATATGTGATCCTTGGTGTAACCGGACCTAATGAATACGAAAATAATGTAAACAATAACTGGTATACTAACTATATAGCCAAGTGGTGCCTCGAATTTGCCTCAGAGAATCTTGACAGCATTGAGTCTCAATCAAATGATCAATACAACGAAATAGTCGAAAAGCTCAATATAAAGTCAGATGAACGAGAATTATGGCGAAAAATTAGTGCCAGAATGTATGAGCCAGTCAATAAATCGAGGGGAATATATCTACAGCAAGATGGCTTTTTGGATAAAGAAGATCTTACAGTAGAAGACCTATCTTCTGAAGATAGACCCATAAACCAAAAATGGTCATGGGACAGAATATTGCGATCGCCATATATTAAGCAGGCAGATGTACTACAGGGATTATACTTCTTTGAAGATCACTTTGATGAAGCCACTTTAGAAAATAACTTCGACTATTACGAACCAAAAACTGTACATGAATCATCTTTATCACCTTGTGTACATTCGATTTTAGCTGCCAAGCTCGGGAAAGAAGAAAAAGCTTACGAAATGTATCTTAGAACTGCTCGTTTGGACTTGGATGACTATAACAATGATACTGAAGACGGTTGTCATATCACATCTATGGCAGGAACATGGCTATCTATTGTTAAAGGTTTTGCAGGAATGAGGGCGCGAAATGGTCAGCTCAGCTTCAAGCCTTTTATTCCTAAACAGTGGGACTCGTATAGCTTTAACATCCTACATAAAGGAAATAAACTGAAGATCCATATCGATCAAAACCAAATCGAAATTAAAAACTATTCCGCTCAATTAATCCATCTAAACATTGGAGATAAAGCCTATAGTATAGACGGTGATTCTTCTGTATCTGCGCCCACAATTGAATAATCAATCTTCTACTCTGAGTGTTGGATATGTAATCCCCAATTGCTCTAAATAAGAATCAAATTTTGATTCGTCATAGTAGAAAGTTTCTAATTGAGGTCTAAATTCATCCATGATGTCTGTGTTGAGGTATATGGCTGGTTCATCTGATTCTGTAACCATTGGAACATAGTCTAACTCCATACCTTGTTCTTCCCTGAAATACTTCCAGGCGTCTTCTACTAATTGATTATCCATCAAAAAGTCTATTACCGTCATACCGACTACTTGTGCTCCAGAGACAACCCCTTTATGAGCTATTGGTGTAGCCATAGCGATAGCATTGGACCAATGATGCCCTTGCAAGCCTGGAATATTAGAAGGAAATCTCAAAGTCACAGTAGGAAGCTTCCAAGAGATATCTCCTATGTCATCGCTTCCCCCGCTAACTGGATTTTTTACTGGCAATCCCAATTTGGCTAATTCTGTGGCTAATCCATCTTGATTACGTGGTGAATCAACTTCCTTTTGTACCGCCATGGCTAAAGTCTGATCTTCCTCTGACCATTCAGGCAGACCTACGTCTTTAATATTTTCATACATAGTCTCTGCAATTACCTGATTAAAGTGTCTCGGCCAAGCAGATCCCAATACTTTTCTTGTCACCTTGGTATCAGTCATCATCGCTGCTCCCTCCGCAATTTTATTGGCCTTATTATACACTTCCATTATTTTTGGATAGGTCACATGCCTAAAATAATACCATATACTAGCTTTAGAAGGTACTACGTTAGGCTGATCTCCACCATTTTTGATTACAGAGTGAGACCGATGTAATGGATCTAAGTGTTCTCTTTGATATTGCCATCCAATATTCATAAGCTCTACTGCATCAGCAGCACTTCTTCCTCTCCATGGCGATCCTGCAGCATGTGCAGCTTCGCCTTCAAAAGTATATTCAACAGAGATAAGGCCAGTTCCTCTTGCCTGCCCATAGCTTACACTGAGATTATTGCTCACATGGGTAAATATTGAAATATCTACATCATCAAAATATCCATCTCGGGTAAAAAAAGCTTTTGTACCTACTAATTCTTCAGCGACACCGGGCCACAACATCAAAGTACCTTGGAGCCCTTCTCTTTCCATAATCTCCTTAATATGAATAGCCGCTAATATGTTAAGTGGCGAACCTGCATTATGGCCTTCTCCATGTCCGGGAGCCCCATCGATGATTGGATCATGATAAGCCACACCGGGCTTTTGAGATGCTTTTGGAATACAGTCTAAATCACTTCCCAACGCAATGACTGGTTTGCCACTACCCCATTTGGCTATCCAGGCTGTAGGAACTCCCGATATGCCATACTCCACTTCAAAGCCATTTTCTTTTAAGATATCAGTAAGATACTTACTTGTCTCTATCTCTTGAAACCCAAGCTCGGCAAAGCTAAATACCTTATCGACCATGACCTGTGCTTTTTTATTATCAGAAGCAATGGATGATTTAATTTCTGCTTTTAGCTTTTTAGCTTTTCGAGATTGTCCAAAGGATAATAATGGGCACAAAAGCAGTAACATCAATGCGAAAGAAGATGTACGAAAACGGATGAAATAGTAGTTGGTCATATCAATAAATATTAGTTGAAGAAAGTGAATTTAATGATTATCAATTACATACTTCATAAAATGGAAGTTAACTACTACCTTATCCACTCAAAACTATAAGTTATCAAAAGATGAAACTGATCATCGAAGCCGGCTCAAGCAATACTCAAAGCGTCCTCATATCAGATCAAGGTGATATACTAAATAGGAATGTTAGTTCTGGTATCAATCCTACCACAGACCCCGAATTTGAAAATGCTATAAGGGAACTAAATAAGCACTATGGTCATCTTAGGATCGAAGAAATATACTTTTATGGATCAGGATGTATTGATCCAAAGATTAATAGAAAGGTAGAACACATACTTTTAGCACAAGTGCGAGAGGCTGGCACGATTAAAGTGACAGATGATCTGACGGGATCTGGTGTAAGTTGTTTTGGCCGAGGGCAAGGATTGATTGTAATTGTTGGGACGGGCTCAATAATAGGCTACTATGATGGGACACAACTTATTGACAAATTATCGAGCGGAGGCTACTTACTGGGTGATGAGGGCAGCGGATTCAGTATTGGACAAAAGGTTATGACACGATATATTAGAAACCAGTACAGTACAAAGGAATTAAATGTATTACAATATGAAATTAAACTTTCTCCTAACCAGTTCATCGATAAACTTTATGAACAAAACAACAAACGCAAATATTTGGCATCCTTTGCCCCTCTAATAAATAAAATTCAGTCAGACACGCGAAATACCATACTTAATGAAGCATTTGGAGAGATGTGCAAAAAAATGATCTCGCCCATGTACAAAAAGTATGAAGTAGCTCCACATTTTATTGGGTCGATTGCCTTCTATTTTCAAGATATACTAACCAAAAATTTAAAGAAATTCAATATACTCGCAGGATCATTTCATCAATCAGCAATTGATGGATTAGTAGAACATCATCGTCATGAATAAAGAAATCAAAAGAATAGCGGTATTTACTTCTGGTGGAGATGCCCCAGGGATGAATGCAGCAGTCCGAGCAGTAGTAAGAACAGCAGCCTACTACAACCTACATGTATACGGCATATATGGAGGATACGAAGGTATGATAAATGGCAACATCAAAAGATTAGAAAAAGGTGATGTCGCTAACATCATCCAACATGGTGGTACATTTCTTAAGACAGCCCGATCTTTAGAATTTAAGACTGAAGAGGGACGAGCTTTAGCATACGACTCTCTCATGGCCCACGATATAGATGCTTGTGTAGCTATTGGCGGAGATGGTACATATACAGGAGCCAATGTTTTTACTCAAAGCTATGATGTACCCTTCATAGGATTACCTGGCACAATAGATAATGATATCTATGGCACCGACTTCACTATTGGATATGATACTGCTATCAACACAGCTGTAGAAGCAATGGATAAAATAAGAGATACCGCACATTCTCATAATAGACTATTTTTTGTCGAGGTGATGGGAAGGCATGCTGGATATATTGCGTTGAATACTGGGATCGGCACTGGAGCAAGATATACGTTCTTACCTGAAGTAGATAATCCATTAGAACATCTGGTACAACTACTACAAAAATCATCTAAGCGTAACAAGCTCTTCAACTTGGTTGTAGTCGCTGAGGGCAATAAAAGTGGTGATGCCATGACTATTGCTCAGAAAATGAAGGAAGAATATGATATTGACTCTAAAGTGACCATAATAGGCCACCTACAAAGAGGAGGTTCGCCTACGGCTTTTGATAGAGTATTATCAAGTAGATTAGGTTATAGCGCTGTCAAATCTCTTATGGAGGGCAAACAGAATGTAGCTCTTGGATTAGTAGATAACAAAATAAGTTTTACCACATTTGCCGACGCTATATCTAAAAAGAAGACTATCGATGCAGATCTGATTAAAATGAGTGAAATACTATCGATATAAGCTATCTAAAGTCGGTAGCCTATACTGAATCCAGCGCTAACATTAGTAGGATCAAATCTTTGAATATCTATGGATGTATTACCAATCATGTAATGATTGTAAACCAGATCAATACCAATATTGATCAGAGTCGATAAATCATAAGATACCCTCAAGCCTGTGTTGATTCCTAACTGAGTTGAGGACTGATATCTGTCCAAGAACTGACTATATTCCACAATTTCTCGGTCTACGTATGCTTTACCACTTGCACTTATTGCACGGCTCGCTGTCAGTCCAGCATACAGTCGAGTACCAAACTTGTTGAACTGTGACTCCCATCCTGCCCTAAGACTAAGATTGAGTATTCCGACGGAATTGTACTTTCTGAACTTCCGAGTTTCTACAAGGGTAGTCGGAACACTCCCCAATATTGATCTGCTCCGACCAGATAATGGATTGGTTCTAATTTCAACTACCTGATTTTCTAAAACAATAGGAATTGTACGAATCTCTGTAAGGTCATATCTCGTATAAAACTTAGAATAACTCAACATACCTTCAAGAAAAAGTGACGAAGACACCTTGAAACTTGCTCCTCCTCCGAAAGAAAAGGAGGGAATACTTGTTTCAGAAATCACTAAGCCAGGATCATCCGACAAGACCCTATCAATCGGCATTCCCAATGAGGTTCCACTGAGCATAGAAACTTGCCATGGATTTCCAATCACTTGATCATCATCCACATCATTCAGCTCAGCCAAATCCGGGATAGAGCTCAAAAAATGAGCCGGGTGAATGATCTCAAAAGGAATGATTGGTATCTGATTCAGTCTATATAAGTTGGAACTTTCTATAGTCTGTGTTTCATCAGCCGAAAGAAATTGAAAAGAGTCAAAATGATGGGAATCAGATTGATTAGTTGTCGTAACTTTTGGTACACTCTGAAGATCGGTAAACTCAACTATGCTTTGTGCATTATTTACTTCTTTAGCCCCTATCGTCACTGAACGTTTCTGAGGCTCTAAATCTTGAGCTTCTTTTTGATCTTTCATTATGGAAGTTGATACCACAACTTCTGAATGATCTACTTCCTTGTTATCATTTTGCTCTGTAGTTTGGGGTACAGGAACTGAGATATCTTCCTGAGCATACTGTAAATTCTTATCTAATTTGAGGCCATCATCGGACTTAAGCTTTAGCCATTCATTACAACTCCAAACACCTGCCATAAGCAGCAATAGAAGTAATAACCACTTTAATCTATTTTCACGATAAGGATTTTTAGCATCGGAGGCATTGCCTATTTGATCTAATTTGTCATAGATCCCTTCTGACATATCATCCCACCCCATGGCTTCAGGTAATTCAGTCTGTTCTCTATGCTTAGTTATTATCTTTTTAAACAAGTTCATTTCGCAACGATTTTAGGTTAAGAGAAAGATTCTTTCTAATCCAACTGAGGCCTCGGTTCAATTGAGACCTGGATGTGCCTACTGAGATGTCCAATAATTCAGCTATTTCCTTATGAGAGTACTCATCAATATAAAACAGGAGAAATATCGTTCTATAGCCTTCAGGCATTTTATTTAGATAGGACTCTATGTCACTACGATTCATTTGTTCTAATTGCAGATATGTCAAATCCACAGGTTCTATAACTTCTGTTATATCGACCGATGACAATTGCCACTTATTTTTCTTTTTCAATTCATTGATACAGGTGTATATGCAAATCTTAGTAATCCAAGTTTTGAATGAAGCTTTATCTGAATCATAAGACTCCAAAGAATAAAAAATGCGTGCAAAGACTTCTTGCAGAATATCGCGAATCTCCCTTTGACCACCGAGGTAATTCCTAATCACTCCAAACAGGTATGGCGCACAAGCCTCATACAGGAGTTTGTGCGCCAATCTATCGTTACTACAACTTCTTTTTATCAAAGAATCTGATACCATACTATTGTTCAGCTGTTATCACTCTTAATTATCTGCCAAAGCAATTTTCTAATTCTTTGATTAGCGTTTTTGCATCTTCTATAGTGAGTACCTCCTGATCAGAGATTCTAGTTGCCGTAATTGGGAGCTCAACCGACACATTAAAGAAGCTTGTTTCAGTTAGTATGATAAAATCCTCTCGACTCTCAACAACCTGAGTTTGAACTGCTCCAGAATCATCTGTCATTACTAAATTGATCGGGAATTGAATATCTAAGCATTGTGCATTTCCTTCCAAATCATAAGTTTCATAAACCAATGTTAAAAGAGTGAAGAAGACTGTGTCAAAATCAACATGATCATCACCATAATCATCATAGCAACTTTCGATCTGCTCGTTTAATTCTTCAAAATTATTGACTGTAACAGCATTTCCTTCTTCATTAGTCAGCGTGATAGGATATACGTAATCCACGATGGCACCTTGTACTAATAGATCGCCTAATTGTTGATGATTCTCTACACTTACCTGAGAGTCATTCGTTAGCTTAACAGAATATGGAAATGCCAACTGATAGCAAGCAATATATCCAAATCCTTCATCAAAATCCCAATCCAAATCCCAATCACCGTCAAAGTCAATATTATCTGGGTAGATACCGTTACATGAAGCAAGAGCATCAAATAACTCCTCAGTAGAGTTGACGGGTAAGACGGTACCGTCCTCAGCGATCAAGTTAAAAGGATAGACAAAAAAGACGAATTGCTCTGTTATGATCTCTATAAAATCATCCTCATCATCAATCTTAATCTCATTACCATCTTCATCCTGCACATATAATTCATCGTAATCTAAAGCAAAACATGAAGTAACGTTATCAATAAGAAAAGCAGGAAAATCTTCTTCTCGCCAAGCTATATCTGGTATACATGAAGCAAATAATTCTCCTAACTCTTCTGCAGATCCTATAGTTACAGTCTCTCCAGATTCATTAATCGCAATAATTGGGTAATAAAAATCAACAATTACAGCTACTCCAGAAGTGTCATAAATCAGATTTTCGAAATCTACTAAACCGTTGACTGAATAGGTATTGCCATCTTCATCTACCACCTCGAACGGAAACTGTATTGATATACATTCTAAGCCTAATAATTCTCCCTGATCGTTGTTATCAGCATTGGCTCTTTTTAGAAGGCTATTTTCATCGGTAACACTCTTTGGTTCAGGCGTATCATTTTGGTCAGTTGTTGTGGTATCAAACTCGTCATCCTTAGAGCAACTCTGAACGATTAACAGAACGGCGAAAAGGAATAATATCGGAAATCTCAAAACTTTCATATATCTGATTTAAAGTGAATAATTACTCCTTTATTCTATCATGAGGCAATAAACGTTGCACGCACCATAACTTTTTTCAAAAAAAAAGGCCATCAAGCTAAATCCTCGATGGCCTCTATTTATTTTCAGTAATATGGTATTACATATTAGCGATGATCTCATCACCGAACTCAGAGCACTTTAATTTAGTAGCGCCTTTCATCAATCTTTCGAAGTCATAAGTAACTTTCTTCTGCTTGA
>JAHDDE010000092.1 GCA_020629515.1 Saprospiraceae bacterium | reverse complement strand
CAATAGAACAGTCTTCAAGCATCCTCGGCGCTTCTTTTTAAGGTTTGGGGTGATGACAAAAGACCGCTAAGTAATGTGCTTATAAAACAAATATTTGCTTTCATTAGAAGTCTAAAGGTTACAGAGGTCTGAATCTTGATTTCTGCCCCCTATTTCATTGACTTCGTTTTAATTTACCATGAGAGGATTAGAGGAAGACTAACCAATACCAGTAGATTTCTTATTATCATTATCTGCACATTCCAAAAAATCTCTTAAACTTACTGTAAAAGGAATGGCTGAAGCTCTTCCTGATTTATATCTTTTCAATTCTTTAAAGTTCCAATTTGCACTTTCAAATTCCTTGTCTATGCATGGCTCAATCTCGATCACTAAATAATTGTCTTGCCTGGGATCAGGATAATTTAATCTTAACAAAGTACTTTTCTTTGTAACCCTAAATCCATTTCCAACTATAGTAAATAGTCTATTTGAAGATTTATCCCCCCCTGCATGCAACAATAAATATTTTGCATTAAATGATTCTCTATTCAGCTTAAGAGCTCCTTTATCTGTGTCCGTTCTAAAATTGTAGAGTTGATTTTTATTAATCCATTCTAGGTGGTCTTTTGACTTAATGTACCCAACTAGTACATAGGCCTCATTTGGTATTAATTTTTGTTTGCCCACATATTCAGGTAATGGTTCCATCAACGGGTTTCCCATACCATCTTTGGTAATCTCGTAAGTTTTAGATGCAATGTTTTCTCGTTGAGAAGATCTATTTAAAAAATGACTCAACACTTCATTTAGAAAATCTTCTAACTTTCGAGTAGGATTAATGCCTTCTTTAGGAGCAATTGCAAATGCTCCCAATCCTGGTAGTATTTCATGGAAGCCTAATAAAGTTTTGTCCTCAGTTCCAGGATACAATACATAAGCACCACTCGTTCTTTTGATCGCATCCTTATAGGCATGCATCTTTAACAAATCTGCATTTTTATACATACCCTTCCTATTCTCTAACTTTCTAGCGTCCAAATCATCATTAAGAAACGATTCGAGATTTGAAATTTTATACTTAGCATCAAAATGAATATGAACTATTTGTTCTTGCTCTTCAGCTTGCTTATCTGTTAAAGGCTGAGGCCAAATCGATAAGGTATAATCAGGTCTCATAGTAGTAGTCCAGCTTCCCTCTTTATGTCGTCCTCCAACTTCGTTAATTCCTTTAAATGATTTGTTGTAATTCAATCTAATATTCAATACTCTACTGCCTTTGTTATATTGACCACTTATAGCAGTGAATTTTCCTTGTCTCAACTGTAAGCCTAATCCATCTTTTGTTGGTTTTATTAAATCTTGAATATCTGACGAGTTTACAGAAAACACCTCTTTGACTACATCAAGAAGCATAAAGAACAACCAATATTCGTATAAGGTGGCAACATCCTTTTTACCTGCCTTATAAACTTCGTCACCTCCCTCCCAAACAAGTCTTGCAGCTAAATCAAACTGAAGCCACAACTTTAATTGTTCCCTATACCCAGATTTTCTTTGAAGTAAAGGGCTATTTAAATTTAGTGTAGTGGGTCGTGAAATGGATTTGAAAAAATTAGATTGTAAAATATTCTCTAATTTTTCGATTATCAATTTTGATTCTCTTTTCAGATTACTCTTAGCATTACTATGCTCTTTTATTTCTTGGCAAAATTGCTTGTAAGAATCAATTGCATGTTTTACAAATCTATTCTCGTTGGTGTCATAGTCCTCATAACTTTCTGTACTTCGGACTTTTAAAGCAATCGAATTACTTACTTTATAAAGTGGATGGTCGGAATCAATACGAGTTTGATTTGTACCGTGTATTAAAGATCTGATTTGTTTATTTTGAAATCTTTTGATTCTTCTGGAATCGCTTAGATTTTCTTTAGTTACCCATCTTGCGGATGGGGTGTTCATAATCTTATATATACTAGAATCAAACTCTTCACTCTCTATCATCGATTTTATAAAAGCGAAACGCTGGTATAAAGTATCATTATCTAATTGAGGATTTATTTCTAGACTCTGGGAGACTGGCGAGTCTGCTTGCAAGATCAAATCTGTACACTTCTGTGCTATATAATTGAGCATATAGCGATAATCTTCTCTATAACTCGCTTTTACAGATTGAACCTCTAATTCTAGTTTGGCGTAGTTATTTTCATTCTTAATCTCATATACTTCTAACTCTAAGGTGCCTACAAATATATTTGGCTGAATAGTACCGAGAGAAGGCCTCGCTTTATGTCTTTTGATTATTGAATCTTGGAATCTACACCTCAATGAATACTCATCAGAGGATATTGAAAAATCATAATGACACCCTTCTTTTAATTGATATTTTGCTTCATGGATTAAGGGATTGTCATTGACAAATAAGGTATGTTCTTTATGCTGCTCAATCGACAATACCAACGAGTCACCAATTGAATCAATATGTATGTCATGACGTGAGATCATACTTAAGCCTCTGCATAACTGGCAAAACCATTCTGAAGCAAACTCTTATACATACGAGTGATCTTTTCAAGAGAAAGGCCATACTTAGCTATTGAATAATCCACATCGTTGTCACTCTCAAAGATTTCAGATACAACATCTCCTTCATAACATAGACTACCTAGAGCAATTAAGACTTTCTCCAACTTTCTTCTTGAACCATGCAGTTTAGGCAAAAGTTTCTGCATGATAGCTATATCAATTTTAAAATTCTCATCAATAATTTCAGGATTCACCTCAGATAGCTGAGAAAATAAAATCTGAATTTCATTTGCAGTTCGATATCCAAATTCGGCTCCTACTTTTTGCAGCACTTCAAAAAACTTAATCAACTCTTCTTTTAAAAGTTCTGAATCGGAGATAGATTTAGTTCTAAACAACTCACAGAAACTTACTGCCATATTTGACCCTTCCCCATCCAAAGAAGTTAGTTCTTTATTGTCAGCTAAAAATTCTTCTAATTCTGTTTTTTTAATTCTAAACTCAATAACATTTGATCTATCCAAGACTTTAGGACTAAACATATAGGTGGTCTCATCAATATTTACCGTACCTATCAAAAACAAATTATCTGGCCACTCGATCTCAGCTGGGACTCCCGATTTTTCATTTTTGTTATCAGAATGTAAACTAATCTTTTCCTTAGATTCCATTACACTCAAAAAATCGGCAAAATATCTCTCGACATGACTTAAGTTCATCTCATCAAGAATTAAAAAATGCGGGAGGCTTGGTGTCCTAATAGCTTGAATAAGTAGCTCTATGACTCCATTTTCGGGTTTGATATATTCTTTAGAATTTAGTGAATTTGGGTAACCCAATAATGGTTCCCTATTTGTCCAATCTGGACCTACAGGAACAATCCGATATTGACTCCTATCTTGACATATCCATTGCACAAAGCTTTGTGCTAATTTGGTTTTTCCTGATCCAGATAAACCAGTTAGAATTAGGAATGGTTTTGTAAGTAATGAGCTTGTGAAACGAGTAAGTAGTTCTAAATTATATTTTAAACCAGCATTGGAACAAGCGTCATAAAAGGATAAAATATCAAAGTCTTTTTTGGAATCCATAGTATTGCCCTTTACGATTGTAATGTCCTTATATGTTTCAATTATTTCATGCAAATCTTTATCTATCTCCTCTCCGGAGGGAAGATTCTCCACATCATAAACCTTGAAAACCAAAGAGTCTCCATAACGTTGGGGTCTACCCAAATTTTCAGACTTGAAGTAATCTTTAATATTTTTCTGATTTATTATATCCCACATTACAGGCGGATTATTAGTTTCACTAATGCCGTATGCTAATATTAATTTATTCAAATTTTTATAGAATAAATAAACTGGGTAAATACCTTTGCTTGTGGTATTAGGGCTTTTAAGAAAAGAGATCCATGGAATCCTTGCAGGTACACCTTGCCCAAAACTGACTTTTACCTTTAAATCTTGAAAAATGTTAACAAAGTGTTTTGTTTTCAAATTGTCGGTCTTAGCCTGATTAAGAAAGCTCTTAAGTTCAGAAAAATAAGTCTCCTGCGTTAATTTCCGTTCAATTCTGAAGCCATTCTTAGTCAATAAGTTAAATGCTGCTGTACCTCCGCCTCCTTTAAATTCATTTGGATCTAATTCTTCTCCATTTGAAAATTTGTTGGCAATAGATATTACAAGTTTGGGAGGGTACCTTTTACTATTATACACCAAATCGTAAGTTGAAGAATGCCTGCCACTTCTGATCCCATTTCGATCAATTTCGACTATGGCCTTCATTAGATGTTCTTTAGTAATATTTGAAGGGATCATTGATTTTTACTTTAGTACTTTAAAAAGTAGTGTAACAGAGAACACAATATCTAAAAATCAACAACGACTTTGTCGATTAGAACACAAAATTTATAACACGCAAGATTTAAAATCAATCAAAATTAACTCTCTATCTGTCTCAATCAATAAGTCGATGTAACCTCTGAGTGGTAGGTCCCCATGAAAACTATAGACTTGAATTGTGATAATTGACGAGAACTATTATATCCATCCAATAATTAATGTCTTCTTAGTGGAGCCTACGGGAGTCGAACCCGTGACCTTTTGACTGCCAGTCAAACGCTCTAGCCAACTGAGCTAAGGCCCCAAATTCCTATTGGGTCTTAGTGAAGTGCCTGTTCCGACTTAACGGAGGAAAGCTAAGGCCCATTCTATTTTTTAGGTCTTGACAAAATGCTTTTCTTACGCTTCTTCAATAAGCCAAGTTTATAAAACATTGGTATGAAAATACCACTAGAAACCTTATTGATGTAAGCTTGCTCAGCATCTATTCTCAAAAAGA
>JAHDDE010000044.1:1496-29005 GCA_020629515.1 Saprospiraceae bacterium | reverse complement strand
ATACGTCCCTTCTAACAACATGCTATATGCTAGATATGACTAAAATACAAATAGGCCGTTATACAGCAATTGCATCCTTTATACTAGGCTCTGTTATATTTCTTTCATATGTGATTAGTGATAATAGTCAGCTGCTTTTTATTGGATACTTCTTTATAATTGCTGTAGGAATAGTTAATCTATTTATACTGTTATGGCTTATGTGTCAAACTTCTGAAGATCAAGAAATAAGGAAAGGCCTAACACGAAGTAAATTATTAATAGTGGCCAACATACCGATAGCTATAGGGTACTTTTTTGCTGTAATATATTTACTTAGTTACCTCCGCATTACATTCACAAATAAAACAGGCGAAGTAATCACAAACATTAGAATTGTTGGTTGTGACAAAAAATCAATAAATCAATTAAAACCCCATGAAGCAGTCACAAAGTGGATCGGAATTAATGGTGATTGCTCAGTATATGTAAAATATATAGCTAATGGACATGAGAATCATGAGGTTGCTGTAGGATACGCATCAGGGCTTATGGGACAGCGCCTGAAATACGACATAGGAAGCAATATCGAGGCCATCCAATAACAATCAATTTCATAGTTGTAAATTGCCCAATAAATACAATTGGAAAGAAAAAGTAGATAGTCCAGGCAAAACAATCTTCAGTGATACTCAAATAGATGAATTATAAAAAATCAATAGTCGGAAGTTCAATAGCCTTCATCATAGCGACAAGTTGTTGTTGGCTGCCAGCTTTGATCATAGCTATCGGTGGAGGGAGTACATTAGTTGCCTTCAGCTATGGCATCGAAACATATAGTAGCGTCTTTATGGTGATAGGTCTCGGTCTGCTTGGATATGGCATTTATCAATTCAGAAATAATCAAAAAGCTATATCCTCCAATCCAATCGTCCTTCAATCAATCATTACTTGTCCCAAATGCGGAAATAAGAAAGAAGAAACCATGCCGATCAATGCTTGTCAATATTTCTACGAGTGCGAAAATTGTCAAGAAGTCCTTAAACCTATCGGCAATGATTGTTGTGTGTTTTGCAGCTATGGGACAGTTGATTGTCCACCGATCCAGTCCAACCAAGACTGCTGTTAAATAGACCAGAAAAATGTATAAGTCATGTCTCAAGCCAAACCTACCCACATCGATGAATATATCCATCTACTGCCCACAATTGCACAATCCAAAGTCCAAGAGCTAAGAACAGTATTAAAGAGTGTGGCTCCAGACGCTACCGAATTATTGAAGTGGGGAAAACCGGCATTTGAATTAAAGACTATTTTATTCGTTTACTCGGCTCATAAATCCCACCTAACCTTTGTGCCTACTGGATCAGCTATAGCGCCTTTCAGCAATGACCTTTCTCAATATGTCATAAATAAAGACTCGATCAGGTTTCCGTATGACCAACCCTTACCCTTAGCGCTAATTGAAAAAATAGCGAGATATCGAGTTGAAGATGTATTACATAGAAATGCCAAGTGGAAAACGTCAAGCCGTAAACGTTAAAACATGCTTATCCCAGATCATACTATGATAATTATAGGGTTGACAACCATATTTTTCAAAGCTGAATAATTTCAATATTGGAGTTAATATATACGGGAATTATGGTGATAAATAGTATAAATTGTATTGAGATAACCAATGAGTAGACTATGACAAAATTGAAGGTAATAATGCTGTTAAGTATATTAGTCTTATTGTCCTCTTGTTATGGACGCATGACTCCTCCCCAAAGCCAGAATCCTGTCAATCCCGAACGGCTGATATTGCATGGCGACACTATCCAAGATATCGGAAGTAATGTAATGGTCATCTATCAAGATCAGAAGAATACCTACTGGTTAGGGAGTTGGGATAATGGTGTCTACAGGTATGATGGTACTACCTTAATTAATTTCACTTCTGATCATGGACTATCCAGCGATCGGGTGGATGAAATAAAAGAGGATAGTCATGGCAACCTATACTTCATTAGTTGTCACCCACTGTCTACTGTGTCTAAGTATGATGGAAAGTCCTTTGAGACATTATCGGCAGTCCCAAGTGATGAGTGGCGCCTTCAATCTACTGACCTCTGGTTTAGACATGCCTATCAAAATGAAAAAGTATATCGATATGATGGTCGCATTTTGCATGAATTATCACTACCCAAACCACCCCATCTCTCCAATCCTTTTGAGATCTACAGCATATATCAAGATCTCAAAGGAAATATATGGTTTGGCACTAATCCGGTTGGAGTATGTCAGTATAATGGCACCACATTCAATTGGATCACTGAAGAAGATGTCACCGAATTTCGCAATGAAGGTGCCAATGGCGTCCGATCGATAACAGAAGATCACAATGGTGACTTCTGGTTTAACACAGAATATCGCTATAGTATCTACGATAGTACGACCTTACAAAGTGGTGAATTTTACCACCGACATAAAAGCATCGGCGGCTTGGATGGCGTGGAAGACAGCAATCTCGATGAGTATCTATCGACTGTTATGGATGATAATAATAATCTGTGGTTTGTAACCTATCGACATGGCGTATGGAAGTATGACGGCACTACTATAACCAACTATGCGGTTGAAAATAATGGAGAAGGGATCACATTATTTAGCATTTACAAAGACAACAGCGGCAATCTGTGGCTCGGCACACATGACAATGGGGCATATCAATTCAATGGCGCCACATTCGAAAGATTTAAGCCATAGAAGCGACAGTAATTATGGGACCTAAGGTATAATCCCGCTCAGAAATTCCAACATATAAACTTCAAAAGGGCCGATTTTGAAAGATTAGTTATACCTTGTCGAGAGTCATGAGAAGGTTAAAATCAAAATTCAAAAACTGAAAAAGAGTCGGCATCATAATCTTATTGAATAATAAATGAAACCTCTACTACTCTGTCTATTTATCATGGCTCTTCAGCCAGTCCATGCACAAAAATGTGATTGCTCGTCTCATTTAGATTGGGTTAAGAACACCTTCGAGAGTAATGATGTGGGCTATCGAGATGCACTCAATAATAAAGGAGCAGTCAGCTATTCTCTTCATAATGAAATGATCCAAAAAGAGGTTGAGTCAATATCTGATCTACATGAGTGCGTAAAAGTCCTACGAAAGTGGATTTATTTTTTCAGAAAAGGACACTTAGATGTGGTCAATATAAACACTCCTCCTAATAGCCCAGATATAATCAGATACCAGGTCAATATCGAAAATTTCAAAGAATACCTCAGAACAAAAAAGGATCAAGATATAGAAGGCATATGGGACTTTGATGGCCGAGAGATGGTATTTAAAAAAGTTGATAATAAGATGCTCGGAATAGTACTGCGAGCTAATGACTCCATATGGATAAAAGATGAAGTTCAATTTGTATTTAATGAAGCGGGTATTGGCGAATACTTTAATTGGGAAAAAAGTAAGTGGCACATCAAAAATGTGGAACTCATATCTCGCGATCTATTGAAAATAAACAGCAGAATTTATCTAAGACGGTGTTTCCTCAATAATGAGAAGGACGTCGAAAAGGTTAAAAACTATATACAACTATTTGATAATTGGAAACCCAAATCTAAGAGGCTAACTGATCAAACATATTATCTGAGAATTCCATCTTTTCATCATACATACAAAAAGGATTTAGACAGTATAATCCTTCAAAACAAGTCTATAATCACTGCCACACCAAATCTGATCATAGATATCAGAACTAACGACGGAGGATCTGACAAAACTTATGATGCACTTATCCCTATACTCTATACTAACCCCATCAGGAAGGCAGGCTTTGAATTTTTGTCAACCGAATTGAACAATAGCCGAATGAAAAACATCATAAACGGAGGATTTGGACCTTTAGACGATAAGGAGCTCAAAGAGAAAGAAGATAATTATGCGCAATTATCCAACAATATTGGACAATTCGTTCGTTTTGAAGAGGATAATGTTAAGACCATCATACTTGACTCCATATATACCTATCCTAAAAACATTGCTATAATAGTCGATAATGAAGTAATAAGCTCAGGAGAGGAATTCTTAATGGCAGCAAAGCAAAGTAAAAAAGTCAAACTATACGGTCACCCCACATTTGGAGCCTTGGATAAGTCTAATCAATATTATACATTCTCGAAGGATAAAGAACTTGTGCTGATCTATTCGCTATCCAGAAGAATCAACAATATGTCAATCGACAATATAGGGATACAGCCTGATTATTATTTAGATGCATCGATCCAGAGATATGAATGGATAGATCACGTGGTAGAATATCTTGAACAGCAGTAATTAGATTAATTGTGCTTTATATTCATTGATACTTTTTAAAAGATGTATTCATCCTTGCGACGCCAATTATGACATGCAGCAATGAGACTATCTCATATCTAATTCTTCTAAATTTTTAAGCATTAGTGATTCAGGGAAAATCGCTTTTCCCTCTTTTACTACTTCATAAAATAAGTCGTCTTTCCTAAGTTGATAATAGCACAGTGCCTGATTATACAGCACATCTTCTTTAGCCCCACGACTATTATTAGAAATATTAAAATATGTCAAAGCTTCATCATAAAAGGCAAGATCGTATAATAAGCCCCCTAATTCGTAGGATAAGTCCATATCCTCATTGATATAAAAATAATTACCCCACACCAGATGAACTACCTCTCGTATTTTTAGTCTGTCCTGCATAGAGATAGACTTCATCAATTGCTTAAGTCGAGGTAGAAATCGAATAAACATAGAAGCATCATGAGCACTTAACCTATACATCGAAATAAGCTCTTTGAGTTGCAATCTTGACACATTGGCGTAAGCCAAATTCTTAACTTGATTAAAATCATCCGGACCAAAACTGTCCACTATGTCATGATAGGACTTTGCGAGATCATAATACTCCTCACCTTCGTGGGCATAGATCAGGCAAGCAAGCTTTACGCTAAAGTGGGATTTAGAAGGAAAGAGAGCTCTACCTCCTCGATGAATACAAGATTCCGCCAAAGCATGAAAATTAACCCAACAAGAAAAGCTCCCATGAGTAATTAGCTCTGGCAATCCTCGGCCTGTGAGTCCATCTAAAGTGTGATACCCCTTGTCCATCGCAAGCAATACCAATCCACCTTGTGATAAGGCTCGCAGATGCCTCAGACATTGTAGCCCTTTGTTAGGATAAAAGATATAGCTACTCTTATTGAGATCCTGATATTGACTGAGTATCATATTGTCGATCTCATCATCAAAATGAGGATAATCAAGATCTCTTAACTCATACTTGAGTTGCATGTTTTTGATCAACTCTTGTGCTTCTAATCCTTCTGGGTTGACATCACTTCTAATGGAGACCAAGCACTGTGATACTTGCTTATTATTAATATAAAATAGCTCGTTAGGAAGGGTGTCAAAAAAGTAATTAGCGATCGTAAAAATCGGTTGAGTCAGGGAGTGTGGTCCAATTGTCTCTTTGGATCGACGCAATGTGATAGAAGAATCTTGGGCTCCATCAAAAAAAGCAATATCTAATACGCCACGATCAAAATACTCCTGTAACTGCGCATGCTGATCATAAAATGCTAAAGTATCCTCTGATATATCACTTAGTATATAGCAATAGCCTGGAAGGTCTTGTCGCTCTTGGGTCATCAGTTTATCAAGTAAATGTAATATCTGATAGCCTAACTTGCCATGACCGGCTCCTAACTCCAAGATATATACACTCTCTGCACACTGCCCCTGTCCCGCTAAATCTCGCAAAAAAGATAGAATCATCTTAGCATAAGCCTTCGCTACAACAGCATTGCTCGTGATATGAAAAGGAACAACTTGATCAGTCCATGCACTGACACCTTGGTTTTTATAATAATCTTGATTGAGTGTCCAGATGATACTCTGGTCAAAAGCAGTCATTGGTTCGATTTGAAAAAAAGGAGCACTCATTGGTAGAACTTAAGTAGTTAAGAATCATTGTCCAACTAGCAAGTTTGTACCAAAGCAGAAACCAACGAATTATAAATGTATCGTGAAAGTAGGCTATTTATAACAAATGAGCATAGAACAATAAAAAGCAAGCCCCAAGTAATCAGGACTTGCTGAGATTGTTCAATCGAATTATATTGACGAATACTAATTTAGAGTAGTCGTCAATTCTAAGGGTTGAGCTATAGGAAAATCCACTGGCACCTCGGTTGTTCTATGGAGGTAATTAGTGATAGTTATTTCTCCTATTTGATTAATGGTATCTATTAGGTTCTCTTGTGACCATCCCGCATCAAAGAAATTATCGACAACAGTCTGATCAGTGGCTCCTCGATTCTCTGAAATATTTTTGGCCAACTGTGCTAAGGCATTTAACTTATCATCGAATGAAGCTGTACCTGCCCTTAACTCCAATATTTGATCCGAAGAAAATCCGTTCATACCTGCTATCGCCGTATGTGCAGATAAACAATACTGGCATTGGTTGTATTCACTAACCGCCAGATTTATTACTTCTTTTTCTTTTGTTCTTAAAGATGATGGAGCATTGGCAAAGTCAAGAAAATTCTTTAATGCATTTTCACTTTTTGCCATGGTTGCATAAATATTGGGTACAAATCCTACTGCCTTTTCAACTTGGTCAAATATGGCTTGATTGGTTGTGCTAACTTCATCGCGATTAGGAACTTTAAAACTTGACATGATTAAAATATTTAGTATGATAAAAAAGGCTATTTGGCCTTATTGACACTACAAATATCATTTGACCGAGATCGCTTTGACAGGTCTACAATTCCCTTTGACTGGTATATTATTCCTTAATTACAAAAACAGGCATTATGACTATAAAACTCAGAAATAGCTACATACCTGCTATCGGCATTTGCTGCTAAACTTAACCTGCAGTCCTATATCGCTTCTATTAGAAGTTTTTAATCCACAGGAGTATTATCCAATTATTCTCTGCATTAAGATACCTTTGCACCATGACACTTTTAGTAAAAAGTAAGCGACAGATCTTGGATAAACTTGGGATTGAAAAGCTCAATCCCATGCAGTTGAGCGCCATAAATACAATACAGGAAGAGAATGAGGTTATTTTGATCAGTCCTACGGGCACCGGTAAGACGGTTGCATTTTTGCTTCCCTTGCTCTCCCTGATAAATCCAGAAATCGATCAAACACAAATAGTCATATTAACTCCCTCACGAGAATTAGCCATACAAATCGAACAAGTCACAAGAGAAATGGGAAGTGGATATAAAGCTAATGCTGTTTATGGTGGTCGTGCGATAGCTAAAGATTTTCAGGAACTACAACATCCTCCTACGATACTCATAGGAACACCCGGGCGCATTGCAGATCACCTAAGAAGAGGAACCATATCTGTACGAAATATAAAAACAATAGTACTTGACGAATATGACAAATCACTTGAAGTAGGTTTTGAAAAACAAATGAAGGAGATTATCTATGAATTGCCATTCATAGAGAGAAAAATACTTACATCAGCAACCGACAAGATCGATATACCTCTTTTTTTACAACTTAAAAATCCTTCCACCATAAAATTTGAGGACCATAAAAAAGGTACTCTAAGCATCAAATTGGTGCCCTCCCCTACTAAAGACAAACTGGAAACTCTTCATGCTCTGCTGAATCACATAGGAAAAGCACAAGGAATCATTTTTTGCAACTATAAGGATACTATCCAATACGTGAGTGATTTTTTAAATCAAAAAGGTATTAGTCATGGCACCTATTTCGGCGGATTAGAACAAAGAGAGCGCGAAAGGTCATTGATAAAATTCAGAAATGGTTCTGATAAAATTTTGTTATCCACAGATCTGGCTTCTCGTGGAATAGATGTGCCTGAAATGGACTTTATCATTCATTATCAACTTCCCAATAAAGAAGAAGAATTCATCCATCGAAACGGGCGAACCGCCAGAATGCACCATGATGGAACTGCCTACGTCATAAAATGGTCTGAAGAAGAGTTGCCAGAATTCATCCGTGGCATACCTACAGAAAAATTGACAGAACGCCCCAATCCTCCCTCATCCAAATGGGCTACACTATTCATATCTGGTGGTCGAAAAGATAAAATCTCCAAGGGTGATATAGCAGGATTATTTTTTAAACAAGGTAATCTAAGCAAAGGAGAGTTAGGAATGATAGAACTAAAGCAAGACTGTGCATTTGTGGCAGTACCCAAATCGAAAATGCACAAATTAATCAAAGCGCTGAACAACGTACGTCTCAAGAAAAAGAAGGTTAGAATAATGAAGATTGAGTAATTATCTTAACTCTATGAAGTATATTATATTTTTATCTCTACTGATCCTATTTCATTCTTGTACGCACAAATCCGGAGAACCAACCCCGCCTAATATTGTCATCATCATGACCGACGATCAAGGATATCAGGACTTGGGATGTTTTGGTTCACCCGATATATTAACCCCTCATATAGATCAGATGGCAAGGGAAGGGGTGATCTTCACTGATTTCTACGCTGCACAGCCAGTCTGCTCCGCTTCTCGAGCAGCACTCTTGACTGGGTGCTATCCTAATCGTATTGGAGTACATGGGGCATACATGCCTAATAGCAAAAAAGGACTTAACCCCTCTGAAGTGACTATAGCTGAGATGCTCAAAGAGATAGGCTATACAACGGCAATATTTGGCAAATGGCATTTAGGAGATGCAGAAAATATGATGCCTGGGCGTCAAGGATTTGATGAGTACTTTGGTATCCCGTATTCTAACGACATGTGGCCTTATCATCCCGAACAAGGTCCCGTTTTCGATTTTGGCCCTTTACCATTATATCACAACGAACAAATCATAGATACCTTAACTGATCAAAGTAACCTAACACAGCAAATAACCCAACGAAGTGTCGATTTCATTCATCAGCAGTCTGATCGTCCTTTTATGCTATATGTAGCACATCCACAACCACATGTACCTTTATTTGTGTCTGATCAATTTAAAGGAAAATCTAAAAGGGGGTTATATGGTGATGTAATCATGGAAATTGATTGGTCTACTGGGCAAATTATTAAGGCCCTTAAGGATAACCATTTGGATCAAAATACACTGGTATTATATACTTCGGACAATGGCCCATGGCTGAGCTATGGCGATCATGCAGGATCTGCCTCTCCACTTAGAGAGGGTAAAGGAACTGCTTGGGAAGGCGGACAGCGTGAGCCAACTATTCTATACTACCCAAGTAAAGTCAAAGGAGGTAGGACAATTCATACTCCTATGATGAATATAGATGTGCTCCCTACTATCGCCGAGTTGACTGGTGCAGAACTCCCTAATCAAACCATAGATGGCAAAAGCATGTGGCAATTATGGACAGGAGAAGAAATCGAGCATCCTCATGAAGCTTATTATTTCTATTATAAAACTAATGAGCTACATGGTATTAGATATAAAAATTGGAAGATGTACTTTCCGCATGAATACAGGACGCTAAATAGCAAAGAAGGTGGTCGTAACGGGCTGCCCGTTTCATATGAATACAATACTTTAGATAAAATAGAGCTCTATAACCTACAAGGTGATATAAGCGAAATGTATAATGTAGCTGATGATCATCCAGACGTCGTGGATACCTTGACTCTATTGGCACAACAAATGAGAGAGAGACTGGGTGACAAATTACTCAATATAGAAGGTACAGAAAATCGAGCTGCAGGAAGAGCAAAACCCAGCAGTTTTTAATTTTTTTGGAAATCCAAACTTTTAAAAAATTCTGATTCTAAAAATTTGGTTTCAAATCCTTTTATAATATCAATTGCCTCCACCTTTTGGATATCGGAAGGGTTTTTTGTGCTTGATACAAAGTAGATCACAGGCATAAGTTCCTGCGGAATTAAAGCCTCTACCTCTTTTACGAAATCATAGCCTGACTTATATGGCATATTAATATCCACAAAAATGTAACTCGGCCATTGAGACAAATCCTGTGCATTAATCTGACCTTCCAATTTAGCAATGGCTTGATCGACTTCATAAAAGTTCTCTATTTGGTCTTCAGAAATTCCACTTTCCTCTGCCATCAACCGATGGTAGATATGAGGTGCTTCGTCATCATCGATAAAATATAATTTCATAACAATGTTGTTATAACTCTTTTGGGATTGAAAAAACGAATCGACTTCCTTCCCCGTATGTTGATTTGTAATAGATTTCTCCTTTGTGCTGTTTTATGATATTCTTACATATAGCCAAGCCCATACCGTTGCCCTCATACTCGGTCTGCAAATTCAATTTGGTATATGGTTGAAAAATATCCACAGAACCTTCTTTCATGCCAATCCCATTATCACAAATCATAAATTCATACTTATCATCTAACTCAGCAAAATCTATCTTGACAAACGATTTTTTAGTAGGGTCAGCAAACTTAATAGCATTGCTCAATAGATTTTGAAAAACCCTCTTTAGCTTAACGTCATCTACTACAATCTCAGGAAGCCTATTCACGATCTCAATAGTGACATTTGTTTGATTAGCGATAGATCTAAATGAGTCAATTACTCCTTCTAAAAGGAATTGAAGATTGGTCTTTTTAAAAGCTATTTTTTGCGAATTAATTTGGGCATAATCTAATAGATCACTTACCAAAGAAAACATCTGATCTGCATTTTCCTTGATTATATTTAGGTATTTGCTCTCATTATCATTTAATCTATCTGCACACTTTTCTTTTAACAGATTAGAAAAACTCTTTATCGTGATGATCGGAGCACGCAGATCATGAGATGCGACATGAGCAAATTGCTCTAATTGTACATTTGACTCGATGTACTGCAACAATTCCTTGTTCTTATTCTTAAGCTCCAGTTTGGATTGATATTCATTAGTTATATCACTGACAAAGATGATATTTAATGACTCCAACTTGAGGGCTTGCTCCTCTACAACTCGTACAGAAAAGTATTTTTCTTTTTGAGCATGGTCGTTTAATTTGATTACTTCCTCTTTCGCCTCTCTTTTCCTTTCCTTATTCCATAGATGAACGAACAATTTTGGATCGTACTCCTCCCGTGGATTACCATTAAAATGTATATGTTGTATCGATTTTAATTCCTCAACTTTTTGACATGAGAATAGTTCCAAAGCTTTGTGATTAGCTTTGACTATTTCACCTGTCATCTGATTCTGATATATTATTCCTTCTCTTGTATGCTCAAGTATAGTTTTTAACTCATGGTTGTCCGATCGAGCCTCATTTTTCTCTTCGACCTCAGTATTCAGTCTGTCGATGAGATAATCTTGCTCTAACCTCAAAGTGTTTTTCTTAGATCGTTCTTTTTGTAGCCGATTATATGAGCTGGTTCTGTCTTCGATCAGCAATTCATAAAATCGCATATTGTCTATCTCGTGGAAAGACCAATCTAAGTGAAAAAAGTATTTCTTATTTCCAATGTGACATTCATAAGGTCTAAGTGCCTTTAAGTCAAAATCCTCAAGTGCCTCAATATCATAAAATAAAGGTAGGTACCGATCGATCTGATCATGCTGAGCAGGAATCATGGGGGCATTACTATAGATTATCTTACCCGACTGGTCAAATTTAACTCTATAATCAAACATAAACCTCCTCTGATATCATCTTATCAATAATACCTCTGAAGGCTTCATCTAATCCTTCACCAGTCTTGGCGCTGGTAAAATATTCTACATTTTTTTTCTTTAATTCATTTTTGGCTTCTGAAGTAATAAGATCAACTTTATTTCCCACAATAATATGAGGGCAATCGATAGAGTCGTCTAAAAATTTACTCAATAGATCATGAGTATAAGGGCGCGAACTGTCAAATATGCCCACTATACCGTGAGCTCCTTTGATATATCCTTGAAACTGGGTAGATTCAAAAATCTCACCTGCTAAATCCCATATCATCAGTATCACACTTACATTAGCTAACTCTATGACCTTTTTTTCGATAGATAGCCCAAGAGAACTCATGTAGGTTTCGCTGAATTCATTCGATACATACTTGCGTGATATCGAACTTTTTCCAACGCCAACATTCCCAAATAAGACTACTTTTTTTCTAATTTCTCGCATGTCTTATCAAAATATTGTTTTAGTAATACATCTATATCCATTGACATTCTATTGGGTGATATCAGTTGATGAGTATATTGGTTAGCAAAGGCATCAATCTCTTCATTTATGAAGTTCTCAAAATCATTATTTTGCTTACCATTAAATACCAAGGCGAAGTAATAAGTACCATAATTGAATAACTTGATGAAATAATCTCCATAGTCAATCAATCCTACTTCTGCATCTGGAATACTCAAAGATGACTCGGCAAAAGTCTTAATAGAAGTTAGAAGTCCTGTCATCATATCAGGATCATTAAGTTGCTCTTTCTCAAATTTTCCAAACATGAGACCTGTATCGCTCTCAATAACAAAAAGCTGTACAATGGAAGGATAGTCGGAGTAATATACCTTATCCTTACCTCTCAGTTTTTTCAATATTTTTCGAGGGCTTAAGAGGTCAGACAGTTGAGTAGATGCTTCTCTAATTTTTTCATTGATCTTTTCAATCTGAGCATTGACACTAGCTCTGATTATTTTTCCCATTTTGGGGCTAACCACATCGATAACACGCTCTTTAGACTCGACTATCTTAGATTCAAATCGCTCTTTATCGTTGAGCATTTGTTCTAAAGCATTTAATTTTTGAAAGACTTCTTCTTTGAAAAGAGCAAACTCTTCCTCTTTGGCAAACTCTTGTTTACCTACAATTATGTCCCTCAATGTTTCAAATTGAGCTGACGTGTCTAAGTTCTCTTTTATCGAAGTTCTCATCACAGGCTCTTAGAGAGTCCTACCAAAAGCTCTTGCATAGTCTTCCGATCAGTCTTCTCGCTTTCGATTTTTTGTATTTTTTTATTGGTAGTAGAGATCATTTTCATGATAGACTCTAACTTTTCATTGATGTTGTCAATTTCTTTAGACAACTGACTTTCTATTTTTTGATTCTTCTTTTCTTGATCTTTATAGATCTTAGATTCTACTGATTTGATCTGTTCATTAATAGCACTTAGCTCTTGACCTACTATCAAATCTCTAATAGCTTCAATTTTATTTCCAGATTTATTAGACATGCGAATTTAATTTTTGAAAAATGTCATCTATTCTACATTAGAGACACCTATATCTCATTTTCGCCCTATTGATCCAAGGGTTAAATACTCAGATTTTCTGATAAAAATCTCCATATTCTGATCAAAGGCTTCATAAGAAAAGATGATGGAGACGTGTCATTGACTACTGCAGATTTTTATATGGCTCAATACATATCTGCAAAATATAGAATTGGAGAAACCCAATTGTTGAATAAATAGCCTTAAGTTCGATTCAAATTTAAAGAGAATCAATAATGAAAAACCTACTTCTTTTTATCCTACTCATTTCAGGATTTCAAATGGCTCTGGCCCAAGAGAAAAAAGATACCACGTCAAAAAAATCTGATGAAAAGGCATTTGGAGATGTCATTACCGAGGAGGCTATAAGTACTGCAGGATTGTTTAGCACTCATCAAGTAAAGGATAAATACTATTTTGAGTTACCTGATTCGATCTTAGAAAAAGAGATTTTAATCGTATCTCGAATCTCTGGATTTGTGAAAAATTTGAATTTTGGAGGTGCGGGCGTGAAATCCAGGCCACAACAAGTCATAAGGTGGCAGAAAATGGGAGAAAAAATACTCCTTCGATCGGTTTCCTATAATAGTGTAGCCAGTTTTGAAGATCCTATCTATCAGTCTGTCAAAAACAACAATTTTGAGCCTGTTATAATGGTGTTTAATATCGAAGTGAAAGGAGACAAATCCTCCGTGATAGAGGTTAGCAATCTATTCACATCAGATATACCTATGATCGGAGCAGTATCAGAAAGGCAAAAAAAGAACTTTGGAATTAAGGGTTTAGACTCCAAGAGAAGTTTTATCACTTCTATGAAAAGTTTCCCAAATAATGTGGAAGTAAAGCATGTCCTAACCTATAGAGGAGGAGATGACCTCCCTGACAATCGTATCACAGGTACTATGTCAGTAGAGATGAATCAATCATTCATCATACTCCCTGAGGATCCTATGGAGCCGCGATATTATGATGCTCGGGTAGGATATTTTTCAGTAAGACAAACTAACTATAGTCTCGACGATCAACGTACTGAGACCCAAAGATTTATCACTCGTTGGAGGTTAGAGCCAAAAGACCCTGAGGCATTTGCTCGGGGCGAATTGGTTGAACCAATCAAACCAATAGTGTACTACATAGATCCAGCTACGCCTGATAAGTGGAAACCTTATATCAAGCAGGGAGTTAATGACTGGCAGTCAGCCTTTGAAAAAATAGGTTTTAAAAATGCCATTTTCGCCATGGATGCACCCTCTGAAGAGGAGAATCCAGATTGGTCTCCCGAAGATACTCGATACTCTGTGATTCGATACGTATCAACTGATATACAAAATGCCATGGGACCACATGTACATGATCCCCGAACAGGAGAGATACTTGAGTCAGATATCATATGGTACCACAACGTTATGAGACTATTGAGGAATTGGTATTTTATACAAACTGCAGCGATTAATGAAGATGCCCGAGGGGTTAACTTTAAAGAAGAGATTATGGGACGATGCATCAGATTTGTTTCAGCTCATGAAGTTGGTCATACTTTAGGCCTTCCTCATAACATGGGAGCGAGTGTAGCCTATCCTGTTGACTCTTTGCGTTCAGCTACGTTTACTCAAAAAATGGGCACATCTCCATCAATAATGGATTATGCCAGATTTAATTATGTGGCCCAACCAGAAGATGGAGATGTAGGGTTAATGCCAGGGATAGGTATCTATGACGACTGGTCGATCAAATACGGCTATCAACCAATTGTGGGTGATAAGGACCAAGAAAAATCGACCCTCAACGAATGGATTAAAGAAAGAGCTGATGATCCTTTATACAGATATGGTCGACAGAGGGGACTACCATTAGACCCTACGGCTCAGACTGAAGATTTAGGCGATGACTCTATGATAGCCAGTGAATACGGTATCAAAAACCTCAAAAGGATTATGCCTAATATCGGAACTTGGGGATATGAAAATGGAGAAGGATTTGACCAAATAGAGGATCTGTATAATCAGGTATTCAACCAATTCAACAGATATGTTGGTCATGTGATCGCCAACGTAGGAGGTGTAATAGAGATCAGTAAAACTCAAGATCAGCAAGCTGACACTTACAGTCATAATGATAAATCCAAACAAAAGCGGGCAATTTCATTTTTACACCAGCATGTATTTAACACACCAAAATGGTTGATAAATGAAGACTTGATTAGAAAATTTGAACCAGATGGTATAGTTGATAAAATCGGTGGAGTTCAAAATAGGGCATTGAGAATATTATTCAATAATAGTAGAATGGAAAGAATGATCGAAAATGAATCACTCAATGGAAGTCAAGCCTACTCCATCTACAATCTATTTGATGATACCAGTGAATCAATATTTGGGCGAGGTAAAAAATTAGGTACAGATACCTATATCAGAAATCTCCAAAGAATGTTCATTCATAAAATGGAAGAATTGATCAATTCTGAGGAAAATGTCAATGACGTCAAGGCTATTGCGAGAGGTACCCTTATGAAAATCAACAACGACCTAAAGACACCTAAGTCCCTAAACACCGCAATTAGTATGCACAGTTTAGATCTCAAAAAAAGGATTGAAGCGATCTTGGATTCAAAAGAATAACATAGAGCAACATTTTAATTTAGCGGCAATCAATAGATAAATTGATTGCCGCTAAACTATAAGTCCATATCACTTGAGCAAATACTAATAATTTGAATCTTCAACTCGATCCTGTTCTAAATGATGGCCAATATGTCTTTGTAAGTATAGTAAATGCCTCATTGGTTCCAAGAAAGATTCCTATATGTGAATTCAAAGAAAAAGAAGGAAGTACTCTCGTGATCAATAAAGCATATGCTGATAAAAATGGATTTAATTATGACACCGTTTTTGCATGGATAACTTTAGATATTCACTCTTCTCTAAATGATATTGGCCTAACAGCGGCTTTTTCAAATGAATTAGCTCAACAAAATATCAGTTGCAATGTCATCGCAGGCTTTTTTCATGATCATATATTCGTTCCATTTGATAAAGCTGCAAAAGCTGTAGAAGCACTCAAAAAACTATGACTATTCTTCCTTATTATAACGAAACCCACATGTGGTGGGCTCAAATAACTTCCAGAAAAAAAGGCAGCCACTAATGCTATAATGACTGCCTCTTAAAACTCAATATAAATTTGTTAATCTTCAATAGCAGGTGCTCCGATCGCATCTAAGGAATTCCTCAAATCTGGTATCGCCTTTACAGCTTCAGCAATTCTTGATTTGATATCTGCTAATTGATTGACCGCTCGATTAAATGCTTTTTTGTGATTACCTGTAGGCCCATAAGTATTGCTTAAAGCCACCCACCCCAACAGGTTGCCATCTCCAGGAGTTGGATTATTTTTCTCTCCTATCTCCTTTTTACTTTTGTTGCCATACATTTCCACGTCTAATTTTCTAAGGTCTTCTTCAAAATTGTAAATATTTGTCAACAATTCAGGAAACTGCTTATCTGCTCTGTTATAAGCTTTTTTCATAGCCGAAACCATCTTTTTAGCATCTGAAAGCATGGTATTTGTCACAGACATTTCCCTCTGAAAAGCTTCAAAATCTTTTCTGAACGACGCTATTTCTTCATATGAGGCGCCTTTGATGGTTGGTTCCAATAGAGGAGTTACTTCAAATGTATTTGGCCCATCTAAAATAGTTTCAATACCCCCTTCTAATTTTGATAAGGTCACTGTATAAGTACCTGGTGTGGCTTTGTAGCCTCCACCACCCCACCAGCCACCTCCACCTCGTGGAGATTCCAACTTGATGATTCCTTTACTTGCCAGCCCTAAGTTCCATGTGGTACGATTTAGGCCTTTTGATGCGGATCCTTTGATACGATTCATCACAGTACCTTGCTGATCTTTTATGGTAAGGTAGATCGCACCTTTGGACTGCGCTGATTCTTCATCTAATGCATCCCATCCTGGAAAAGGGATGTTCTTTTTGTCTTTAGTTAGCTTCTTTTCAGATTTGCTTCGTTCAGACTTCGCAGATGAAAAACCCTCTTTTAGATAATATGTGAAAGTGGCTCCAAAATCAGGGTTCTTTGCTTTGTATTCATTATGACCTTGACCATACATGCCCTGCTGCGGAGTGAACCAATCCGCATCTCTTGTAGAGAATAAAACACCTTCTTGATCTGTGATTGATTCTTGATTGATTTCTCTGAGAACGGAGATATCATCTAAAATGTAAAACCCTCTGCCAAATGATGCGGCAACAAGATCATTTTCTCTCCTTTGTATGGTGATATCTCTGATGGCAATAGTTGGCATCCCTCCTTTTAATTGAGTCCACTCTTTACCTCCGGACTGAGTGAAATAAACACCAAATTCTGTAGCAATAAACAAGAGATTAGGATCTATATGATCTTGTACGATTCTCCAGACTAATAAGTTGTCTGGCAAATTAGAAGTAATACTCCTCCACGTTTTACCCTTATCAGTACTTTTCAACAAGTAAGGTGTAAAGTCCCCATATTTATGATTATCTAATGCCGCATAGACAGTACTGGCGTCATGTAAATCCGCTCTAACATCATTTACGAATGCCGTATTAGGCAAGCCTGCAATATACCTATACTCAACTTTTCGCCAGTTGGCCCCACCATCCTCGGTGACTTGAATAGCCCCATCATCAGTACCCGCGTAAAGGAGATTTTCATCTTTAGGCGATTCGGCTAATGAGGTGATAGTATTATAATTTGACATGGCATCCACATCCCACGGATTATCCCAGCTCTGCTGTTTACCCATTATAGGCAACTCAATTCTATTTTGGTTTTTGGTTAGATCAGCGCTGATGGCAGTCCAATCATCGCCACGATTATCAGATCTCCATACTCTTTGTGAGGCAAAATATATTCTTGCAGGATCATGTGCGCTGACTAAGATAGGTGCATCCCAATTAAATCTTTCATATGGCTCATTAGGACCTACTTCTGGTCGAATATAAACTTGTTCTCCAGTTTTATGATCTATCCTCCATAAGAAGCCTTCTTGAAACTCTCCATAGGTAATATTTGGATTACCAGGCTCCGTTGCGGATTGATGCCCATCGGCACCCAATACAACCTTCCAATCTCGATTTCTTATTCCATCCTCTGATAATGTTCTTGATGGACCCCCATGAGACCCATTATCCTGTGTTCCACCATAGATATTATAAAATGGTTCTGCATCGTCCACCGCCAATTTGTAGTATTGTGTGATTGGGAGATTTCGAGTGTATCTCCATGTTTTCATCATATCAAAAGTCTCATAGAGACCTCCATCTGTACCCATTATGATATAGTTAGGATCATTTTCTCTCCATGCTATAGCGTGTGTATCCACATGTTTATTTGTCTCATCTATTCGTTCATAGGTTTTACCATGATCATGAGATACTAACACGTTGTTGTTCATTAGATAGATACGACCTTCTGTATGAGGGTCAGCGTAAAGTTCTTGATAGTAGTGAGGTCCTGTACCTCCAGAAGTCATATCTGACTGTCTCGTCCACGAAGCTCCACGGTTCCTTGATATATATAGTCCTCCTGTTTTCCTATCGGTCTCTATCGCTGCATAAATCACATCTGAATTAAACGGAGAAAAGGCCAATCCAGTCTTACCTAAATTTGACATGGGTAGTCCCTTGGATGATTTCTTCCAAGTATCTCCGCCGTCATGACTAATATGTATAGCTGAGCCTGGCCCTCCACCCATATATGCCGCTACGGTTCGGTGTCTTTGCCATGTAGCCGCTACCAATATGTCAGGATCATTTGGATCCATTATTACTTCTGTGACTCCCACCCATTCTTCATCACCTAAAGTTCTATTCCACGTTTTACCTCCATCGGTGGATTTATACAATCCTCTTTCGCCACCTTTGCTCCACAATGGACCTTGTACGGCTACCCAAATGATATCAGAATTGGTAGGATGTACCAAAATGCGAGATATATGCTCTGATTCCTTCAAACCCATATTGACCCAGCTCTGCCCATCATCATCACTCTTATATATACCATCTCCATATCCCACATGTCGTCCGCCCACATTTTCTCCAGTACCTACCCATATAGTATGAGGATTATTAGGATCAATAGTGATGCAACCTATAGAGTAACTACCCTCATTGTCAAAGATAGGTTCATAGGTGGTTCCTGCATTGACAGTTTTCCAAACATTACCCGAACCCACAGCGACGTACATGACATTTTGATTGTCTGGATGTATGGCGATATCTGCAATACGCCCTGATGTAATAGCAGGCCCAATATTTCTAAACTTCAATGCCGAATAGGTCGAAGATTTTGTCAACATAGAATCCTGCTGTGCAAAATTCTGTATCGAAAACATTAGACTCGTTAGGAGAATTAAATATTTCATTATTATTTCAAATTTGGATAAGGCTTGAATTTACTGCTTTTCAGAATTTAGCTCGTAAAGAATTAAAGTTAAAATGACTCAGTAAAACAGATAGAAAGAAAAAAACTTATAAAAGAATCTTTAATAATGGCACAACTGATGGAAAGGTGTTGTCAAGAGCGGATGCTATCAATAATCAATTATGTATAACGAAGAAATGTCATCCGTGAAGTCTAATCCTCCACTGGCTCGTCAATTTCTATTTCATCTATATCTAAGTCGTCTTCGTCTTCGTCGTCAGAATCATCGTATTTGGCTTCGAAAGAATCTTTGATCTTTTCTTTAAGATGTCCAGAATCATTGTAATCGTCATCATTTAAAATGATACGTTGCGCTTCTTCAACACTCATTTTAACCATATAATCTCGATCATCCGTTTCGTATGGTAAGGCGCTTATAAATTTGTTCTTATGATTTTTGAATCGAATCAAAAATTTCTCAAACCCTCTTGGATAGGCAAGCTTTATCTGCTCCTGAATTTCAACAGGCAACTTCTTAAACGTGGTCATTACTTTGGGCTTAGACATCTCCTAATACGTTATGGATTATGATCTGGATATTTCATTCTTAAGACAAATAAAACTAATTTATTTATATATATAAGATATTTATATCTGTAAATTTATAGTTTTTACAATAACCTTCTCAAACCCCTTTAATCCTCTATAGGTTAGAAGTAGTATTTCAACCTATTTCAATAAAAATTTATACACATCCTGTCCGGTTTGTTCAGCTAATTCTTCCATCGGAACATGTCCTGCATCTGGATAAATAATTAGCTCTGAATTAGGCATTTGATCATGAAATAAATGGGCATGCTCCACTGGTATCCATTGATCTTTTGCTCCCCACATAATCAAGGTTTTATTATTAATCTTACTTATCTGCTCCACTCTTGACTTTTCTTTTCGATTGACTCTGGCCCTCAATGCTTGTCTATTCCCTTTCCTAAGGCTCAAGTCATAATACCTTTGAATTAACCCATCAGTTATCTTAGTTTGATCGGCATACACTTCTTTGAGATTTTTTTCAACTAATGAACGTACTGAAACTTTAGAAAGTAAAGGTCCAAGGATTGGATTTTTAATTAGTTTGAAAAGCGCTACCGGTTCTGTCGGAAAGCCTGCTGCATCTATCAAAATCAATTTATCAATCCGATCAGGAAAGTCTAAGGCATAATTCCAGCTGATATATCCGCCCAAAGAATTGCCCCCGATACTAAATGTATCGATATCCAAAGCAGAAGTAAACTGGTTAATAAATCGATTGTAGGCTGTTGTTGTGTAATCATTATTCTCATTTGGACCGGTTAATCCAAATGCGGGCAAATCTACTGTCAAAACAGTAAACGAATCTCGCAATAGGATCGCCCATGGCTCCCAAGTATGCAAGGAGGCCGCTGTGCCATGAAGTAGAAGTACAGGAGGCCCAGATCCTTCCATGCGATAGTGCACATCCATTCCCTCTATTTCGATAAATTGTGAAGGTCCGTAGGCATATTTATTCTTTAAAACATCAGGTGACAAGTCAGCCTGATAGAGGAAGAAATAAAATAATCCTATCAATAGGAACGATGCAATTGCAAGAATCTTAAATAGTTTTTTCATCATGGCTCAATTAGTTCATATGAGAAATTTACTTATTCATTTTTATTAAATACGTAGTTTTACCATTTTTTACAACCAATCTGATTCATTGAGCAAATCCAAATCAAAAAAGGTCACCCCTTTGATGAAGCAATACTTTGAGCTAAAAACAAAGCACAAAGACGCCTTATTATTATTTAGAGTCGGAGACTTTTATGAGACATTTGGTGAAGATGCTATCACAGCCTCTCAAGTACTTGGGATCGTATTAACAGCTCGTAATAATGGAGGATCTAATATTGAATTAGCCGGATTCCCCTATCACTCCTTAGATGTGTATCTCCCCAAATTGGTCAAAGCAGGATATCGAGTAGCCATATGCGAACAGCTCGAAAAACCAAGCAAGGAAAAGAAAATTGTAAAAAGAGGTGTCACAGATGTAGTCACACCAGGTATCGGAACCAGCGACAACCTGCTCGATCAGAAAGAGAATAATTTTTTAGGGTCCATCTATTTTCATAATGAAAAGCAGCTGGCATGTGCATTTTTGGATCTTTCGACTGGAGAATTTTTAGTTTTTGAAGGTCATGCTTTAGAAGTGCAAAAATTATTGGGTACCTACTTGCCCAAAGAGATCATATACAGCAAAAAGAACGAAACGGCTTTTGATGATCTAACCCAAGATGCTTACTATAGTTACAGCATAGAAGATTGGATATGGCAATACGACTATTGTTCGGATAAGCTTAAGGAATTATTCAAAGTACAGAATCTTAAAGGTTTCGGTATAGATAAATTGACCAATGGTCAGATAGCGGCAGGCGCTATATTGCATTATTTGGAAAGCACTGAGAATAAAAAATTGAGTCATATCAATAAAATCTCAAGAATTCATTTAGATAGCTATGTTTGGTTAGATCAATTTACTATTAGAAATCTGGAGTTAGTATATTCTAACCATCCATCGGGTATTCCGCTTTCGCAGATATTGGATAAAACAGTAACTCCTATGGGAGCTCGATTGCTGAGAAAGTGGATCCTGCTACCGCTTACTGATCTACTTAAAATAAATACTCGATTAGATATAGTCGAGATACTAAAAGATCATCCAATAGTATCAGAAGAGCTCGATACAGAACTAAAAGGCATAAGTGATTTGGAAAGGATCATCGCAAAGGTGGCTCTCTCCAAAGTCAATCCTCGTGAGATATACAATATTAGGAACTCTCTAAAGAGAATACCTGATATAAAGGCCTTATTTGAAGAAGAAGAAAGTCCCGCTCTATACTCCCTACTTTCAGGTCTATCTAATCTTCCGGAAGTAATAGAAAAAATTGAAGCCTCAATAAAGCCTGAAGCACCTGTCAACCTCAACAAAGGAGGGGTAATAGCTGATGGATACAATGCAGAACTCGATGATCTGAGAGATATCATCGGCAATAGCAAAAACCACCTGCAACAACTACTTGAGCAAGAAACAGAAAAAACCAAAATAGCTAACCTCAAAGTGGGTTTCAACAATGTCTTTGGGTATTACTTTGAAGTAACTAATAAGTATAAAGATCAAGGCTTAATACCAGAAAACTGGACTCGTAAACAAACCCTCACCAATGCAGAGAGATATATATCTGAAGAGTTAAAAGTACTTGAATCCAAAATCCTTGGTGCAGAAGATAAAATCATAGTACTTGAGGAACGCATCTATCATGAGATATTACATTGGTTGTCTGCTTATATACAATCTATACAGGACAACGCCCACATATTAGCTCAAATTGATTGTCTCAATTCATTCGCCAAGCTATCGCTAAAAAATGCTTACTGCAAACCTTCAGTTGATGAGTCCACCCGACTTCACATTACCCAAGGTCGCCATCCTGTGATTGAAGCTCATCTTCCATTAGGGGAGACTTACATCCCAAATGATCTCGAATTAAGTAATGATCAAGAACAAATACTGCTAATAACTGGACCTAATATGTCCGGAAAATCTGCCATTCTTCGTCAAACTGCACTCATTTGCCTAATGGCACAAATCGGATGTTTCGTGCCAGCTACTGAGGCACAAATCGGCATAGTAGATAGAATATTCACCAGAGTTGGTGCTTCAGACAATATCAGCAGCGGAGAATCCACATTCATGGTTGAAATGATAGAAACAGCCACTATTATGAATAATCTATCTCCAAGAAGCCTAATACTACTTGATGAAATAGGTCGGGGCACATCGACTTATGACGGTATATCTATCGCATGGTCAATAGTTGAATATCTCCATGAGCATCAAAGTGCTCCAAAAACACTTTTTGCGACTCATTATCATGAGTTGAGTCAATTAGCGGATAAATATGAAAGAATAGAAAATTATAATGTAGCAACTAAGGACCTGGGAGAAAAAATAATTTTCCTCAGAAAATTAGTCAAAGGAAGTAGCAATCAATCATTTGGTATACAAGTGGCAATGATGTCAGGATTGCCAAAGGATATAATTCTGAGAGCCGGTCACATATTAAGCTCGCTACAAGAAAAATCCGTTGAAAAAGAAGAACAAAAAAACAAAACACTTAACAACCTTGAAAACCATCAAAGCAATGCTCAGCTTTCTATGTTCGTGGCAGATCCTAAATTAGAAGCTCTCAGCCGACAATTGTCCACTATGGATATCAATGCCATGACCCCTATAGAGTGTATGATTAAACTTAGTGAATTGGTGAAGGAAGCAAAATCTTAAGAGCACGAATTACTTCATGCCGCCCATACCTGGGCCGCCCATCTTTTGCATATTAGCCATGAAATTTTGCATATTCTTGCCTTTACTCATCATGTGCATCATTTTTCGCATTTGATCGAATTGTTTGATGAACATATTGATCTCATGTATACTATGCCCACAACCTTTTGCTATTCTTTTCTTACGAGACATATTAAGCACCTCTGGATTATTTCTCTCATGTGGCGTCATGGAAAAAATGATAGCCTCTACCTTATTGAATGCATTATTATCAATATCAACATTTTTAAGTGCCTTCCCCATACCAGGTATCATGCCCATAAGTGACTTTAGATCACCCATTTTTCTAATTTGGTCCACCTGTTTTAGAAAGTCATTAAAATCAAATTTGTTCTTTTTGATCTTTTTCTCTAATCGCTTAGCCTCTTCTTCATCAAATTGATCTTGCGCTCTCTCTACGAAAGATATGATATCTCCCATACCCAAGATACGTTGAGCCATACGATCTGGGTAGAACATATCCAGTTGCTCCATCTTCTCACCCGTCGATATGAATTTGATCGGCTTACCTACTGTATACTTCACTGATAAGGCGGCACCACCCCGAGTGTCTCCATCGAGCTTGGTTAAAACTACTCCATTGAAGTCAATTTTTTCGTTGAATGCAACGGCCGTATTCACAGCATCTTGTCCAGTCATAGAGTCCACCACAAAGAGGGTTTCATTAGGTTCGATGCCATTTTTGATACTCTCGATTTCATTCATCATCTCCTCATCTACTGCTAATCGCCCTGCGGTATCAACTATCACCACATCGTGTTTATTTTCGGTGGCATAGACTATTGCGTTTTGAGCAATTTCAACAGGATTCTTACTATCGACGTCTTTAAAGATATCCACTCCTACTTGCTCACTCAACACTGTCAATTGATCTATAGCCGCAGGTCTATATACATCACAAGCTACTAAGAGAGGTTTTTTCTTTTTCTTTTCTTTCAACCATTTTGAGAGTTTACCAGAAAAAGTCGTTTTACCTGATCCTTGCAATCCTGCTATTAATATCACACTTGGTTTACCTGAGAGATCTATGCCAACGGCATCTCCACCCATGAGCTCGGTCATTTCGTCCATTACGATTTTGACCATCAATTCACCAGGCTTTACCGATTTTAGCACATTACGGGTGCCCATCGCTTCGTCCTTGATCTTGTCAGTGAACTCTTTAGCTATTTTATAGTTGACATCTGCAGCGACTAATGCTCTTCTTATCTCTTTAACGGATTGCGCTATGTTAATCTCCGTGATCTTTCCATCACCTTTTAGATTCTTGAACGCACCTTCTAACCGATCACTTAAACTCTCGAACATGGTTGTAATATTTTGCGCAAATATAATGGGTTAATTGCCTTAACTCAAAAGATTAAAGAATACCCTTACAACATTAGGATATACACTTATTTTAAAACCTTAACCAAAGCTCTTTCTTTGAGATCAAAAGGGGATAGTATATTTGCCCTTCGCATGATAATGAACCAATGAAAAGACTTACCTTTTGCATATACCTGATCCTATGCACCGCTATTAATGGTGCCTTGTCTCAAGAGAACAATAGAACTTTTATATGTCCTCCGGATACCGCATTAACTTGTGATCTATTTATCACTCCGGATATTACCGGTGTTCCTACAATATCTGGATACGACTCTCTATTCTTTTTTGATGACATCCTCCAAACTTGTCCTTTGGATATCATCATACATAGGACTTGGGTGGCTCAAGCTGATAGCACTATTTCTGACTCGTGTGTACAATCCATCGTTTTCCCTTTTGACTCATTGATTGATTTTTCAATAGCCGACACCGCTGTTTTTGATAGGGTTTGTTTTGAAGAGCTCCCATTTGTATTGAGAGAAGAAATAGACGTACCATGCAATATCACAGTAGATTCCGTTAAATTCACTTTTGCTTCCAGCTCGTGTGACTCATTAGTCCTCCATGCAGACTGGTTGTTTGACATAGGGTGTTCTGACAGTACCATTCGCTCTTCACAAGTGATAATAGTAAACGAATTAGTAATTGCCGAATTAAGTCGTAGCGATATCCTATTAGATACTATTAATAATTTGGGATCAATTGACATTGAATTAGCTTGCCCTATAGATTCATTTACCTATGAATGGTCCCATGGCAGCGTAGATTTGGATCAAGATAGTTTAACACCTGGGACCTATACTCTTAGTATTACCGATTTTATCGGGTGCATGAAATCTTTTGATTTTGTGATAGAAAATACGGCCACTGACACTACCAATTATCAGCTGATCTGTCCTCCTGATACCATCATCTCTTGTGCCTCTACACTTTTGACCACAACAACGGGCATAGCAGAAACGCAAGGATATGACACCCTTTTTCATTTTGACAATATCACTGATCTATGTCCTGAGGATCTATTAATAGAAAGATTTTGGGTAGCTCAATCAGCTACTCAGTCAGATACATGTATTCAAGAAATTCGTCAATTGCGCAATGGATTTGCTTTGGTTTCATTAGCAGACACTGTTGAATTTACTGGATTGTGCGATTTTCAGGTAAATGATGCCTTAGCAGCGGACTCGATTCAATTGTCTTGTGGACTAACGTTAACTGGAGTTCGAGTATCTTCAGATACTATAATCAATCAGACTGAATATCTCACAAGAGGCTGGACAATAAGTGATGAATGCTTAGATAGTACAGCCCTATTTTTACAAACTATTGTGATAGTTGATGCCTCAGCATTGCGTCTTAACAATATTTCTATTATTCCTGATAATGGTGATTCCACAGGAAGCGTCACTTTTGATATACTCTGTGCCACAGATTCTCTGGCTTTCAATTGGTCCAATGGGAGCAACGACACCTCTCTCGTCAATGTAGCTGGAGGGGATTACATTTTGTCTATCAGCGATCAGAATGGTACTATTGATTCTTTTAGTTTCACTATACCGACTGAAGTAACACTAAGTATAACCTGCCCTGCAGATACCACCCTATCATGCGATCAATCTATACTCCCTGAGATAACAGGAGTGGCATCAGCCGCAGGTGCAGATACTCTTTATTACTTAGATCAATCCAATAACTTGTGCCCTGAAGATCTTATCATCAATAGAATGTGGATCGCCCAAAATCAAAATATGGCTGACACTTGCACCCAAGTCATCACTGTGATAAGAGACGGATTATCAAAAGTATCTATACCTGATACGATAACTTTTGATGATATCTGCGCTAGTGAGTTACAAAGCCTTTTAGATCATAACTTACCTGCTTTATCTTGTGATCTAATTATTGATAGCACATCGTTGATCTTGGATACCATGACTGATCGCTCACAGACCTATTCTCAATCGTGGTTGATCTCTGATCCTTGTATCGACAGCTCAGTATTCATAAATCAAACTATACTTGTTACTAACATTGATGCCATTAAGTTAGATAGTATCATCATCTCTCCTGATAATGGTGATTCCACAGGAAGCGTCACTTTTGATATACTCTGTGCCACA
>JAHDDE010000044.1:0-1396 GCA_020629515.1 Saprospiraceae bacterium | reverse complement strand
TCCTGATAATGGTGATTCCACAGGAAGCGTCACTTTTGATATACTCTGTGCCACAGATTCTCTGGCTTTCAATTGGTCCAATGGGAGCAACGACACCTCTCTCGTCAATGTAGCTGGAGGGGATTACATTTTGTCTATCAGCGATCAGAATGGTACTATTGATTCTTTTAGTTTCAATATACCTGTTCAGATTCCTCTTAGGCTCGAATGTCCAAAAGATACGGTTATAAGCTGTTCTCAGTATATTGAGCCATTAGTATTTGGGATACCCAATACATCAGGTGCAGATACAGTCTTCTACGAAGATGAAGTCTTAATGGATTGTCCAGAAGATCTTGTAATTAATAGAAGTTGGATTGCCATTGGGCCAACAGGAACAGATACCTGTATTCAGCAAATTACTGTATTAGCAGATGGGTTAACTAATATAGACTATGAATCATCCATAATAATAAGTGGTGTCTGCATTGAAGATGTCCACAATGTACAACTCCCGAATATAGATGGCATGTGCAATGTCCAACTGGATAGTGTAGATTTACAAGTGAATTTTAGTGATTGTGACATGGCGGAGTTGACCAGAACGGTCACCTTTACTGACATTTGCAGAGACAGTTCTATATCCATCCAGCAGAATATATTAATAAACGATCTGCCTATAGCACAAGTCAATAATGAATCGATTATTGCAGATTTTGGCAATCGAGAAGGAAGCATCGATCTTGACATAGAGTCTTGCTCCGACTCGTTATCTCTGTTTTGGTCCAATGGCGACACCACTGAAGATATCAGCAGATTGAATCAAGGAGATTACTTTCTTATCCTCAACAACGAATTAGGCTGTGCTGATACCCTTAATTTTATAATACCTTTTGTTGATACCAATGAGTTTAATATTATTATTCAGGACAGAGATAGCATGCTGATCGATGTGGATAGTATCCGTACTAAAAGGGGTAACGGAGGTAATATCGTATCAACTGTAACTCAAATCGATCAGGGCCAATATTCTTTTTCTACAGCTCAGACTTTGATAAGAGGAGACCAAATTTGTTTTGATATTAAGGCTGATGCAGCTACATCACTTAGTGTACTTGACGTCATAAAGGCACAACGACACGTCTTGGGGATAGAGATTGCCTGTGAAGAAGATCAGCTCGCTGGTGACATTAATTTTTCAGGAAATATAAGTGGGGCGGATCTGGCTGCAATGCAAAGAGTAATTTTATCCATTGACTCCACTTTTGCCAGCGACAGAACATGGATATTCTTGAGCGAAGACACACCTAACGCAACTATGATAAGCCAGGGATGTGTTGAAATAAAAGATGAAAATTTATTAAGTAGAAGCATAAATGTGAGAGCAATCAAATTGGGCGATTTTAAGTGCGATTAA
>JAHDDE010000043.1 GCA_020629515.1 Saprospiraceae bacterium | reverse complement strand
AAGGGGTCCAAGGAGAGAGAGGCGCCGATGGTGCACAAGGCCCACAAGGAGAGCAAGGTGTTCAAGGCCCACAAGGCGAGACAGGTCCACAAGGACCTCAAGGAGAACAGGGAATCCAAGGATCACAGGGTGTAGCAGGAACAAATGGCATAAACTGTTGGGATTTGAATGGCAACGGTATTTTTGATGCAGGAGAGGATATTAATGGAGATGGTGTTTTAAATACATTGGATTGTCGAGGAGCTGACGGAGCTCAAGGTATTCAAGGTGAAATAGGTCCACAAGGTCCACAAGGTAGTCAAGGTCCACAAGGTCCACAGGGATTGCAAGGTGAACAGGGAATTTCTGGAGCACAAGGTCCACAAGGGCTTAATGGTCCAGAGGGTCCAGCAGGTCCACAAGGAGAAGAGGGCGCCCAAGGTCCACAAGGTCCACAAGGCGTTCAAGGAGAACAAGGAGAAACTGGTCCAGAAGGACCAGCTGGTCCACAGGGTCCACAAGGTCCACAGGGTCCACAAGGAGCTCAAGGAGCTGCAGGTTCTGATGGTGCACAAGGTCCACAAGGTGAGCAAGGCCCACAAGGCCCACAAGGCCCAGCTGGTGAAACGGGATCTCAAGGTCCAGCGGGTCCGCAGGGAGAAACAGGTCCACAAGGAGCACAGGGTCCGCAAGGCCCACAAGGAGCCCAGGGTCCACAAGGCGTTCAAGGAGCTACAGGTCCACAGGGTCCAGCAGGTCCAGCAGGTCCGCAAGGTGAGACAGGTCCACAAGGTGCGCAGGGAGAGACAGGGCCTGAAGGTCCACAAGGTCCTACCGGAGTTCAAGGTCCAGCTGGTGAGGCTGGCCCAGAGGGCCCAGCAGGTCCACAAGGGGAAACCGGTCCGCAAGGCCCACAAGGAACCACTGGAGCACAAGGTGAGCAAGGCCCACAAGGCCCACAAGGTCTAGCAGGTCCACAAGGCCCAGTAGGTCCAGCGGGTCCACAAGGACAAACAGGCCCACAAGGTTCTCAAGGTCCGACTGGAGCACAAGGGGAACAAGGACCACAAGGTCCACAAGGACTTACGGGACCACAAGGGCCAATAGGTCCAGCAGGTCCGCAAGGTGAGACAGGTCCACAAGGCCCACAAGGGGATAGAGGATTACAAGGCGACCAAGGTCCAGCGGGAATTCAAGGTCCACAAGGGGAACAAGGTTCGGTAGGCCCAGCAGGCCCACAAGGCCCAGTAGGTCCAGCGGGTCCACAGGGTGATACAGGTTCTACAGGTCCTACAGGCCCACAGGGCCCAGTAGGTCCGCAAGGTTCAGTTGGTCCACAGGGCGCAGTTGGTCCACAAGGCTCTGTTGGTCCACAAGGTCCAGTAGGTCCGCAAGGCCCACAAGGAGAACCTGGTTTAGGCTCTAAGAAAGGGACATTCATAATACCTTCTTGGAAAGATGTGGAAATAGGTGATTCTGGAAGTTTTGTTGATTCTTGTTATGGAACGGTAACATGGGTGGTAGATGATTTAGTGACTTTCCCACAAGGGAATCCTGATGGAACTCATTCTTCTATGAAGCTTAGCTATTCATTTAACAATTTGGCGAATGCACCTCTTTGTACTTTTGTACAAGCCGTTAACCCATATAGCATTACTACCGATAGAGCTAAAGCTGTGGTTAACTTCTCTGTTAATTTAAGAGAACTGGTTACAACGAATAGTGTAAAAGTTAATGTAGTTAGAACAGATGCTGAGGAATCATGGAGTGATGATTATTTATTCTATTTGATTTCGTTTGATTAAAAATAAAAGGTCACAGGTTAGGGATTTAAATCCCTAACCTTTTTCAAAAGTTCATAGAAAAGATGTTATGACAAAAAAAATAATTACAATATTCTTTGGAGCTTTTCTTTTCTCAGGTGCTGTTTTCGGACAATTATTACGATCAGGTTCATATTCGGAGACACACGTACCTTCTAATGGATTTATTTCTGTTTTTGGAGAACATAGCTTTACCGATATCGGATATGACAAGAGTGTAATTCATACGAAAAGAAATACATCGAAAAGCTATGTCGTATTTGCTGGATCAAAGGCAAAATGGCAAGGTGCGTCTGAAGATGGATTTGTCGATGGATTGGTTAAGGTATATTCTGATGGACCGTTTTTATTGCCAACGGGACAAGGTGAGGTATATCTCCCTATTGGGGTTGGTCAGGCCTATGGTGTAATCGCAGAATTTATCAATGCGGACCCTTCAATCAAAGTGTCAAATAAATTTGGAGATAAGTTAGAAGAAGGAAGTTTAAGTTCAATTGGATTTTGGAATGTTGAAGGGAGGTCATCCTCTAATGTTGTTTTAACGTGGAATGCAAATACAGAAATAGATAAGATTGTTAAAAATTTTGAAGAATTGACAATTGCAGGATTTGATGGAGAAAAATGGATTGCAATACCTTCCATGGTAGATTCTAAATCAATTGATTTTACAAAAAGTGATTTGGTGGTATCTAATAGGCAGAGTGATTTCAATAAAGGCTCTATAAGAAGTACCACAAAATTGGATTTATCCAAATTTCACTATTTCACCCTTGCTAAAGGAGCATCTCAATATCGTGAAGGTGGAGATATAGCTTTGGCAATGTATCCTAACCCAGCTGTAGAAAATAATTTAATTAATATTGATTATGAGTTTTCATCTTTAGGTGGAGAGATTATAATTTCCTCTCTTAATGATCGAAATGTATATAGCAAGAAAATATTTGATAATAAAGGGAACCTCAAGATAACGACAGATAATATTGATTCTGGTGTATACTGGGTGATGTTAAGAGATAATAACGGAAAGAAGGTTCACAAAAAACTTATTTTGTTGGATGCTACTTCTGTATCGGCATATTAGACTATAAATACATTAAATATACATGGGGCGTCGGATGATTATTCGATGCCTTTTTTTATAAGGTAAGTTGAGATTTCTTTATACAGAATTTCGGCTTCTTTTCTGATATCAAAATTATTAGTTAATAAAAGGTCGAGTTCATTTCTATAGGGTAAAATATATCTTTGAAAAGAGGGTTCAACATGGTGTTCGTATCGGTAAGTTATTTCTTCAATAGTATAATTTCTTTCTATTTGATCTCTTTTTAAGCGACGATTGAATGCCTCTTTGTAAGACAACTCAACTAATACTTTCTTGTCCAATAGTTCCATTATTTCTTGGAAATGAAAAATAAACAATCCCTCCACTAATATTATAGGTGCTGGAGGAATCAGTATCTTCTCTTGAATATCTTTTTCTTTGTTGAATTGATATTCATCCAATAAGACGCTCTCTCCTCTAAGAAGTGTCTTAAGGTCTTTCTCAAAATTAGAGCGATAAAAAGAGGTGGGCAGGTCAAAATTGAGATAATTTTTATCATCTTTCGATTGTTCTACCCTTGGCAGATAATAGTTGTCCAGAGTATGTAGCGTTATATTGCCAGAACCAAAATCTGAAAGAATATTTCTGACTAATGTTGTTTTACCTGAACCACTTCTCCCGCTAATTCCTATAACCATTGGTTTCATGCCACTAAGATAAATTGTATTCTATTAGCTATTAATGTATTGCAATGATTGTTAATTCTTAATTTGGCAGCGGTTTTATCTGACAAACCTTTAGAACATGCTAATACATACGCTACGAGCTCTACTGGGCATAATTATCATACTGCTCATTTGTTACTTTATGAGTTCTAATAAGAAAGCAATCAACTGGAGGATTGTTATAAGTGGGATGATTTTGCAGATCATATTGGCATATCTGGCTATAAGGATTCCAGTAGTAACTTCTTTTTTTAAAGGAATAGTGGATTTATTTTTAGTGGTTATACAGGCATCTACGGAGTCTGCTTCTTTTCTTTTTGGTGAGTTAGCCACTGATATGAAGTATGGTTTTGCTTTTTCGGCTTTGTTGATTATTATATTCTTTTCAGCCCTAACTTCTTTGGCTTATTACTATGGTATTTTGCAGAGGATGGTATATGCATTTGCGTGGATTATGAACAAAACAATGAAGCTTAGTGGCACGGAAAGTTTAGCAGCGGCAGCTAATGTTTTTATAGGGCAGACTGAGGCGCCTCTTGTGGTAAAGCCATATTTAGAGAGGATGAGTCGGTCTGAGATCATGAGTGTGATGACTGGAGGAATGGCCACTATTGCCGGGAGCGTATTTGGAGCTTATGTAGCTATATTGGGAGGGTCGGATCTTGTTGCCAAACAAGAGTTTGGTATGCACTTATTGGTTGCATCAATTATATCAGCACCAGCGGCTTTACTAATTGCGAAAATGCTCATACCAGAATCCATTGATAAAAAAGTAGATATGGAATTAGCAGTTCCGAAATCTGAAGTTGGTTCTAATGCCTTAGACGCTTTAGCTCGTGGGACCACAGATGGAGTGAAATTGGCGGTTAATGTGGGTGCCATGCTCTTTGCGTTTATGGGTATCATTTATTTAAGCAACAATATCTTGGATATTGTAGGCACTAATCTCTCTTTAAATGAATCTATAGAATCTGCTACAGGAGGAAAATTTAATAAGCTAAGTTTAGAACTATTTATGGGATATATTTTTGCTCCATTGGCCTGGGTTATTGGTATTGGAGCAGATGAGGTATTATACGTTGGACGACTTCTCGGAGAAAAAACAATTTTAAATGAATTTGTGGCTTACGCTTCTTTAGGTGATATGAGAGCTGAGGGATTATTATCTGAACGAGCTACTATTATTTCGGCTTATGCCCTATGCGGTTTTGCCAATTTTGCATCAGTAGGTATACAGATAGGAGGGATTAGTTCTATTGCGCCCAAAACAAGAATGACACTAACTGAATTGGGTTTTAAGGCTTTGATAGGTGGTACGTTAGCTACCATGTTGACAGGTTGTATTGCTGGGGCTTTTATTTAGACCAACCCTTCTGGTAAGTCCATGTGTATTTCCTTTGTGCTCATATCAATGCTCAAAATGAGATCCGTATGAAGAGGGATTAGAATTTCGACATTATCTTTTATAATAATCGCCATTTTTTGTTGAGGATATTGATCTACTCTTAGTATAGTGCCTACATTCAGCTGTTTATTGACATCTATAATTTGAAAGCCGACTAATTTATCAATATCTCCATCTAATCCAGAATCAGACTTTCGTATATCAGAAGAAAGTACATGTAGTGAAGACATATGGTATTTATTAAGGTCTTCTGAATTGTCGATTCCTTTTAGCTTTATAATGATATCTCTACCTACTTCAAACGACTCTATTTTAAATGGTACTTTATAGCCTTCAGTTTCGATAAAGACGAATTCTTGTTGCCCGAAGGTTGATATATAATTCTCTTCGAGGAATAGCTTGGCATGCCCCTTATAGCCATGAGCTCTTCTAATTGTTCCTATTTCCGTAAATCTCTCTTGATAAAGTCTTCTGAATTTAGTCATTACCACTTTCTACTATATTCTTTTCTATTATATGTCCAATTTCAACTTTATCTATCCAATCATTATCTTGGCATTGGTCAAAACATTGAGTTCTTAAAATTTCAATTTTTTGATGAATCAGACCTACTTCAGGGGCATAAGACTCTGTATAGTACCCAAATTGAAGACGATTTTCATAATTGGTTAATTCAGTAGTAACTACATTGTTATATATGATATCATTGATGTCCATTGTGGCTCCTGTGGTTATATATCGACCTTCCCAGTTGATAAAATAATCGATTTCATCTGAACTTATAGGTATAGTAATATTTTCATCAAAAAAAGCTGTAGGAGACCATGTCGAATTTGCTTTAATAGGTAGTGCCAAGACGATAATACTCAAGTTGTTCTGTGTCCGGACAACTTGATTTTCTATAAACTCCAATGTTAATCTGTTGTCGTAATTCCAAGGGCCATTTGGGGTCAATCGTTTGTATTGCTCTATTATTTTGAAAGCTCTATCATCTTGTGTCGATGCATCGACTACTTCTTCTCTCAGTTGATATCTACTCGTATCTCGATCAAAACCATTATTGTATATACTAACTTCAAGTACATCATACAAGATATAATTACCTATATCCAATGGGTAGTAAGGCGTATTTTCAATAAGATCTTTCGCTTCTTCAGGAGATTCAGAACATGAGATAGCGAGAAATAGTAATGCCAAGAATAGAATCTGTTTAGACATAAATATCTAATTTACAGATAAAAATACATATAAAATATTAGCAATGTAATATCTCCAATGTGCTTAATATTATCAAAATATTTGATATGTTAATATTGGTTGAAAGCCCTTATTTTATGGGGGTTTATGGCTTAGTAAGGGTCATATAAGTAGAACTATACTAAAACCAATGAAGAACCTAATTTCAAGACTTTCAAAATTCGAAAGTTTCACCAAACATGAAAAAACGATATTCTTTCATGGCTCTATAGATAATAGTGAGTTATATATGCAATCACTTAGGGCTCATGGTATGGACCTTTCATCAAATAGTCCTGCTGAATTAGTATATAGTCTGATCGAAAGCATAAGTGCAACAGAAGAGGTAAGACTAAAAACGGCGATCAGAAGGGTATTGGAAGTATTAGAAGGGAAGTATTGTATAGTTATTCTCAGAAATGGTTATTCTAACAAGGCCTATTGTGCCAATCGTGGATTACAGCTATACCTCGGATTGGATTACGGGCAATTTATCTTATCCGACAAGTTGAAAACAGTTGTTTCAAGAACACAGCAAATCATCAGCATTGAAGATGGTGTGATCGCAGAGATGTTTGAGGACGGAACTTGTTTGTTTACTGATAGTGAAGGTCAGAGGCTAAATCGAGAATATTTAGATGTATTGAAAAAAGAACGCATTGCTCCAGAAAATCAAATAATCAACATCTTGACTAAAGAACTAAACGGTGCATTGCTCAACGTATTAGGTCGTGAAGATGGAATTGCAAATAGTCTAAGTCTTAGTTAAAAAATAAAATTTTATAAAAAATCTATTCATAATTATGAATTCTTCAATCTCAATAAGAAATAGTGTCAAACTCGTGCTAATTGTAGTATGTATCTTGGCCTATATAGGGGTGATGGTCTATGGAGCGTCTGCTTAATTACCGTTTATCGACGATTTACTTCGAAAATCGATAAAAACCTAGTAAAAGTCGTTATTTATAGATTTCTACGGATATCTGATTCATATTTGAAGTATCGAATCAAAAATAAATCAGATTATGAAAAAGACATGTAGCTATGATCATTATTGTCGATTAATCATTTTGGTAGCTTGTTCCTCCGCTTATGTTGGAGTTATAGCATTGGCATTGATCAATTAAGAAAAATAGTTTCGTAAAAGTTTAGTTAGTAAATGAATTAAGAGCGCTCCTTTGTGAGCGCCCTTTTTAATTATACTATTATGTGGATATGGCGGACCGTAAAAACCGTAATTATGATCATAAATAGATCACATATCTAACTTCAATCTATTAAGTTCTTGGTGTTCTTCTATCGCCAGTTGGATCAATTTATCTATTAGCTCATTATTGCTAATTCCCGAAATCTTCCAAAGAGTAGGGTACATACTGATATCAGTAAAACCAGGAATTGTATTGATCTCATTTATATAGTATTCGTCCTTTGGTGTCAAAAACATATCAACTCTTGCCATTCCAGAGCATTCGAGGCATTGATATGTCATTAATGCTACTTCCTTTACTTTTTCAATTTGTTCTTTGGTAAGATCTGCGGGAATTTTCAGGGCGGCGCCATTTTCGTCTATGTATTTAGACTCAAATGAATAAAATCCATCCTTTGGAATCACTTCTCCAGGAATTGAAGCGATTGGATTTTGATTGCCCAGAACTGCACATTCAATTTCTCGTCCAATAATTCTTTTTTCGATAATTACCTTATTGTCAAAGAGAAAAGCGTGATCAATGGCTTTTTGAAAACTTTCCGCACTCTTAACATGAGTTACTCCCACTGATGATCCAAGATTAACTGGTTTTATAAACAATTCCGAACCTAATGATTTTTTCACCTCACTATAGGAATAAGTGTTTTGATCTTTTCTCCTAAGAGTTAAAAATTCGGCGTTTTTAATTCCAGCATCTCTAAGGAGACGCTTCATGACTTCCTTATCCATTCCTATAGCTGATCCCAATATTCCTGGCCCAACACAGGGTAGATTAGCTAATTTCGCAAAGCCTTGAATGGCTCCATCCTCTCCAAATGTACCATGTAGCACAGGGAATATTACATCAATTTTTGACAATTCTTCGCCACTGTTTTGATTAATCAGGTGATGTTCATTAGAATTTTGAGAGATTAATAGTGGAATAGCTTTATCAGATAATTTTACTTCTTTGGGATTACTGGTGTCGAGTAATTCGAGACTTTCTTGTTGATATAACCATTGCCCTTCTTTGGAGATACCTATCAGTATCGGTTCATATTTTTCTTTTGGCATAGAGGCAACAATGTTTTTAGCAGAGATAATTGATATTTTATGTTCTGTTGACTTGCCTCCAAAAATTACCGCCACTTTAATTTTTTCCATAATACCGATTTAGAAGAATACAAAGGTCAATTAATATCATATGAATAAGTAATAACATATGGTATTATTTTTTGTCAAAAGTGTTTTCGTCGAATTTCTGCTTGTTATATCGATAATAAACAAGGAGAGGTCTTGTAAAATTGAACCAAAAGGCAATATGCTATGATATTTGGATCATAAATCAACAATATCAAAAACTTTATTACTATGAATTCTTCTAAATTTAAAGCGGATCATTTTGCCAGATTAGTCATATTAGTATCATCAGTATCTGCATATGCTGGTATACTAATAACAGCATTAATAGCCTGAATATGCAATCTTCATTTAATCATATAAAGATTAAACGGGTTACCATATTGATCTTTTTGATTATCACTTGGGTATCTTCTATCAGATACCTGCAAGGAGAAAAATAATCTTGACAGATCATTTTGAACGTTAATTGTAGAGCACGCTTAATTCACTTCTTATAAGATCGAAATCATTTTGTTCCAATTTTATTCTCTATTTTCCATAAATATTTAAATAGAGATTGATGCAAATCATTGAACAGCGAAAAGTCTACGATGCAATAATAGTGGGTTCAGGTGCTGGTGGAGGTATGGCAGCCAATATTTTGTCTGAAAACGGGCTTAAAGTTGCCGTGGTAGAGGCTGGGCCATTTTTTGACCCAAAAGATCCAACGACCATGACCCAATTGAAGTATCCATGGGAGTCTCCAAGAAGAGGTGCGAGTACGAAGAGAGCATTTGGGGATTTTGATATGTCTTGGGGTGATTGGGAAGTAGATGGAGAACCCTATACAACAAAAGAAGGTACAGATTTTAAATGGTGGAGGGCACGAATGCTTGGTGGTCGAACCAATCACTGGGGGCGTATATCGTTGCGATTTGGGCCTAAAGATTTCAAGCATAAAGATGTAGATGGCTTAGGAGATAATTGGCCAATAAGCTATAGTGATGTCAAGCCTTATTATGACAGACTTGACAAAATGATTGGGGTATTTGGAACCAATGAAGGACTGCCCAATGATCCAGATGGATTCTTTTTGCCCCCACCTAAACCTCGATTACATGAATTATATTATATAAAAGGAGCTCGGAAAACAGGGATACCAGTGATCCCTTCTCGATTGTCTATTCTTACTAAGCGAATAAATGCAGATAGAGGAGTTTGTTTCTATTGTGGCCAATGTAACAGGTCTTGCAATGCTTATGCTGATTTTTCAGCAGGTTCTTGTTTGATTTTTCCGGCCCAAAAAAACGGTGGACAGATAGATCTCTATACTAATTGTATGGTTAAGAATGTGACCACTAATAAGGAAGGATTGGCTACAGGTGTATCTTACATCAATAAAGAAGATAGACGAGAATATGAGTTGAGTGGGAAAGTTGTGGTTCTGGGCGCTTCGGCTTGCAGCAGCGCTCGCATACTATTGAACTCTAAAAGTAGCACCCATCCCAACGGGCTTGGCAACAGTAGCGATCATGTAGGGCGATATCTACACGACTCGACTGGAGCGGGGATATCAGTATTTGTCCCTGACTTGATGAATAGAAAAATTTATAATGAAGATGGGGTTGGAGGGATGCATGTGTACTCTCCATGGTGGGGTGATAATAGCAGGTTAGACTTCCCAAGAGGATATCATATTGAAGTATGGGGAGGAATGGGAATGCCCTCTTATGGTTTTGGGTATAATGTTGAAGCCATGAATGAATATGTAGGAGGGACTACAGGAGGCTATGGTAATAAATTGAGAGATGATGTAAAAAGATTTTACGGTTCAGTATTAGGTATGGCTGGCCGAGGAGAGGCTATAGCCAGATATGATAATCGCTGTGAGATTGATCCCAAGGTAGTAGATGAATATGGTATACCAGTGTTGAGGTTTGACTATAAGTGGTCGGATTATGAGCGGTTACAAGCGAAGCATATGATTGAGAGTTTTCATGAGATTGCTCACAACATGGGTGGTATTGTACTTGGTGATAAACCTGGGAAAGATAAAGATTACGGCTTACTGGCGCCAGGTCAAATCATACATGAGGTCGGAACTACTCGAATGGGGGATAATCCAAAAACTTCTGTCACCAACAAATGGCAACAATTACATGATGCTAAAAATGTGTTTATAGTAGATGCAGGTCCGTTTACTTCCCAAGCAGATAAGAATTGCACATGGACTATCATGGCACTAAGCATGAGAGCTTCCGAAAATATAGTAAGTGAACTTAAAAAAATGAATATCTGATGAAAAGAAGAGAATCACTTAAAACATTAATAGTAGGCGGAGTCGCTGGAGCGACAGTAGGTTCAGTAGGATGTAAATCAGAGACTCAACAGAAAATCAAAAATGAGGTTCTACCAGGAGGAGGTTATGGACGCACCCCTGCTGAGTTAAAACATGATGCGCTTGTCATGAGCGAAGATTACTTCAATAAGCATGAGCTCGAAACAATCGCTGTATTATGCGATATCATATTACCATCTACTGATTCGGCTGGATCGGCTACAGATGCAGGTGTACCTGAGTTTATAGAATTCATCGTTAAGGATTTACCAAACCAAAAGTCACCCTTAAGAGGTGGCCTGATGTGGTTGGATGGAGAGAGTAACAGGAGATTCAATAAGAGATTCCAGGATTGCACTCAAGATCAACAAATTAGTATAGTTGATGATATAGCCTATGCAGATAAAGATAATAGGAAACCCAATATGGCTCCAGGTATTTCTTTTTTCAACAGAATGAGAAATCTTACTTTGACTGGGTACTATACCACCAAGATGGGTTTTGATGATCTTGGCTATGTAGGCAATAGACCTAATCTTTGGGATGGGGTCCCCGCAGAAGTGCTCAAAGATCATGAGGTAGATTATGAGCCAGAATGGATAGCCAAATGTATCAATCAAGACAGCCGAGAAGCTATTGCTGAATGGGATGAGAATGGTAATCTATTGACTTAGGACAGGTTGATGATTTCGTTATATAAGTTGTTACGCCTTCAAGTAGTTTATTATTTTTTAGGCATGCTTTTCAATTTGGTCAGCATATATTATGTGGAGACAGGCCAACCACAACTTACCCCTAATGAGCCCAAGGCAGCAGCTGTATTCATGACTATTTATGCATGTTTCTTGATTTCTGGTTTCGTTAAATGTATTGGAGTGTATCGAATTTTGATGGTTGTCTCAGTAGTACTCATGGGATATGGTGGAGTATTCAATCATATTAACCATATTCAGAATACACCAGAGTTGTATGCGTCATTTACTGCAGGATTGATAGGAATTGGAATTAATATTTACGGCCTGATTTTGAACATAATTGCTGCGGCTAAAAAATTTCATTAAAGCAGATTTCGATTGATATCGGGACGGTTCACCAGTAAATTTTCAGACTTTTTATATTGGTCTAACCTACTAAGTACACAAATATGTAGATCGGATAATAGATCTAATTTTGCCTCTAAATATGTAATCCAACGATAATTAAAGCCTTGCTGATTTTGGAGAGGATTAGTTAGTTGTTACTATAACCTGGACCTCTCAATATTTGACCATATCGATTTTCAGATAATCCATCTTTGTCTAAAGCAATATTCCCATTGATCATTACAATGTTGATGCCATCTGGATACTGATGCGGTTGCTCAAATGTTGCTTTGTCTATGATAGTCTCTGGATCAAACAATACTATATCCGCGATATATCCTTCTTTGATCCACCCTCTGTCAAGCAAGCCTAATCGGTGAGCAGGGAGTGAAGTCATTTTGCGTATGGCTTCTTGGATAGAGAGTACATTTTTATCTCTGGCAAAATGACCAATTACTCTTGGGAATGTACCATGTACACGAGGATGAGGGAATCCCTTGTTGAACTCAGTAATACGGCCATCTGAGGCAATAATGGTTTGAGGATGTTTCATTATATTAATAACATCTTCTTCTGACATAGCGTGATATATGGCTTTAGCTCCACGATTTTGTTGAGCTCGTATGATCAGTTCTGCGCCGTTTGCAGCGGTAGGTTCAAGTTTCTCTTCCAATGCCCAATCATAAAGTGTTTTACCCTCTAATTTCGGTTTCCAATCAAATTGGGCTAATTGAATTCTTTTCAAATCTCCACCACCTCTGTCATTGAGTATGTTGAATATAATTCCCCGCTTAATACTATCTCTTAAGATCGAGTCTTCGCAACGAGCCTTAAATGCATCATATCTACCTCCTTCTAATGCCCATGGTGGTATCAGTACCGAAAGGCTTGTGTAGCTTGCTGTATATGGATATTGATCTAACATGACATCAAGTCCTACTTTTCTAGCACTGTCAACCATGGCCAATGTCTTATGACTTGCACCCCACATAGGCATACCGATCGCCTTATGATGTGTTAGCACTACTGGTATGTCAGCTTCTCTCGCTATGGTTATAGCTTCTTGTACACCTTCGATAAGGCCTAAGCCTTCTTCTCGAAGATGAGAAGTATATATGCCACCATAATTGCTTGCTACTTTAGACAATTCGATTACTTCATCGACTTTAGCAAAGGTGCCTGGCAGGTATTTCAATCCTGTTGAGAGTCCAAAAGCTCCATCTTTCATCCCCTTATCTATAAGAGATTTCATTTCTTGTAATTCTTCAGAGCTTGGTTCTCGACCATCCAAGTGCATAACCTCACTCCGTATACTATTATGACCTATTAGATAGGCCACGTTGATACCAATCTTTTGATTCTCAAGCTCGGAGAGGTGTTTATCGATGTTAATTGGTGAGGACCCATCTGGTCCTCCTAACCCAGTTGTAACTCCCATATGAATAGCACTTTCTGCTGAGGGTATTTGTGGAAGTGCCTCCAAGTGAGCATGAAGATCTATAAATCCGGGAGCTAATGCTTTTCCCGAACCATCAATTATTTTGCAGGAATGACAGCTTATATTTTGAGCGATTTTGACAATTTTATTTTTTTTGATTATGACGTCTGATATAAAAGGGATTTCACCCGAACCATCATAAATAAGCACGTTTTTAAATTGATAGTCTCCCTCAATTTTGGAGTTTTTACATGACATTAGTGTAATCAAAAGAGACGAACTAACTAATGCGATTTTCTTCAAAAACGTCCACCTTACAAAAGAATAAATTGACATTGAAGTATATGTTAATTGTAGAATCTTTAAGATAATATATAACTTAAAGAATGTAAGTGGATTCGCATCTGTAGATTCAGAAGTTTATGTCTTTTTTAAAAATATAGTGGGATGAATGCCATAATAAAGTGGGTGCTTTTTGTGCTCGTTTTAATTCTTTTAGTTGGTTCTTATACGCTCTACACATTTGTCGATAGAATTAAAAATGGTGTTGAGGAGTATGATTATGACCCGCCGGAATTGACTATAAGAGAAGCTACAACCGCTATTTTAGTATTCACCAAAACAAATGCATATATCCATAAGGAGGCCATAAAAGCCTCTGTTCCTGCATTACAAAAATTGTGTGCTGATCAAGGGTGGGAGATGTATCATACCGAGAATGGAGCGATATTTAACGAATCACAACTATCCCTTTTTGATGTGATTATATGGAATAATGTGTCAGGCCCGGTACTTACTGACATACAGCAAAATGCTATGATCGATTATATAGAAAAAGGGGGAGGGTTTATTGGTATTCATGCTGCTGGAGACGGATCACATAAATGGACTTGGTATAGAGAGAATATAATTGGGGCAGAATACTCTCATCATCCGATGAATCCTCAATTCCAAGAAGCCAAGATTCATTTGGAGTGTGATACAATATTAAGTTTTCCTTGTGATGAACTTAGTACTAGTTTTGATCGTACAGATGAGTGGTACATATTTATGGATAATCCTCGAAATAATGGAATGCGAGTGCTATATACAGTGGATGAATCGACTATCAACCCTGATGGACAATTCTATTTACTTCAAAGAGATAAGAAATTTGGTATGGGTAAAGACCATCCAATAGCGTGGTATAATACGATCAAAAAAGGGAGAAGTTTTTATTCTGCCATGGGGCATACTGCTGACTCATGGATAGAAGAAGCACATTTAGATATAATCCGGAAAGCTATACTGTGGACTGGACAAATACAACCTAAAAAATAATGAGACGACCTTATATTTTAAGTGAACTAACTTGGAAGGATCTACGCGATGATGAGATCAAATTGGCGATACTTCCATGGGGAGCAACAGAAGCACATAATTACCACTTGCCATACGGGACAGACAATTATGAAGCAGATTATATAGCTCATGAATCCGCCAGATTGGCCTATGAGAGAGGAGCAAAGCTTGTGGTGTTGCCTACTATACCGTTTGGGGTAAATACCGGACAAACAGATATAAAGTTAGATATCAATTTATACCCTAGTACCCAGCATATTATATTGGATAATATAATAGAAGTACTCAATCGTCAAGGTATATATAAGCTGATTGTCTTCAACAGTCATGGAGGTAATGATTTTAAGACTATGCTGAGAGAACTTGGAGTGAAGTATCCAAAAATGTTCTTATGTCAGACTCATTGGTTTAGAGCATTAGATAAAACAAACTACTTTGAAAATGAAGGAGATCACGCAGATGAGATGGAGACAAGTATCATGATGACTATCCAACCAAAATTGGTTCAACCGTTGAGCGAAGCAGGTCTTGGAGAAGAAATAAAAGGGAAGATTGATGAATTTTATGAAGGCTGGGCATGGGCAGAACGACCGTGGTCAAAGATCACCCGAGACACTGGTGTAGGCGACCCTATGAAGTCAACGGCAATTAAAGGAGCTGCCTATTTGGATGATTTAACAAATAAAATAAGTCAGTTTTTTATCAAAGTTGCTCAGTGTAATATTGAGGAATTATATGATTAACCTTATTATTAGGTAATTAATGAAGTCGAATGAAAAATATTAGCAATTCACGAAGAAATTTTATTAAAAAAAGTTCAACAGCTTTAGCTGGATTTTACATTGTACCTCGTCATGTTATTGGCGGCGTAGGTTATACAGCCCCGTCTGACCGACTCAATATTGCGGCAATAGGCGCAGGGGGGAAAGGGCATAGTGATATCATCAATGCATGGAGTGATGGCATCAACAATGTTGTTGCTCTCTGTGATGTGGACAGTAATATGGCCAAACGAGCGGTTGAGAAATTTCCGAAAGCTAAATTTTATAAAGACTTCCGAATGATGCTTCATGAGATGGAAGACGATATAGATGCAGTGACTATTTCTGCTCCAGATCATATACACGGAGTAGCAGCTATGTCAGCTATGCGAAGGGGTATGCATGTCTATGTGCAAAAGCCATTGACTCATAATATTTATGAAGCCCGACAACTAACGGAGGGTGCAAGAAAATATAAAGTAGTTAGTCAAATGGGAAATCAAGGTGCTTCTAATCCCGGGCAAGAACAACTCAAGAAGTGGTTTGATGAAGGGCACTTAGGGACAGTAGATACAGTTCATGTGTGGACTAATCGCCCCGTTTGGCCACAAGGTATACCAGTGCCAAAACCTGGTGCCGTAATGCCAGAACACCTTAGTGCCAAGGATTGGGATCTTTTCATAGGTCCTGCCGAAATGGTGGATTATGATCCTTTGTATCATCCATTTAAGTGGCGTGGTTGGTGGAATTTTGGAACTGGAGCATTAGGAGATATGGGGTGTCATCTTATAGATGTTCCTTTCAGATTACTTCAATTGGGATACCCTACAGAAGTTGAGTGTAGTGTAGGTCAAGTATTTACGAGAGATTGGGTGCCAGAACATATACCAGAAGGATGCCCACCGAGTAGTAGCGTACAACTGCGATTTGAGCCGAGTAAAATCAATAACTCTTCAATCAAATTTAATTGGACTGATGGGGGGATTAAGCCATTTCATCCTGATATTATTCCAGCGGATCATGATATAGGAGAAAGTGGAAGTGGTAATGGTGTGATGATTATAGGCACTAAAGGTGTGATGACTTGTGGTACATATGGTTTAGAGCCAAAAATGTACAAAAAGGATGGCGAAGTTTTAACTATGCCTAAGGATTTTGAATCCGTAAATCCATACTTAGATAAACCAGAATTTGGTCATCAACATGCGTGGGCGGAAGCCTGTAAAGCAGGATATGATAGTAAAGAGCATCAATCGTTAACCTCTTCTTTTGATTATGCTGGTCCAATGACTGAAACTGTACTTATGGGTAATTTAGCTATAAGAAGCTATGGACTTATGAGAGAAAAGAAAGGTAGGAGAGAATATTATGGTCGAAAGAAGCTTATATGGGACGGTGAAAAAATGGAGATCACTAACTTCGATGATGCCAATCAATTCGTAAGTAGACCTTACCGAAAAGGTTGGAAGTTAGTTTGATTTAAAAATATACAGTTTTCAGTAATAGACTCAAACGTCAAAATCTTCATTTTTAGCATCTTTTAATTGAGGCATTAATGTGCCTTGTGATAAGATCACTTATAATTGTGCACTTCATAAGTTAGTCATCCTACCCGAGATGGCTTATGCTATTTATGATCATAGATAGTATTAGATCTTGATTTTTTATTAAATCATTAAAGTCTACAATTATGAATGTTTCATTAACTTCTTTTGAGCTGTTTTTAGCACTTTCTTTTCTTGCTATCCTAATATTGAGCGTTCCAATCTTGGTGAGAATCTTATTAACACTTAACAATTCTAATAAAATAAGAGCGGAAAATAAGGGTCTTGCCAATAGGACTAAGTATCCTTCGGTTAATGTCTTTCGATGGAGAGGGGTTGTCTTTAGGTTTTCATTGGCTATCGCTATTGCTTTTGCCTTGGTCTGTATGAGTTGGACTACTTATGAGATTGAGCATGCTTATGAGTTGGGCCCTCCTATACAAGAGGATCTGCCGATTATTCCTGTAGTACCAGAATTTCCTAAGCCTAAGTTAGAAAAGCCCAAGCCACAAATTATTGAAGAAGTAATCGAAGAGGAGATTCCAGAGGAGCAGGACGATATGATCGATATGGATATCGAAGATGATGAATATATAGAGCCAGTACCTGCTCAGGATAAGAGTGATGAGGACCCCAGTCCTTATGTGCCACCTAAACCAGAAGAAGAGGTTGTGGAAGTAGAGGAAATATGGAGATTCGTTGAGGAAATGCCAATATTTCCTGGCTGTGAAGATGATATGAGCAAGGAGGAAAGGAAGCTGTGCTCCGACAAAAACCTACTGATGTATTTAAGTAAGCATCTAAAGTACCCTTCGGTAGCTAAAGAAAACAATATTCAAGGTAGAGTATACATTGAATTTGTGATTGGTACTGATGGTTCTGTCCAAGATATAGCCATAGTCAGAGATATAGGTGCTGGGTGCGGCAAAGCGGCTCAAAAAGTGGTTGAGTCAATGAATAATATGCCACAAAAGTGGGTGCCGGGCAAACAACAAGGAAAAAAGGTAAAAGTGAAGTATACATTGCCCATTACCTTTAAGTTGCAATAAAAACTTACAAATGTTTGATTCTTGATGCATACATTTTATAGAGCTCCTCGTTGCTATATCCATCGATGTTTTGGCTATGGTAGATGGGGAGCTTTGCTCCTTTCTCTACGGCTATTTTCATGGCTTCGGTTGCTATAAGATTTACTATGAATGTGCCAGAAAGTGTGGATGCCGCACCTGTTAGATTCCCATCAATTTGCAATAATCCATCACCTGAAGGGACATAATTATCAATTATTATATCTACTATTTCATGGAGTTTTTTGCCACTACTATGGCGAGATGGATATTTATTGGATTGTTCGATAGAGGTTATACCTATCACTTTTATGCCAAAGGCTTTGGCAATTGTAGCCATTTCTATGGGCATTGCATTTCTACCAGAGTTAGATATTACGATCATAATATCATCGTGCTGTATGTTGTGCTGATCCCAGATAATTTGTGATAAGCCCGAGATGCGCTCTATTTCTGCACTTCTTCTGGCCCCTTCAGAAGTCATGACTATACTATCGAGCATAGCATTTACATTGGCAAGGCCACCTGCTCTAACAAATAGTTCTAACCCAATCATATGGGAGTGACCAGTGCCAAAAGTGTGGATGATATTGTCGTCAATAATTGCTTGTGCTAATAATTGAGCACATGTATTTAAGGTATCGGACTGACTTATAGCGATTTTTTCCAGCTGCTCGATTGACTTGTCTAAGTACTCGTACATTACTACACTTTTATGAAAATTTTCTTTTTGTACAGATAGTAGGCCGGGACAAAAATGATCAGCATATACAATATGGCATATAGAAAAGATGCCATCTTAGGATCTACTCCTATAGAAGTTAATCCATTCATCCATGCTCCACTTAAACTTACACCCCAGACCATATCACTATAAAATATTACTGTGAGCATTCCTGCTAATACATAAGATGCTATAGAGTTGGCACCAAATACCCTTCCAAGCGTGGTCCATCTGTCATATCCTTTAAGATCAACGATATAGATGAATGTGGCTAGTGTAAGTGTAGCCATACCTGCCATAACCATCACATATGAACTGGTCCAAATGTTTTTATTAAGGGGGAAGAACCACTTCCATATACCACCTATCACCAACATAACAAATCCTAACAAAAATAAATGTGTCAGTTTTTCATAAGAATCTTTAATACTTATGATCAGCTTACCTATCAACATTCCTATTATACCTGTTGATATGGATGGTAATGTGCTGAGAATGCCTTCGGGGTCCCAAGTCTCCTGCCATAAACGTCCTGGAAGGAGGAGGTTATCAATAAAATGTGCCCAATTTTTTTCTGGTACAGAGAGATCTGGTGCACCGATTCCAGGCATGGGTATATATGCCATCACTATCCAATAACTCACAAGAATTCCAATGCAAATCTTTAATTGGGTTTTCCAATCGGTATAAAGATACAGCAAGGCGCATGGCAAAAAGACAAGCGCTATTCTCTGAAGAACTCCTACCCATCTGATTCCTCCAAAGTCAAATCTTGGCCATAGCCAGAGAAATAATCCCAGTAAGTATATTTTGAGTGACCTAATGATAATTTTCTTCACCAAAGGCCCTTTCGCTGATCCATCATCTATCCTCTTTTGATAAGCTAATGATATAGATACTCCTACTATAAATAAAAAGAATGGGAAGATATAATCTGTTGGAGTTATACCATTCCATGCTTCGTGCAACAATGGTCCATATACGTGGGACCAAGATCCGGGATCGTTGACTATTATCATCGCGGCGATCGTAAAACCTCTCATGGCATCGAGAGAGATTAGTCTATTAGATAGTTGGTTATTCGACATTAGTATTAAGGTTTAGGTTAAGTTGACTTTCTAATCCACTGCGTCCGATTGAATTAAATACTTTGGCTCTGATAAGCTTGCTTTCTGAATTTATGGGTCCTGTATATATAGACGACTTGGTAGATGGCTCTGAACCATCCAAGGTGTACCTTATCTCCATTCCAGGATATGGAGAGTTGAGATATATTGTTCCATCTGTTTCTGTGATACCAGGTGCGGGGATTCTATAATGATATTTCAAATCTGGACGATCTAATTTTTTGAACTCTTTTTGTGTTATTGTATTGATGAACCTTTCATAATCCTTATCTCTGGCTGCATTACGTTCATCATGATTTTCAATATTGTGCCAGCTTGGATTGCCTTCCCAAGCTCTTTGAGCTAATCCATAGATCTTCGGGAGATAGTAATATTCCAGCATGTCCCTACCTTTTACGGTTTCTCCCCACAACTGTCCTTGTATTCCTATGATGTTTTTACGACCAGATTGGGTGAGATGTTCCTTGCCTTTAAAGTCAATATCAGGGTGAAACTTATGCCCCATATGATCTGACTCTGTTGACAAAAACATGTTTTCTGGAACAAAAGAAAAAGCGTCTTTTTCATTGATAAAGCCAGCCCAATATAATCCTGGTTCTCTTGGGTCTTTGTCATAAGCTAAATCAAAATAAAAATTAGTCACATTACAAAGTATTACAGGGTATCCACGATTGGCGACTCTGTATCCGAGGTCTTCTTCACCCCATAAATTATTCCAGATGTAGGGGTATACATTATCACCTACAAATTCATCGTTTATCTGCCAGTGATCTTCTTCATCAAAATCCATTACCACTTCTTCCCATCCACCTATTTGTAATCCGGTCTTCTGTAGCCTTTGAACTAAATTTTTGAAAAAATGACTTTGTAAATTTCTAATATTAGTAATCTCTGGATACTTCTTTAAATATTCTTTGCACATAGGGGATTCTGTCCAAGCGCCATTTGGGACTTCATCACCCCCTGTATGAATCATGGTCAGTGGGACATTGGCTTCTTTATACATTTCTTGTATATCAGCGAGTACAGTTTCATAAAAGTCATAAACGGATGGTCGGCATACACAGACTATATTATCATGATACGACTGAGCAGACTGATAGACAGAAGTATCGTCAGGGTCTATTAAGCGATATTGCTCAGCTTCTTTTAATTTACCTTCGGCCATGAGTCTCCGATACCTATTTTCCATAGCATATATAGCTGCTCTCGCATGACCTGGAAAGTTAACTTCGGGTATAATGTCTATATGTCTATCGTAGGCATATTTGATAATTTCTTTAAAATCGGTTCGAGTGTAGTATCCATTGCCCGTAGAATTGGGATTAAATCTACTTGGTCCCGAACCATATGCTGGCTGCAAAAATTTAGAATTATCCAGTGTATGACCTCGACTACCCGATACTCTGGTAAGTTCTGGGAGCTCTTCTATTGTCAATCTCCAACCTTCGTCTTCTGTAAGATATAGTAAGAGCTTATTGAGCTTCAGACTGGCCATGACATCTAATAGGCGTAGTAGGGTTTCTTTGGATTGAAAATTTCTGGCCACATCAACATGCATGCCTCTATAACTATATGCAGGAGCATCTTTGATGTTTATTATGGGTACCGTTCTTCTGGCTGGATCATAAAGGTTGATTAAACTTACTATTCCATAAAAAATACCTTTTTTAGATCCACCATTGAGGGTGATACCATCAGCGGTGATATTTAATTCGTATCCTTCGGGGTTCTTTATTTTTTCGTCGATAAGTATTTTAAATTCAGCCAACGAGTCATAATAGACTTGCTGCATTTTGGTATTAATTCCTTCAGATAGGTAGTTGATCTCTTTACTGAGTGCAGCACGATAATAAACTCTTATATCAGGTGGGATAGAGTAATTGCTAACCCCTTTTTTAAGTGAATGGGGATAGGGTATCAAGGGATATAACTGTTCTTTAGGTAAAACGTTTAGGTAGTTGTGTTGTGCGTAGAGGTGTTCAGGAGTCGGTATTGACTCTAAGTCATCGCTATTCCGATTGAGTTGCTTAGGGGTCTTAAATGGCTCAATGTAGACATGGTCTATAGTGTGGGGCTTGCCAGACTCATCTAATCTATATATGCCAAGAGGTCCATCAGATTCTTTGATGATAAAACCCGTAGAGGTCGTGGTAGCTTTTGTTTGTTCACCTGGATTGAGTTTAAAGCCTTTCATTGGCTTCATCTCATAGAAGTCTCCATTGATTCTTCTTATGGATATGGGCAATTCTGCTTCAACGCTCTTAATATCATGTGGAGCTTGGTTCCAATATATGGCCCAGTTGGAGTCACTCAACGCTACATTTCCATTATTAGAAATAGTGAACACGGCATCATGATAGTTAGTATCATCTTTATCATAATTCTGCGTCAAATGCCAGTTAAGGCCGATATCTATTGTTTCCGGTTCGGTACTACAGCTGATTAGTATCGCAAGGATAATTGATGTTAGAAGTAATCTCAGTAAGGACATATGAATAGACTGTTGAATCACTATTCAACAATATAGTCAATTGAGTCTATCCTTTTTTCCTTCTAAAGCACTTCTTGTTTGAAAAAATTAATAGCGAACCTCCCAGAATGGATTTCTTTCTCCTTCGATACTATTTTTAAAAAATTTAGTCAATATGGAAGCATATTCCTCCGTATCTATCTTTTTCCCTTTGATTTTTTTGGGAATGGGATGTTCTGGTACTGCCATGTCAACTTTAGTGGCTTCTACTATAGAGGTCCCATCATTGATATCCAGCATGAGGATCATACCTGGCAATCCACCAAACCCTTCAGGTCCGCTTGATACGGGTATCTGGTCTGTAAACCATGCATCAATTGTTTGATTTTTGATAGTGTCTATAGTTGTTGCTTTCATGCAAAGATATCCGGCTATTTCTCTTATTTCGTTTTTCATTTTCCACTTAATACGGTCTTGCGTCCCATCCTGGAGATATAGCTTTCCACCAAGCACAAATTGCCTCTTTATTTTATCTGCATCTTCCTTAATGATGAGGAATTCATCTTTCCGCCACGACCAATTATACTCTCTATCATCTATACCATAGGTATATACCGATTTATTAGGCTCAAATGTTAGGTTGTAATTCGACCCTCTTCCTTCACTTTTTCCCCATGTTAGTTTGATTCTATCTTTCTCTTCTTGAGATAGATAGGGTAGGGCGTCCATTATCTTCACATAGTCAATTTTTCTATTGAATACGATAGTTCCTTGATCATTTTGAGAATAAGCAGAGACCCAGCATATGGCCCCTACAAGGAGCATGAACAGTTTTTGCATTGTTGTTATTGATTTGTTTAGTGCCATCTTCCATCTTTTTTGATGCCTGACTTAAGACCTTTGATATTATAAGTGAAGCTTAACATGCCATATCTCGCCAATGTGACCGTTTCTGATCGGGAGATAAAATAGTTAGAAGCAAATTGATTTATTGCAATATTTTTATTGAATGCATCATAAAGAGAAAGTCTAAGTTCTCCTCTATTGCCTTTAAGGAATTGTTTATAGATAGACACATTTAATATCGGTACATCTTGGTCTAAGTCCAGTCGATCATTTCTAAATTGTGAGATATTAAAGTCACTATTTAGCTTAAATCCCCAAAGTAGTGAAGCATTCATCTCTACACCATAATTAATGTTTTGTGTTTTTTGATTGAGTGCTGTATTGACATTGTATTTGGTATCCGAGAAGCCCCATCGACCATTAAGATATAACGCAAAATCATCACCTGGAGTGACATTGATACGGACATTAGGGGTATAGTTAAATGTCTCAGTTTCGTTGAGCACATCATTGACGAATGCATTCGTATTGTTGATATTAGTCGACATCCCTAAATTGATGGTCAACTTGTTTCTCTTAATTGGGAAGTTGATACCAGTATACATATTGGCATTACTTCCGCCATCATAATTTATTGGCCTTACATAAGTGACTAAATTCTCATTGATGGTTTCTTCAGTGATGATTTGATCTTTAAAGAAAGTATATCCACCATTGAGGTACACTCTGAATCCTGATAATGGTCTCGAAAAACTGAAATATGTATTGATATTATGGGTGATCTCTGGTACTAAGTCTGGATTGCCTTCCCTTAGATAGAGCGGATTACTATTATCTATCACTGGTTGGAGATTTCTAATACTTGGTTCCTGAGCGCTCACATTGTAGGATACGTTGAAGTAAGAATTTCGAATTGGGCTAAAATTCACAGATACATTTGGTATCCAATTAGTATAGGTTCTATCCACGACGCCACTTATATTACTACCTTCGACTCCTTCAAATATACCTTCCAAGTCAAAGCTTTGGAAGGCAGCACCAATGGAGAGGTTAAATCCTTCGTGTGAGTACTTTAGCGATGTACCGATCCTATTGAGACTGATATCGTTTGTATAATTACGAGTCAAGAAGGTATTGATTGATTCACTATTGTCAGCCACATCGACCACTTGTCGATCTCCTTCTTCTTGTCTGTTTGAAAAATTATAGAAGGTATGGAGGGAGAATTTTTTACTGATGGGTTCCACATAGAGGGCATTGGCTCTTAAGAGATTTTTAGTGGCTATGTTATCATAGTTTTGGTCTAAGACTTGTCTTGATGTCAGCCCTATTTCATCAAAAAATTCATTGATAGATCTTTGTTGCTGCCTTTCATCAATTGTAGAATATTGATATGAGGCATTTAAGCCCATATTTCGACGTTTATTAGATTTGAATTTTTTTCGTAACAAAAATCTTCCATTGATTAAATGTCCATCAGTATCATTGTCATTGTTATAATCATTGGTGTTGGTGAGGAAGTTGTTTCCTTCAAACTGGGATGCACTGTTGCCAAAATACACTCCTTCATTGTTGACCGCGGCGACTTGAGTTTTTACGATTATAGTATGAAAAGAATCAATCTCTTGTTCCCAGGAGATTTCTCCTCTATGGCCTACTGCAGATGTTTCTGAGCTAGAAGAACTTTCTTCTAATGCATTGCCCCGATCCAAAAAGGTTTGTCTCTCGCTTATTCTTGCTACGTCCAGACCTTTCTTATTGATGAAGTAATATGCATTCACTTTAGCTTTCTTATCCTCCCAGTTGAAATTAGTTCCACCGTTTAGACTGGTTGGTAGACCTGGTTGATTGCCAGAAAAGAAGATATTCTGAAGACTGCTCTCTAAACCATCATCTTGTCCACCAAACCTGAAAAAGCGCATGCCTCCACCGCTTCCAAATCCGTATGTGCCTTCATCCCCAAATGACCACGCCTGAGAACCCATGAATCCTTGATAATCATCCCATGATAGCCCATTGCGACCAGTATTGTTAGCTACTCCTATCAATGAAAATTGAATCTTGTCATTAAAGCGATTGTAGTTTCCCTTTAATTCTCCTCTATCTTCGGTGCCATATCCACCAGTAACTTTGCCAAAAGCTCCTGACTTATAATCTTCTTTTAACTCGAGATTCAAGGTTTTGTCTTGATTGGCGGTACTGGATTCTCCAGTGATTTCTTCTTCTTCTGTTTTAGTATCAAATACCTGAACTTTGGATATGCCTTCTGCTTGTAAGTTTTTAGTAGCAGCTTTTGGGTCTCCACCAAAAAATTTCTTACCATCAACAGTAACTCTTGATACATTCTGACCGTCTGCCATGATCTCGCCATCTTGGTCTATCTGTATACCTGGCAGTCTTTTTAGTAAGTCTTCAACTGTTGATCCTTCTGGCACTTTGAAAGTAGTAGCATCATATTCTATGGTATCTCCTCGCAGTTTTATTGGAGCTTTTGCTGCTTTTATAACGACTTCCATAAGTTCAGTAGCGATTTCTTTAAGTTCTACAGTACCCAGGTCGATATCTTTGCCTCGGTAGCTCACATTTTTAGTGACGGGGATAAAACCAACAAAGGTTATTCTTACTAAATGATCTCCTTGAGGAATTTTTTTGAATTGAAAGGCTCCATCAAGTTCTGTGCGAGCAAAATCTACATAAACAGAGTCCATATCCAAGAGCATTATGGTTGAACCCAGTAGAGGCTCGCCTAAGGTATCAGTCACAATACCTTTTATGTCATAGTTTTTCTGCCCATAAGTGAGGGAAATACATAGCGATGCCAGAATGAATAGAATAGTTTTTTTGGTAATCACGGTTTTATAGTTGAAAAGTTTCTAAGTAGGATAGTTCAAAGATTATAACGACTAAAAGATTTCATTTAATCTAATAGCTTTGTTAATAAAAGTTTAATACTACTGTTAGTAGTATTAAGATGAAGTTGAACTCTCAAATGGTGTGAAGTGTTAAAATAAATAATGGAATCAACTCAACCCAAAAAGAAAAAAAAGCAATATAGCTGGAGAGATAATCTTAATGCTCTCAAATATTTACCAAGATTTTTCAAGTTAATTTACAAGACTGATCCTTTATTATTTATTCTTAATGTGTTGGGAAGACTAGTAAAATCGATTCTTCCAGTCCTAATGCTTTGGGTGGGCAAGTTGATCATCGATGAGATAATTTCACAACAAGGGGCTGCGGATGCCCAATTAGAACAATTATGGTTCTATCTCGCCCTTGAGCTCGGATTAGCTATTTTGTCCAACTTTATTGGCAGAGGAATAGACTTGTCAGATGGATTGTTAGGTGATCTATATAGCAATAAGAGCAGTGTAGACCTCATAGTCAAGTCAGCTCAGATAGAATTAAGTCAATTAGAGGATGCAGATTTTTATGATAAGTTAGAGCGAGCCAGACGCCAAACCACTAATCGTGTGGCGTTGATGTCTTCGGCATTAAGTCAATTGCAAGATTTGATCACCGTAATTTCATTGATTACTGGACTAATTGTGTTTTATCCATTGCTAATATTAATCCTATTTATTGCGATCATACCTTCTTTTATCAATGAGATTAAGTTCAGTAGTGCCAGCTACTCATTGACCAGAAGTTGGACAACTGAGCGTCGAGAGTTAGATTATCTCAGATATATTGGAGCAAGTGATGTAACCGCTAAGGAGGTTAAGTTATTCTCATTATCAGCTTTTTTGAAGGATCGGTTTTCAAGATTAGCCGACCAATATTATAAAGCTAATCGCCGATTAGCTATCAGAAGAGCTGCATGGGGAAGCATTTTTAGTTTGATCGGTGATATCGCCTATTATGGTGCTTACATCACGATTATCTTAAGGACTGTGGTGGGATTAATTACTATTGGAGAATTAACTTTTTTGGCGGGATCTTTTCAGCGGATCAGGAATCAACTTCAGATGATTTTTTCGAGATTTACTCGTATTACTGAGAATGCGTTGTATCTCAAAGACTACTTTGACTTCATGGACCAAGAATACCAATATACCACTGAAGAGGGCGTCTCAATAGCGGGACATGAGATAAAGTCTGGGTTTGTATTCGAAAATCTTTCATTCAAATATCCAGAATCTGAGGACTATGTGCTTAAGGATATAAACTTCACACTTCAAGCGGGCGAAAAATTAGCTTTGGTTGGAGAAAATGGGGCGGGTAAAACTACTTTAGTAAAATTATTACTTAGGATGTATAGGCCTACCTCAGGTCGGATCCTGATGGATGGAAGAGATATCTGGACGATTGCCCCAGATGAGTATAACTCACTTTTTGGGGTCATTTTTCAGGATTTTGTGAAGTATTATTTTACGGCAAAAGAAAATATTGCAGTAGGCAAAATTGACGAGATAGAAGATCAAAATCGGATAGAATATGCCGCTGAAAAGAGCTTGGCTGATCAAGTTGTACAAAGCTTACCACTGAAATACGATCAACCCCTTGGTAAGCGATTTCATAATGGAAAGGATCTATCAGGTGGACAATGGCAAAAAGTAGCACTCGCCAGGGCCTACATGAAAAATGCTCAAGTTATTGTTTTAGATGAGCCCACTTCTGCGCTCGATGCCAGAGCAGAATTTGAAGCTTTTGAACGTTTTACTGAATTGACAAAAGGTAAAACAGCAGTACTTATTTCTCATAGATTTAGCACAGTCAGAATGGCCGATAGGATATTAGTGCTAAAGGATGGTGAAATATTAGAGTTAGGTAGCCATGAGGAATTACTGCAAAACAAAAATCTGTATTCAGAACTTTTTAATTATCAAGCACAGGGGTATCAATAGAAGTGAAAAGTTGGAAATGTAATAGATTGAAAAGGTAATGCTAAAGTGCTTAAGAGTAATGAATAAGTCTTTACAATTAATGATTGCAATACACTATTTTTGAAACACCTATATCGGATAGAGTGTTAAGTTCCCAATTAATAAAGTAAAAAGCCTATATGTCAACAATAGATTGGAAAGTCGCCAAAGACTATAAAGATATTACTTACAAAAAGTGTAATGGTGTGGCGCGTATTGCTTTTAATCGTCCAGAGGTTCGCAATGCTTTTAGGCCAGAGACGGTGGATGAGCTATTGGACGCCTTTGAAGATGCGAGATTTGACACTTCTATCGGAGTAATACTCTTGTCGGGAGAAGGACCTTCTCCAAAAGATGGTGGATGGGCATTCTGTAGTGGCGGAGATCAGCGTGTGCGTGGTAAGCGGGGATATGAAGGATCAACTAAGGGCGGAAGCAGATTACACATACTTGAGGTTCAGCGCCAGATCAGATTTATGAATAAAGCAGTAATCTGCGTGGTGCCTGGATGGGCCGTCGGAGGTGGTCATAGCTTACATGTAGTATGTGATTTGACTCTTGCTAGCAAAGAGCATGCGATTTTTAAACAAACAGATGCTGACGTGGCGAGTTATGATGGTGGATATGGATCGGCATATTTGGCACGACAGGTAGGGCAGAAGCGGGCTCGAGAGATCTTTTTCTTAGGCCGTAACTATAGCGCTCAAGAAGCCTACGATATGGGTATGGTGAATGCCGTTATTCCTCATGATGAGTTAGAAGATACCGCCTATCAATGGGCACAGGAGATACTCGGTAAGAGCCCTACAGCTATCAAAATGCTCAAATTCTCTATGAATCTCATTGATGATGGCTTGGTAGGCCAACAACTCTTCGCAGGAGAAGCAACTCGTTTAGGCTATATGACTGACGAAGCAGCTGAAGGACGCAACGCCTTCCTCGAGAAACGCAAGCCTAACTGGGACGAGTTTCCCAAGTTTCCGTAGGCAGTATTAAGATTTCTTATCGTTATAAATTTTCAGAACCTCAATTTTGCTATTGACTTGCAGGGTCTTATAGATCTTTTTGATATGGCTTCTTACTGTATCTATGGATATGTTCATCTGTCCAGCGATCATTTTATAGCTTAATCCTTCAGAGAGGTGTATCACGATCTCCATTTGTCTATCAGTTAGGAGCTCTATCCCAGGCCCCTGTTCTTTTGGTTTGAATAAGGCAGCAATCTTACGTGCTATCGAAG
>JAHDDE010000091.1 GCA_020629515.1 Saprospiraceae bacterium | reverse complement strand
ACGATCACCCCTACAATCACCCTATAGGGTGAAAAAACATAAATCTGGTTGTCCAAGGATGGAGACTTCTATCCTATTAGCTCGATCTTAAAACCCTCATGATAGTCATACGAAAACTCTGCCCCTACCTTCTCCGCTCGGGATTTCATATTAGCTAAGCCTAATCCAGATTTTTTGATAGATTCAGGTTTGACGGAACCATTGTCTTTGATCATCAGAGAGAAGCCTCTGCCATCCAGCTCTAAGACTATGTCAATATGATCTCCATTGGAATGTTTGAGAGAATTGGTCAAAGCTTCCTTGAATATCAGATAGATACTTTGTCTTACATCTGGCGCTATCTTGAGGTCTTTACTGAGGATATTCTTTTTGAACGTGTAACCCATCTCTTGATATTCCATAGTATCAAATAAGAAATCTTGCATCCTATCTACCAAGCTCTCAGCATTATCTTTTCTGGCATCTATCGCCCATACTGTATCTCGCATGCGACTGAGCGCCAGTCTACTCATATCAGTGATCTTTTTATACTTTTCTTTCTCTTCTGATCGCTGTTCTAATTCTAATATTTCTGTCTGAAAAGCCATAGATGACAGTATGGTTCCTACATCATCGTGCAGATCGCTGGAGATCTGGGTTCGCAGGTTTTGATATTTGAGGAGTTGTGCTACTCTGTTTTTATAGATAAAATACATCAGCGAACTGATGACTATAATATATAGGAGATATGCCCACCAGGTCTGCCACCAAGGAGGAAATGAAGTGATATCCAAAGAAGTAAAGTGCTTGCTCCAAGCTCCACCAGCCAGTCCTGATCTTATATCAAGAGTATATCTTCCGGGAGGAAACTTAGTTAAAGAAAACTCTTGTCTATTATCCAAGTCTATCCATCGATCACTTAAGCCTCTGATTCTATAGGCATATATGGTATTATCATTTTTAGAAAGCATGGGTGCTCCAAAGGCAATCTCCAAAAGGTATGTTCTATGAGAGACGGATAACTCTTCTTGATGCATGATGCCAGCCACCTTCATAGGACGACTCTCATCCGTCTGGTGTAGAGTTATACTGGTGATATATATATCTGGAGTGATCGTATCTACTTGAATTACAGAAGGGTCAAATCGATTGAGGCCATTCATGCCTCCAAAATATATATGTCCCGAACTTTCACTTTTATAGCCCGCAAAGGAATTATATTCTTGCCCCTGAAGGCCATCATTCATGTCAAAAGTGGTGAACTTTTCTTGCTCTGGATCAAACCGAATGATCCCATCATTGGTACTCAACCATAGGAAGCCCGCATCATCCTCTTGGATGCTATAGACTACACTGTTTGGAAGTCCATCTTCCTCCGTATAGTATTCGAATTGATCAGTAGAAAGATCCATCCTGTTTAGCCCTCCCTCCCATGTTCCTATCCAGAGCTGATTCTTTTTGTCTAAATGAGCACAGAGCAAGTTGTCTGTATTAAGACCATTGCCAGGTTTTTTTGACTGATCATAGATGGTAAGCGCTTCATTAGTGATGTCCCATCTCCAGAGACCATTATTGGACACACCAATCCATAATACATTATCTCTTACGATGAGAAAGCGAATGTATGCTTCATTCAATGAGTTTAATTCTTGATGGACATTATTGTAATTAATCAATCTCGCTGCACGATGATCCCACTTATAGATTCCTATGGAAGTACCTAACCATAAGTCGCCATTAAGTGAGCTATGCATATCGTTAACATGATAGCTTCTAAGCGAGTCCACATCACCTGGACGCACCAAGTAATCTCTGAATCGATCTGCTCCACGTTCATATACATTAAGCCCTCCCAATCGATTGCCTACGATAAGTCCTAAATACTCAGATTCTATATAGCTATTAGTGGTATTGATATTAATACTGTGGGGGTCTCCTTGTTCGGCGGTATACTTTTGAATAGACTTGATTCTGTCTCCATTATCAGACCAAGTGATCTTATTGAGACCGCCTTCTCTGGTACCTACCCAAGTATGATCTTGGCTGTCTTCATAGATCGAGGTGATATTATTACTCGATATAGTGAGCTGATCATTTTCACTACTCTGATATAATTGAAATGGAGCTATCTCATCATCATGAAAAATAATACCCCCCCCATGTGATCCCATCCAGATGCGACCTTCATTATCCTCAATTATTTTGGTAAGTGTATTATTGGACAAGGTATGATCGATATTTTCTCGCTTCGTAAAATGGACAAATTCTCCTGCTTCCATATCAGTCATTATACTAAGACCTCCCCCGAATGATGTCAACCATAAATGCCCATTGCGATCTATGTGTAAATCTGAAATATCAATAGAGCCAATAGAAGACTTTTGTTCATTAGGTATATATTGCTTTACCTCTTTTTGATTAGGATCAAATCTTAATAACCCTTTAGTATTAGTACCTATCCACAGTCTACCTTCTGGATCTTGTACCATTCCGGAGATGACTATGTTAGAAAAGCCATATGGCTCAAAATATTCATTCCAATTTGTCTCCTTATTGGAATTGAAGTCTAAAGATTCCAAACCCGATGGAGTGTATAACCATATCCGACTGCTATCAATTCGATCTTGAATGACGAAGATGGTGAATGCATTAGAAACATACTTTTCATAGCTTCTTATAGATAGATCTGTATTGTTATAGAGATTACCTATGCGATAAGCTTCTTTATTAATAGGGCTTACCCATATCTGATTTTCATGGTCCAATGTGATTGACCTAATAGCACTATTAGAATCATCATCTGATAATGGGATTCTTTCGAACTGGTCATTATCATAGGAATATCTACATAATCCCGCTGCAGTACCAATAAGGATATCATCATCAGCTCCTTTTTCAATGGACCATATGGTGTTATTCACGAGACTTGTGCTGTCTCCCGGGATCTTTTTGAATAATTCAAATCTACTGCCATCATATCTATTGATTCCATCCATGGTGCCAATCCACAAAAACCCCAAATCATCTTGACAAATTGCATTGACAGAGTTGTGAGATAAGCCATCTTCAGAAGTAATAGACCCAAATTTATAATTACTCTTGCCCTGAGAATATGTATCGTAAGTACAGGCAAAACAGAATAATCCTATCATTATTAGCACTACACCTCGCTGCATAACAACCAATATAGATAATTAAATACTTTATCAAACCTACTTTATTTTGCCCTGTAGATAAAGTGATATAGCCTCTGCCTTATTATTCACTTGAAGTTGGCGATAAAGCTTCTTGATATGAGACCTAACCGTTTCTACAGAGATAAAGAGTTCTTCAGAAATGACCCTGTAACTTTTCCCATCAGATAAGGCCTTCAATATTTGATTTTGACGCTCTGTCAGAGAATTCTGTTCCTGCTTAGGCCCACCTAATAGATGATTGACAATCTCACGAGCTATTGATGGCGACATATAAGATCCCCCTTTTGATACAATTCTCATGGCCTCTACGATCTGCTTAAGCGATGCCTTCTTAGATATATAAGAACATGCACCCGTACAGAGCGCTTTTAGTATCACCTCTTCCTCTTCGTAAGTAGTTAGCATGATGATATCCACATCAGGCAAACGCTCCAGAATGTGGCTGATTCCTTCCAATCCTGACATCCCAGGTAATCCGATATCTAATAAGATGATATCTGCCTGAAAATTAGGGTGCAGGGCACAATGGTGCTGAAAGTCCTCTATAGAGGAAAATACTTCTTGCACTTCAAACTCATCATGAAAACTAATGTACTTAGTAACACTATTACGGATGTCATCAACATCCTCAATCATCGAAATCTTAAGTGGGTTCATAAAGAGTGAAATTTAGATTAATGCAGCAGCGATTATTAATATACAACATTAACCCACTAAGGTCTAATATGCAATCACCCTAAAGGGTGAGTAATCATAAATCTGGCTGTCCAAGGAAGGAGATTTCTATCCTATTAGCTCGATCTTAAAACCCTCATGATAGTCATACGAAAACTCTGCCCCTACCTTCTCCGCTCGGGATTTCATATTAGCTAAGCCTAATCCAGATTTTTTGATAGATTGGGGCTTGACGGTACCATTGTCTTTTATCATTAAGAAAATCCCTTACCATCAAGATTAAACTCGATTAAATATGATCTCATTTGGAACGTTAATGGATGTGCGATTATTCAATTTACGACATTAAATTATATTAAAAGTTAGTTCCATTCACCCTATTGGATGAACGGAACTAACTCCACTATCGTAGCTTAAGGATTTGTCCCTATTGGATTTATGAATTACTTAATCGTTTGAACAATTCTCTATATCTGCCTCAAACTGTCCTCCTGTAGTCACCTCAAATCCAGAATTAAGGATAATCTCATCTTGAGCCTTAAATGACGTTGTACCAAAATTAGGAATCTCTCCATCTGACGTAATGACCAATGCTCGATAGGCGGTTGCGTTGATAGCATCCTGATTCAGATTATTATTAGTGATATAGACATCTGGTAAACAAGCAAAATTAGAGGGGTCATAAGCACCGACTAAGAAAGACCAATAATAGTCGTCTGCTACATTGCCATAGACATCCTCAACTCCACTCAACTTAACGCGATAAAGAGATGGTGCTCTATTATTAAGGGATATGCCGTCCTCTACGATCACTAATCTATTGTCAAAACAGGAAACTACGGTATTAATCAAAGCTCCTGGATGACCTATATCCTCGATAGTAGCCACAGCATTAGTGACACCATTAGGACAGACATTCTCATTATAATTCACGGAAATGACATCATTATCATTGATATCATAGTTATCATCTACTGGTTCAGGCAACCCAAATACGTATGGCTTCGATCTATCCACTTTAATAGGAATAATTTGTGAGCCATTGTTACCAACCACACCATCTCGTATGGTAGTCAGTTTAATTAAGTAGTTACCATCTTCTGGTATTTCTGTAGTATTCCAGGACTGTGTCGTACCTACGAGAGGATCGTTGCCCAGCTGATTCTT
>JAHDDE010000042.1 GCA_020629515.1 Saprospiraceae bacterium | reverse complement strand
TTAATAAACCGTATTTTTGAGTAGGTGATGTTTTATAACACATATCGCAAGAGAGTGGCATTTTTGTTACTATCTGTCTTTTCGATTTCTACGGTAGGCTTTTCTATTGACTTGCATTACTGTGGAGGACATCTGAAGAGTTTCAGCCTCGTTGGCAAGGCCAAAAGCTGTCATGAAAATTCTCTTACAAAAAGTTGTCATTCCAAAAAACAAGAGCAATCAAAATGTGAAGACAGCATAGATAAAAACGAATGCTGTAACAATAGCTCCACTTATAGCATCATGGATTATGATGCTCAACTTCAATTAATAGTTCAAAAAGATAATACAACAGATACTCCTATAGTGTTTGGACATTATTTTGATGAACCGACTCACGTCAATAAAAATGTACATTTCGCCTCATATGCTAACCCGCCTCCATTATCTGGAGTAGATATAAGGGTACGTTTGGGGTCTTTCCTTTGTTAGAGTTCTATGATTATATAGTGCTGTATAGCTCGTTTAATACATTTTTATCATAGAACAATTTATCAATAATGAAACATATTATAATTTTTTGCACAGTCTTGTGTTATTCTCTTATCGGGGTGGCTCAAGGCCCACCAATTACTGCGGACAAGCCTATTATGTTAGGCAGCAATACCGTAATAATCAAAACTCTCACAGAAATTCGAAATACCGAAGGAGGTACTTTTACAAAGATTCCATTTATGGCGCATTGGTTGCCTAGCTCTAATAGTTTATTAGCTGTTCATGTTCCTATGACTACCTTCAGATTTAAAGATAGTGATGCCAATGATGGCAGCTATTTAGGAGATATAGGCATTCTTAGTAAATATCAATTTTATAGAAAGGATGGTAAAGCAAAGACTCACAGATTAGTACTGAAGTCCTATCAGCTACTTCCCACTGGCAAAGCGCTTGGACCATTTGAGATAAGTAATGGTACCTATCAGCACTATCTGGGTATAGTGAGTGGATACGAAACCATCAAGTATGGTATCTCTGCAGAACTCGGATATAATATAGCTCCAGGAGCAGATATAGATGAATGGAGACTAAAGGCAGGTTTTGGACTACCACTGTTAAAACCGACCTATCCAGTTAATCAACTTAACCTTTATTTTGAATATGTAGGGATGCATAGACCAGTTATGGATCAAACCGAAGTGCTCTATGCTCAAGGGATACAATATGCGAAAGGTAGACTAACATTAGAAGTGGCTTTACAATGGCCTTTATATCAATCAGAATCCATTGAGCGATTTCGTTTGAATTCTGATGTTTTAATTGGTACCAGATATATATTTTAATTAAATCTTAAAACTGAACCACTTAAGGTCCATATGATGTTCTTCAATTGTATAACCTTAAGTGGGTTCATTAAAACAGATAAATATGAAACAGATAATAATTTTTATAGTAACACTTGTCCTAAGTCTTTCTTTTACAAATGAATCCTTTGCACAGGATAAGAAAGACATGGATGTATTCGAAGTAACCGTAGCTGGATTAGGATGTCCTTTCTGTGCTTATGGTTTAGAGAAGAAATTAAAAGATTTTAAAGGCCTCAAAAAATTAAAGATAGATATGGAAACAGGCGATGTAAGTTTTCATTATCCATCAACTAAGAATCTCTCGCTGGTTGACGTTGAAAGTAAAGTAGATCATGCTGGATATACGGCCATGACAGCCAAAGTAACGAGATTTGACGGAGCTATCGAAGAAGCTGCTCAAGTCACTATATCAGATGAAGTGGATATGCAAAATCTTTCTAAATCGACCTTGTATGTAGAAGGAACCTGCAAAATGTGCCAAGCACGGATCAATAAGGCAGTCAAAAGTGTCAAAGGTGTGGCAGACGCTAATTGGGATAAAAAAACGAAAATTTTAAGTTTCTCCTACGACTCTCAATTAACAGACAAAGCTTCGATAGAAAATGCTGTAGTTGAAGCAGGACACGATACACAGAATAAAAGTGCCAGTGCCGAAAAGTACGATAACCTTCCAGCGTGCTGTTTATATGATCGAATCAAAAGAGAAAACTAATGAAGGGAATCTTAAAATGTATCGGGATAGTATCGGGCTTGCTCTTTATACTATCGGCATGTAGTGAAAGTAAGTGGGAACCAAATGAAACAATTTTACTCGGTGAGACTACCCCTATAGGCATAGCCACACTACAAGATGAGATTTGGCTATCAGATGGTAATAATAATCGATTAGTTCAGATTGATAATTCAGGAAAAGTCATAGGACAACCGATAGATATAGAAAGACCAATGCACATATCTTCTGATGATAAAACATTATATATACCATCATATGGGATGGATAAAATCATCATATCAGATGGTAAGTCATTAAGCGATAGCTTATCTATACCGATGGAACTCGATGCACCAGCAGCAGTCGACATATCAGGCCAAATGAAGGCGGTTGCAGACTTCTATAATCATAGAGTTTTATTCTTTAATGGCTCTGAGTGGATAGAGATAGGTAAAAAAGGTAAATCCAACGGAGAGATGCACTATCCTACTGATCTCCAGTTTTTTGGTGACAAGTTATATGTCGCAGATGCATATAATAATCGAGGCCAGGTATTTGATCTTATGGGAAATCATATACTCACCTTTGGCGAAGATTTGGGATTTAATGCCGCTACAGGAATTTTTGTGAATGGAGAACACATCATTCTTACCGATTTTGAGAATGATCGTGTTGGATTTTTCGATCATGATGGCAATCATCTTTATTGGATCCAAGAAGGGCTCTCTAATCCAGCAGATGTTGGAGAAGTGAATAATAAATTGTGGATTCTCAATTTTGGAGGAAAATATATCACAGTGTTAGAAAAATAAGAAAAGGGAGCTAAAAGCTCCCTTTTCTTATTTTAAGGGTATTTCCTAATTATGCAATGCCCTGTTATCAGTAGCTGCCAAAGCCGCCTCCTTAACCGCCTCAGAATAAGTGGGGTGAGGGTGGCATATACGTGACATATCCTCCGCTGAAGCTCTGAACTCCATGAGTGCGACTGCTTCCATAATTAAATCTGCTGCCCTAGCTCCTATCATGTGTACCCCCAGTAATTCATCAGTCTCCTTATCTGCCAACACTTTGATTAATCCTTCTATATCCATACTGGCCCTACTTCGCCCTAATGCACGCATCGGAAATTTACCTACTTTATATGCTCTTCCTGATTCTTTTAGCTGTTCTTCCGTCTGGCCGACACCAGATACTTCTGGCCATGTATATACTACTCCTGGGATGAGATTATAATCTATATGAGGCTTCTGTCCAGCAAGCAGTTCAGCTAATACGACTCCCTCTTCTTCCGCCTTATGTGCTAACATAGCTCCCTTAATTACATCGCCGATAGCATAAACATTTGGAACATTAGTCGCAAGATGATTGTCTACTTCTATACGACCTCGATCATCAACCTTTATACCTATTTTATCTAACCCTAACTGGTCTGTATACGCTTTACGCCCTATAGCTATAAGACAATAATCCGCATCTATCGATTGTAACTCTTCACCATCCCTTTTCTTAAACTCTACTTTAGCTTTTGTCTTAAGGCCTTCCACTTTAGTTACCATATGCTTCAATTTGAAGTCCACTCCAAGTTTTTTCATGGATCGTTGTAACTCCTTGGCCAAATCTTTGTCCATACCAGGTATAAGACGATCTTGATACTCTATCACAGTAACTTTTGTTCCGATCCGTGCATATACAGATCCTAATTCTAATCCAATGACACCGCCTCCAATGATCACCATAGATTTAGGAAGTGTGGTGATCTCTAATGCTTCTGTTGAAGTGATCACCCGATTTGCATCATAGTTAAACGCTGGTGGCGCGATAGGGGCCGATCCTGTAGCTATTACAATGTGCTTGCCTGTCACTTGGGTAGTCTTATCGCCTTTGACCTGTATAGTATTAGCATCTATGAAGGAGCCTGTCCCATACAACACATCAATTTTATTCTTTTTCATAAGATAATCTATACCTCCTGTGGTCTGCTCAACTACCTCATCCTTTCTTTTGATCATTTGAGCTAGATCAACCTTGGGAGCAGATATCTTGATACCATGAGCTGCAAAATTCTTTTGAGCATTATGAAAATGTTCAGAACTATCTAAAAGGGCCTTGGATGGTATACATCCTACATTTAAGCAAGTGCCCCCAAGAGTTTTTCTCTTTTCAATTACAGCTGTTTTAAATCCTAACTGCGCACATCTTATAGCACACACATATCCGCCTGGACCTGCTCCTATGATGATCACATCGTACTGCATAGACTATTATTTCTTTTGATTTTCGCTATTTGGCTTTTCGCCATGGTTTTTTCTTCGATTAGTATTGTTAGGCCGTTTCTTCTTATTACGTCGCTGGCCATCTTTTTTATTATCTCTTTGACGATCTGACCTATTTGATGCTCCGCCACCTTGATTATCTCCTTTACCCCTTGGTCGATTTTCGCTGTTAGAGCGATTTTGATTTCGACTCTTACTTCTATTGTTCCTTCTTCGATTGGATCGTTTTTTTCTTTTAATAGTTGGGAGTTCGATGATTCCTGTTAACTCTTCGCTATAGTCATCTTTTTCTTGGCTAATAGTAGCAAATTCTCCCCCACCAAGTTCATCAGGAAATTCTCCTTTCTTGTTGAGCGCTAATATCTCCTTTACACGATCCTTGGGTAATGCAATTACTGGCCCTCTTCCTCTATCCAGAATTTGGATATAGTACATGATCCCCTTAAATATATCTTTCTTAATTAGCTCATACTTATGATCCTTAGTCTTCAATACATCAGCTCTTTTAGGAAAATCTTCTAATGCATCTAGATAACTATCTAATTCAAAGTTGAGGCAACATTTCAATCGACCACATTGTCCAGAGAGTTTGGTCTGATTGATAGCGAGATTCTGATACCTTGCAGCACTGGTACTAACAGATTTAAAATTGGATAGCCATGTAGAGCAGCAAAGCTCCCTACCACAAGGGCCTAATCCTCCTATCCTTCCTGACTCCTGACGACTACCGATCTGTCGCATTTCTATCTTAACTCTAAACTCATTCGCATAGCTCCTTACCAATTCTCTGAAATCTACTCTTCCTTCGGCGGTATAATAAAAGGTAGCTTTTCTATTATCCCCTTGGTACTCTACATCTCCAATCTTCATATCCAAGCCCAAAGTTCGAGCAATCACCCTTGCTCTGACCATAGCTTTTTGCTCTTTTGATCGAGCTTCGTCCATTTTTTCAAGATCTCGTGTGTTGGCGATTCTTATAACTTTATGGATAACTCGATCCTCAGAGACTCTTTTTTTCTTCATCTGAAGTCTAACCAACTCACCACTTAAGCTTACCCGCCCGACATCATAACCACTGGCAGCTTCTACCACGACCATATCACCAGTTATAGCGTAACTCGATTTATTAGACTTGTAAAAATCTTTTCTCGCTCCACCCTTAAAACTGACTTCCATATAGGCATACTCCATTGGATCATGCAAATCCATGTTGGTGAGCCAATCGTATGTATTCATCTTATTGCAGCCCCCAGAAGTACAGTGACCTTTACTTCCGCATCCCTTTGGGACTCCATCCATTCCTGTATTACATCCTGCACATCCCATACTACAAATTTAGATTAATTACTGTACAATAACGCTGGGATTAAAAACTGATTCTATCTCAAGACAAGAATTATACATTAAAACTTTAGTATTAATATTCCTACTTATCAGATAATCGGTGTCGGACAGGATTTTACTGATAATTTCAATCTGTTCCACCGTCATAGTTCCGACTAATTGATAACCCTTAAGTAACTCATAGGCCCTATTTCCTAATCGCATCATTGCGGGTCCCATAACCTTCAGATGCAACAACTCTTTAAGCAACTTATTAGTCAGAGACACTATGGCGCGCTTACTTGATGTATCTAAGTTCGCAAACTGATCTACCCAATCTCTTATTTCGATAATGTCTCCTCTTCTGGATACTCCAATTAATCCCGCAGCATAATTCAATAGTTCATCATTATTGTACTCTACATATCGAGTAGCGCTTAACCAATCTCCCTCTGCTATAAAACTAATCTGTTTCGATTCTTCTGGCGAAATTTGATACTTGGTCATAAGGTTAGCGTCTATATCATCATCAGATATCCTTCCCAATTTTATAACTCGGCATCGTGATATTATGGTATTCAATATGAATTCATCACTCTTAGCCATCAATATGATATAGGTATTGGCCGGTGGTTCTTCGATAAGCTTAAGAAGCTTGTTTCCATTGCCGCCCAGCAACTCTGCCATCCATATCAGCTGGACTTTCGCTCCCCCCTCAAAGGATTGGAGATTCAGTTGCTGTGTGATCTGATTGCATTCTGTCACATTTATATCAGGTCGACCCGAGGAAGTAGCAATTCGATTGACCCACGCATCAAGATCGAAGTAAGCTGACTCCAGCAGTTGCTCTCGCCAATCAGGAAGAAAATCTACTGATGTTACGGATTTCCTTTTCTTATCCTTGATACTCACAGCAGGAAAAGCAAAGTGGATATCTGGATGTATAAACTTAGCGGCCTTCTTGCAGGAATTACACTCTCGACAAAATCCCTTTTCTGTAGAATTTTTACAAACTAGGAATTTACTAATCTCTAATGCTAAAGGTAGTACGCCATACCCTTCATCGCCCACTAATAATATGGCATGCGAAAAGGTGTTCTCTATTATTGAATTGAATATATCCTGTTGTAATTCTTGTTGTCCTATCATTGATCTTATTCATTCTCAACTCGATGGTCATTCTTGACTGATCAAGTTATAGCATAATTCAATAGTATATTTGTAAACATATTAATAATGTCTCTGTTTTTAAATTCGAACTATTAACATTTGTAGAATGAGAATTGCCATTTTCAGAAAAGCACATTTTAACGCAGCACATCGTTTACATAATCCAAAATGGTCAGACGAAAAAAATAAGGAAATTTTTGGCCTATGTAATAATGCCAATTATCATGGCCATAATTATGAATTAGAAGTCAAAGTTGTTGGTGAGGTAGATCCAGAAACTGGATATTTGATGGATTTGAAATATTTGAAAGACATAATCAAAATTAATGTAGAAGACAAACTCGATCATAAGAATCTAAACCTTGATGTCCCAGAACTAAAAGATATAATGCCTTCTACAGAAAATGTATGTTACTTTATCTGGAATGTGCTTCAACAAAAAATCGGAAAGGATTATGATGTAACTGTTCGTTTGTATGAAACGCCGAGAAATTATGTAGAATATCCAGCGTGATTAATAAAAAACTAAGTTTTACTTAATCGCAAAGCCTTGACCATTTGGTCTTCTTTATCGAATAACCTAACGATGTAAATTCCTTTCTTAAGTGAGCTGACGTTATACTTATTACCTTCCTTGACTTCGAATGATTTCAGCTTACTGCCGGTAATATGATGTATGGTGATTTTCTTAATTCCCGAATTATCATTAAGTGTAAAATACTCTGCTGTTGGGTTTGGGAAAAGTGCAATATCTGTGTTAATCTCAACTTTTTCTTCTCCTCCCTGATTAAAATTGAAATACTGACCACTAATGTCATGCCCAACAAAGAACAACAGTGTTGAGAAGATTATTATCTGGGTATATGTTTTCAATTGCGTCAACATCTATGTAAATATAAATCCTATTTCTCCTTTTCTCTACTAACAAACTGTTAAATGGTCTATTTTTCTCGATTTTCAGTAAAAAATTAGCCGCTTAACACAATAAATTAAAATCAAGTCAAATATAATAATTAATTATAATTTATAACTCACTGAATTTTAAAGTTTTAATAAATATTAAAATTACTCCTTCAGTAGTCCTAAATTAACTAAATTAACAATGGAGTTTTAAGGGTATTCACTAAAGTGTATGCTGTAAGACCAAATATATCATCTATGTCATTCTCAATAATAGTTAGTAATTCTTTTCAGTTAAACTTAAAGGCAAATAAGACATACTTATGCATGTAGTAATAATAGGAAATGGAATAAGTGGTATAACCACCGCTCGCTGGCTCCGAAAGCTAGGGGACGCTAAGATCACTGTTATAAGTTCAGAGTCAGATTATTTCTTTTCCCGCACTGCTTTGATGTATATGTATATGGGTCATATGAGACTTCAAGATACTCAACCCTACGAAAATTGGTTTTGGAAAAAGAATAGAATTGAATTACTCAATGATCATGTCACAAGTATAGACTTCCAATCAAAAACACTTGGTCTACAAAAAAGTGAGGACTTATCATATGACAAATTGGTATTAGCCTTAGGATCTAAATCCAATAAATTTGGATGGCCAGGTCAAGATCTCAATAAAGTGGGAGGCTTATATCACCTTCAAGACTTGGTAGAAATGGAAAAGCACAGTAATAATCTTAAAAGAGCAGTCATAGTGGGCGGAGGATTGATAGGTATCGAAATGGCAGAGATGTTTCACTCTCGACATATTCCTGTAACCATGTTAGTACGTGAAAGTAATTATTGGAATAATGTGCTGCCTGAAGAAGAAGCTACCATAATTAGCAATCATATCAGATCTCGAAATATAGATTTAAGATTGAATACTAATCTCAAAGAAATCATTAATGATGGTGAGGGGAATGCTTGTGGAGTTATAACAGCTGAGACGGAAGAAAAAATCAATTGCGGTTATGTAGGACTGACCGCCGGAGTAAGTCCGAATATTGGATGGTTAAAAGATAGTGAGCTTAATACTAATAGGGGAATCGTCGTAAACAAATATCTACAAACCAACATTGATGGTGTATACGCCATTGGGGATTGTGCTGAACTATCAGAACCCATAAAAGGAAGACGACCTATTGAGGCAGTATGGTATACAGGTAGGATGATGGGAGAGACTGCCGCATACAATATCATGGACCACAAAGTAGCCTATGATCCAGGCATATGGTTTAATTCTGCTAAATTCATCGATATAGAGTACCAAGTATATGGAGATGTATTAGCTCATCCTCCAGAAAATCACAATTCCCTTTTCTGGCAAGATAACAGTGGAGAAAAAAGTGTAAGAATTGTATATGACAGAGACAACCTATGGGTTAAAGGTTTTAATTTATTAGGCATAAGATATAGACATGAAGTATGTGAAAAATGGATAAAACAAAAAACTTCGATTGAAGATGTTCTGATCAATCTCAAATTAGCCCATTTTGATCCTGAATTTTATGAGACTTATGAACAAGAAATTATCAATACCTACAATCGCACCAGCAATCGGACTCTTAAATCCAATGGAGCATCAGGATTAAACAAAGTACTTCAATTCTTAAATGCCTAATCATGAATCAAGTTTATAAAAGTTTATCAATAGCCAATCCAGAGCCTCTAAATCTGTCATTAGCTCAAAAAATATATAGCGCCATAGGAATTATCGGATTAGGTATACTCTTAATAGCTGCGACAGGACTGAATTTACCCAATCCAAGCAGTTGCTTATTCATTTCTCTGATTCTCATCAGTATTGGAGTTATTGGATTCGCATACCAAACCTTTAAGACTCAATCTCCTGGCATAAAAAATAACGGTATATGGTTCAGTAGCGCAATGTCTCGAGGATTGATGGGTTGGGGGTTAGGCATCTTTATCACTGGATTCTATGTTTTACTTTATTGGTATCCTTCCGTATTAGGACTGGGTACAGATGGTAATTCTAATACAGGACTGATCAGCTTTTTTGACCCCTTGTCATTTTTGTTAAAAGGTAGTGCGGCATCAGAATGGTTTGTTTATGGAACCCTATACACTTTAGCCATCATAATCTTTGGCATCAGATTCATATGGAAATATCGTCATAACAAGTACCAAGTATTGAGAACTTTAAGTGTTATGTTCTTTCAATTGGGCTTTGCTTTTTTGATACCCGAGTTCATGCAAAAATTGAACTACCCTTACAATGACATGAAAAATATGTGGCCATTAAACTACTACTTCTTTGACGAATGGAACATCAAGTCCTTCTTGAGCACTGGTAATGTGGGATTGCTGATGCTTATATTGGGAGTTGCCATGATATTCGTTATCTCACCAATCTTAACTTATCTATATGGTAAGCGTTGGTACTGCTCTTGGGTATGTGGCTGTGGCGGATTAGCGGAGACTGCAGGTGATCCATTCAGACACTTATCAGACAAATCCTTAAAGGCTTGGCAATTCGAAAGATGGAGTATACATCTTGTTTTAGTATTTTCTTTTGTTATGACAGCAGGGGTCATTTTTAGCTTCTTTCATAACAATCCAACTGGATACTGGCTAAATAAGTCAACATTCATGATCATTATTGCAGTACTATTAATTGCACTGATCTACGCATTCTCTCGGCCACAATTATTCAAAAATAAATTAGATCTAAAAGCAATTAAGATTTTTATCAGCATTGCTGCTGCATCATTAGTTATCATGTTAATTAACTTCTTCACTGGCAGTGGGAATGCCTTCTTTATTGATTTTTACAGCCTTAGATCTACTTATGGATTTTTGATAGGTGCCGCATTTTCTGGAGTCGTTGGAGTTGGGTTTTATCCTCTGATGGGAAGTAGAGTATGGTGCCGCTTTGGATGCCCTATGGCAGGTCTTCTGGGTATTCAGCAAAAGATCTTTTCCAGATTCAGAATTACTACAAACGGAAATCAATGTATCTCTTGTGGCAATTGCTCCACTTATTGTGAAATGGGTATAGATGTGCGCTCTTATGCTCAGAAAGGTCAAGATATCATACGAGCATCTTGTGTTGGCTGTGGAGTCTGCGCAGCAGTATGTCCTCGAGGCGTATTAAGGTTAGAAAATGGCTCTAAAGACATCTACGAAAAAGGCTTAGATATCAGAAATGATCATGTGAAGTTGATAGGATAAGTATAGACCGTAAGTGATTTAGAATATGATTTTGAATTAGAATTAACCAAAAAAGAACCTCTTGGGCCAAGAATATCACGAGCATTTTTAACACTCAATAAATCATATTGAGTACACTATGTACGGCAATACTGTAGAAAATAGTCTTAGGTAAAGATGAATTTTAATGTAAATATCTACATTAATAGACTAAAATCTGGCGATCCAGCGAAGCTCAATCCCTTTGAAATCAAGTATTTCATAGCAGACTCCAGCACTACACAGTGGGCCTCCTCGTCGCTCTCCTACGAATAGGTTAAATGAATGTTTATAATTGGGCTTAACTCGAATATTGCTTCCCAAAAACCATTTTCTTGATGCAGTATCGTCAAATATCAAGAATGGATCAGATGTACCCTCGAGTATAAAGGAAATAAATAGAGATTTGTCAATCTGCATCCCTAAAGAATAGCTTTGATTGTCCACCATGACATCGTTGCGCTCAAATGTCTGAAATTCAACTTCTGGAACCAATCTAAACGTTGATCCCAATCTCATATTCCAGTATGTTCCTAAAGACAACCGATTACTTTCTCCTTTGAATGGATCCTGAGCATAGTCTAAAAATATTTTATAATCTACACCAGACGACAAAGAACTTGCCCACTCTATAAAATACTCTTGAAAAGTAAAGGTGCTATTGCCGAATTCATTGATAGCAAGAGCATGATTGAAGTTAAGCGATGTTGAATCGTTGACTGTATAATACAAGTCTAATTGATAACCTCTCTCATTCAGTGGATTAGTTACATGCGTACTTCTATTTAAGACCTTGTAAGTATGCTGTTTGATTAGTGCTGGTGGTTCGTTGTACCCATTACCTATTATAAAATCCTTATAGCTCTTTACTTCAATATTAAAACTTAGATCTCCTACGTATCCATTTACCCCAGCGTACAATCCATGATCATTGATATTGTCAACTGAGCTCGCATATTCGACATAATATGTCAAGGCACTGCCGATGGGCCCAGACAAGTTAGTGCTATACAGATGCTGAATATCCGAGCCATTATCTATGAGACCCATGTAGTTAAATCCGATTTTATGTTTTTTGGGCAATCGATATTCACCAGATATGGCATACAAGGATTGACTTCGGCGATCATTTCTATCGAATATTGGAGGGAGGACATTATTGAGCACTTTGCTATACATAGCCATCAGATTCCATCTCTTATTTTTAAATCGCAGTGAAGCGCCCAATTGATCTCGATGGAAATAATTACGTGATCTAAACCCAAAATCTTCTAATAACGCTCCAGGTATCTCAAAGGATCTTAAAATTAAGCCCCTGCCTATAGTCTCGTAGTAGTTACCCAGTTTAGCTGTCCAATACTTCTTTTTGTAGGTTAATGTCAGCTGAGATAAATCGATATAATTTCTATCGCTATAAGGACTCTGATAATTTTCAACTGTTGCTGATAGTTTGAAGTGATCCAATCTATAATCTACATTGAGCCTGTCATAGAACGAGACGAACGGATCAGCACTCTCGTTGGGTAATTTACCAAATTGTATCTCCGATAGATTAACCCATGACAATTGAGCCGATAGCTGGCAAGTCGTAAAAAGAATTAAAAGGAATATAAATTTCCTCATTTCAATAATTCGAGAACTTTCGACTTTATTTCTTTTTCATCTCCAGACTTAAAACCTTCATGAACCCAAGATATTTCTCCGTCTGCATCCAATAAAACCAAAGTCGGAAATGTTTGAAAATCATGAGCATTCATTACTTCACAATCAATATCCTTAAGGATCGGATACTCGATATTCATTGATCGGATTACTGGCTTAATCTTTCCTGAACTACGAGGGCCATCACAGCTGATTCCTATTACTTTAACCCCCTCGTCAGCCATTTCTTGATATAGCTGATTAAGCTTTGGCATAGCCTTTACGCATGGCTTACACCATGTAGCCCAAAAGTCTACTATTGTACCATTCTCTCCTTTGAGGTCATCGAGAGTTTGCCATTCTCCGTCCAAATCTTCTAATGAAAAGTACTCCAATTGCTGAGCTGACAATACTCCAATCGAAAAAAAGAAGGATAGAATTAAAATTATTTCTTTCATAAAACTACTCTAATAAGCCAGTGACTATCCCAATTACTTCATCCAAGTTATTAGCCGCTATACTGTTTCCTCTATAGATTATATTTCCCTCTTTATTCACGACAACTAATCTATCATATGTAGTCCCAAAATCTCTTGCAACCCCTGAACCCATTAATCCTAATGGGAAGTTAATTCCTGTCTTATCTCTAAATGATTCGACTGATGCAGCATTCCCATCCCACTGATCTATTCCTATAATGCTATAATTCTCCTTGTCCTTGAAGGCCTCATTTAGTTGACTTTCTATATCTGGCCCAACCGCTTGACATGGAGGACAAGCATTACCAAAAAAGAAAATAACCAAATTCTGATTTTCATAATCAGACAACTTCAAAGGGAAATCATCAAAAGTCATTAATTCAAAGTCAGGAGCTGGATCTTCTGAAGTCATAGGCTCATCGGGAGTAGCATCTGGAGTAGTAGGCATTGCTTCTTCCTCACTACAGGATACTAATATCATAAATGAAATACCCATTAAAAATAGTCGAATACTAAGCATATCTATCAATTCTGATTTTATTAAAACACTATAACGTCTTTATAAAACATCAAAAGTGTGACTTTGATCATAAATTTAAAATTTTAGTTACTTATTTATTCATCAGAGCGATTAGAAGTACAATTGATTATTTAACTAATGTATTTACAACGACAGAAAAAACACTACAGGCATCATTTTTGAATCTCTATATGTTGAAAGAATTAGCAAATGAAGAAAGAGAGTAAAGAAACTGCGGTATTGCTTATAGACTGTCCGGATCATAAGGGTCTCGTACATGCCGTATGTGACTTCGTGTTAACCAATAATGGTAACATTATAAATTTGGGGCAGCATGTTGATCGTACTGACAATCATTTTTTCATGCGGATCGAATGGGAGGTTGATGATTTTACCATACCTTCTGATAAAATAGGGGAATTCTTTGATACACTTATCGCCAAAAAGTATCATATGCAGTGGTCTTTGCACTTTGGTGCGCGCAAACCAAGGATGGCCATATTTGTATCTAAATATGCACATTGTATACACGATATACTCAGCAGATATGAATCTAATGAATGGGATATCGAGATCCCATTAATCATTAGCAATCATGATAAATTTGAATCTTTAGCTGATCGCCATAAAATACCATTCTACCATTTTCCGATAACCAAAGAGAATAAAGCCAATCAAGAAGCTAAGGAAATTGCTTTACTAAAAAAACATAAGATAGATTTTATTATACTGGCCAGATATATGCAGATATTATCATCACAGTTGATAGACTCTTTTCCAATGAAGATTATTAATATACACCACTCATCACTTCCTGCATTTGCTGGAGCCAATCCATATAAAGCAGCATATCTCAGAGGGGTTAAATTTATGGGAGCCACTGCTCACTATGTAACAGAGGAGTTAGATGAAGGACCGATTATTGGACAAGACGTGGTCAAAATTTCACATAGAGATAGTATCAATGATATGAAGCGAAAAGGGAAAGATATCGAGAAAATAGTTCTGGCCAACGCTATATGGTCACATCTCAATCATAAGATTCTTATATACAAGAATAAGACTGTGGTGTTTGATTAAGCTCCACCGATTTATACTCTTTAAGTCCATTCTCCAAAATATTCATTGCCCTTTCTAATTCTGGAACACCTAGAACAAAAGCTATTCTCACTTGGGATTTTCCGTACTTTTCATTCAGATAAAATCCCTCTCCAGGTGCGAGCATCAAAGTCTGACCATCCTTTTGGTAACTTTGCAATAACCATATACAAAAATTCTTAGCATTTTCAACAGGAAGCTCAGTCATGATATAAAAAGCCGCTTTGGGCATATATATTTTCACACCCTCAATCTTAGCAAGCCGGTCGTATAAATAGAGCCTCCTTTTATTATATTCCTCCTTTACTTGGCGAATGTAGGTAGCTCGATTAGCGAAACATGCTTCTGCGATATGTTGGCCTATCATGGGAGGACATAACCGCAATTGCGCATACTTAAGAATTGTCCCCATTAATTGCTCATTGCGAGACACTAAAAATCCAATTCTCGCCCCACAGGCACTAAACACTTTAGAAATAGAATCAATAACAACGACGTGTTGCTCCAATCCTGATAAACTCAAAACTGATCTAAACTCCTGATCGTAGCAAAATTCTCGATAGACTTCATCAACGATAAGAAATAAATCATACTCTTTTACTATAGCTGCAATGGCCTCCAACTCTTCTAGAGAATACAAATTACCTGTCGGGTTACCCGGATTACATAAAAATATTGCTTTAGTCTTTTTCGAGATCTTTTCTACAAATGATTCCGCTTTGGGCAAACTAAATCCATTATCTATTGTACTGGTAACGGGCACCAAATGAACACCAGAGGTATGAGAGAATCCGATATAATTAGCATAAAATGGCTCTGGGATAATGATCTCTTCTCCTTGATCAAAGCACGAAAACAGGGTGAATAAAATTGCTTCAGATGCCCCTGTAGTTACGTATATGTCATTAAATTCGATTGGAGATACATGTTCACAATAATATTCTTTCACTTCTTTTCTTAGCGACTCTACACCTTCTGAAGACCCGTATTCAATTATATCATTATTATAAGTAGATAAAGTATTCAATGCGGATTGAGGTGTTGTAATATCGGGTTGGCCAATATTTAAATGCAGTACTTCAATACCATTTTCTTTAGCTGTTCTTGCAAACGGAATTAAACTCCTTATCGGAGACTGAGTCATCTCTTCTCCTCTTTTAGAAACCTTCGGCATATGACGTTCAAACTTAATCCGCAAAGATAGGCTCACTATGACTTAACAACAATTATTTGATCATTTATGTCACTTGGGTATAGAAATTGATGTAGATATATCATGCTCGGAAATAAACCTTCGAAAAAAAAAGTGGTTTTTCAGCCGTCTAATAATTTTCTTAATTATCTGAAGAAATATAATAGACAAACCAAGCTGCCTATCCAATATGATGATATGTTGAGGTATATGGCCAGTATACCCCTTATCGATAGTAACGGAAAAGATACATTATGGGAAACAGTATTTTATGATCATAGTGAACTAGAAGAAGTCAATATCAGTCTGTGCAAAATATACTCGCTCCTCAAAACTGAAGGAGACATGAGTGTAATAGAACATCTAAGCGTCGCTCGTATCGATTTTTGCACTTTTGGCAATACTAAACCATTTAGAGTCAGGATCATCAACAAGCTTAATGATAATTATGACCACTTCTATATCAAAAAAATAGATGCCAGTAGAATTTATGGATTAGAATTAGAAGGAATATTATCACCAGATAGACTGAATTACCTAGTATATGATAAAACCTTGATAGAAGAACATGTTGCTGGGGTACCCGGTGATGATTTTATCAATAAAAACTTAGATGTACCCAAATTTGACCAAATTAGAATTGCTAAGGAATTTATCAAATTTAATGAGAGATGCTTTGTACGCTTGTTAGGAGATATGCGCGCATATAATTATATCGTAGATATAACACCAGACATTGAAGGATCTCAATATCGCATTAGAGCTATAGATTTTGATCAGCAGTCTTATGAAGGTCGCAAGAGTTTTTATCTGCCACAATATTTTAAAGAAAATAATCCAATAATTTACTTAGGAATTCATCATCTCAAATCTGAAACGGTTAGACAATATCAATTAGAAGAGCGATCCTTGATCGCTCGGAGAGCAAGAAGTTCACGATCCCAACTTAATCTTCTTCTCAATAATATGATAAAGGATAGGATTTCATACGACGAAAAAGTAAAGAAACTTGGATCAGAACTCGCAGAACATCATAAGACAAACACCTTCTTGAAATGTGAAACTATGGGAGACATAGTGCTCAACAATATCAAACTTGTATTACAAAAAGAGTTTATCCAAAGTATTATTGACATCAAAGAGTGATTATCCAGGCTGAGTGAAATCAATTTCGTTGTTATCTCCTATGTTCAAACTTTGGGATAATCCCCGTATAACAGCATCATTTCCAATTATAGATTTGGATAAAACTGCTCCTTCAATTTCAACATAATTGCCTAAAATAGAATCTTTTAATAAAGAATTAGATATTGTTACGTTATCTCCTAAAGTCACATTCGGTCCTATAATACAATTCTCAAACTTACACGACTTCCCAAAGACTACTGGCGGAATAATGATACTGTGATCATAAATAAATTGGGTGCCAACATCGCTTACGTTTTTACTTAGCAAGACTTTATTGGTCTCAAGCAATATTTCTTTCTTGCCACAATCATACCAATGGCTTACTTCATAGGTTTTTATTTGTTCACCATTCTCTATCATCTGCATGATGCCATAGGTAAGATGCAATTCATCCGTTTCGGGGTTTAATTTCTTATCTACCTGTCTGAGTGCATCAATTAAAGAACCGAATTTATTAAACTTGTACAATCCAACAATAGCCAAATTAGACTTAGGAATAGAGGGCTTCTCGACCACTCTAATGATATCATTATTCTTATTTCTTTCTACTACACCGAACTGTCTTGGATCTTCTACCCGTTGTATAGCAATGCAAGAGGATGACTGGCTTAGAAATGTACGGACATCGAGATCTACGATAGTATCCCCCAATAGGATAACGACCTCTTCTTGACTGCTTATCTTTTCTTGAGCATGAAGTATCGCATCTCCAAGTCCCCGTCTCTCTTCTTGGTAGACATATTCTTTATTGAGATCTTTGTAATCGGAATTTAGATAATCTCTGATTTTCTCTCCAAGATAGCCAAGAACAAACACGAATTCTTCAACTCCTGCTTCCACTAATTGATCAATAATAAAAGATATGATGGGTTTTCCTGCAACCAATATAAGAGGCTTAGGCTGTGTATAAGTATGTGGTCTCAATCTTACTCCAGCACCAGCAACAGGGATAATAGCTTTCATTTCTTACTAATTGTATCTAAAATTAGAAGAATAAGTCCAGATCTGACCTTTCAATAAATAAAAACAGAATGAAATATAAAACGCTACCCTAAAGCCGCAGCTCCACCGACTATTTCTGATAGCTCCTTAGTTATGGCCTCTTGTCTCGCCTTATTATAAGTGATCTTCAGATCTTTTAATAATTCATCAGCATTTTCTGTAGCCTTATCCATGGCAGTCATTCGCGCACCATGTTCCGACGCGTGAGTGTCCAAAACATACTTCTGGAAAGTAGTCTGAAGAATTGTTGGAATCAATTCCTCTAATAAGGCTTTCTTAGAGGGTTCAAAAATATAATCTGCCTTAGTATCATTCTCTGCTGATTCTGTATTGGTAGCCTGTTTGACAACTGGCAAAAACTTATCTACCTCAGCAAACTGAACTGCTGCATTTCTAAATCTACTATAGGCCACCTCAACTACATCATAAACTCCAGATGAAAACTCATCCATAGCCAACTGAGATACTTGACTTACATTCTCGAAAGATAAATCATCAAATAGCGTCACATAATCTAATATCAAGTGCTCACCGTTCATCCTTTTTTTAAAGTAATCAGCACCTTTCTTTCCTATACAAAGAACTTTTAGCTTTCCTTGAGAGGAATGTTCAGCATATTCCTCTTTAATTTTAGCTGCAGCTGCCTTAATAATATTGGCATTAAAGGCTCCAGCCAAACCTCTATTAGACGTTACGACGACTAATAGTACGTTACTTATTTCTCTCTCTACTCCAAATGATGTTCCTGCTTCATCAGCACTGACGTTAGAAAGTATATTAGCCAAAATTTTATTCAAACGGTCCGCATAGGGTCTCATCTCCGTGATGGCCTGTTGTGCTCTTCTCAATTTTGCAGCTGACACCATCTTCATCGCTTTAGTGATCTGCTGCGTATTATTGATCGACTTGATCCGTTCTCTTACTTCCTTTAACTGTCCTGACATAGCTAAGTACTATATAATCTCTTATTTAAATTGAGCCGTCAATTCTGCAGCCAATGATTTTACCGCATCAACAGCAGCTGGATCTAATTTTCCTTTTCTAAACGCTTCTAAAGCGTCTGGAGCTTTTGATTCAAGAGTCGTTAAAAACAACTCTTCAAATTCCTTAACCTTATCAACTGGCACATCTTTGAGCAGGCCATTGGTTCCTAAATAAATCATAGCAACTTGCTTCTCCACTGACACAGGAGAATATTGAGCTTGTTTCAATAACTCCACATTTCTCTTACCTTTCTCTAATACCGCCATCGTAGCTGGGTCCAAATCAGAACCAAACTTGGCAAAAGCCTCTAATGATCTATATTGAGCTTGATCTAACTTTAATGTTCCAGCCACCTTCTTCATCGATTTTATCTGTGCTGATCCTCCTACACGTGATACCGAGATACCCACATTAATCGCAGGTCTTACCCCAGCATTAAATAAATTCGATTCGAGGAAAATCTGTCCATCCGTAATTGATATTACATTGGTAGGAATATAGGCAGATACATCACCAGCTTGAGTCTCGATAATCGGAAGAGCAGTTAATGATCCACCTCCTTTAACTATACCCGCATTTTTCAAACTCTCAGGTAGATCATTCATGTTATTAGCAATCTTATCATCATTGATCACCTTGGCAGCTCTCTCGAGAAGTCTTGAGTGTAAATAGAAAACATCACCCGGATAAGCCTCCCTACCTGGAGGTCTCTTAAGTAGTAGAGATACTTCTCTGTATGCCACAGCCTGCTTGGACAAATCATCGTAAATAATCAATGCAGGCCTTCCTGTATCCCTAAAGAACTCTCCAATGGCAGCACCTGCAAACGGAGCATAGAATTGTAATGGAGCAGGATCTGCAGCCGATGCAGAAACTATAACAGTATAATCCATAGCACCGTTCTCTTCTAACGCTTTCGCTACTTGTGCTACAGTCGATGATTTCTGACCAGAAGCAACATAAATGCAATATACAGGTTCTCCTCGATCGTAGAATTCTTTTTGATTGATAATAGTATCAATAGCTATGGCAGTTTTACCTGTTTGTCTATCTCCAATGATCAACTCTCTTTGGCCTCTCCCAATAGGAATCATCGCATCTATTGCTTTAATACCTGTTTGAAGTGGTTCATTCACAGGTTGTCTATAGATCACACCAGGAGCTTTTCTCTCCAAAGGCATAGCATATTTGTCGCCTTCGATTGCACCTTTACCATCTATAGGTTGTCCTAATGGATTTACCACCCTACCTACAAAACCATCTCCAACATTGATAGATGCAATAGTTTTTGTTCTCTTTACTTTAGAACCTTCCTTCACACCTTCACTGGGTCCTAATAATACAACTCCAACATTATCTTCCTCTAAATTCAATGCAATGGCTTGTACACCATTTTCGAAAGCAACGAGCTCTCCTGCTTGCACCCCACTTAATCCGTATACACGTGCTATACCATCACCCACTTGAAGAACTGTTCCTACTTCTTCTAATTCGGCAGCAGTACTTACTCCTGTAAGTTGTTGCTTCAATATTGCTGAAATCTCGTCAGGTTTGATACCAACCATTTTTTAAAATTTTATAAAGATTTTGTATAACTATTATCAACTAATTCTTTCCGCAATTTTGTCAAATTTGATTTGACACTTGCATCTATTAATTTATCCCCAACCTGTAGGATAAAACCTCCTATTATTGTTGGGTCGATTTTTTTATTCAGAAGGACATTATCAGCGTTCACACCTAATCCATTAATTTTCCCTTTGATCTGGGACATTAAATCTTCAGATATTTCTGTAGCTGTAATAACTTCTGCACTTGTTATGTTGTGCATCTGGTTATACTGTCCTACATATGCTTGTGCGATCTCTGGAAGTAATTCTTCCCTCCCTTTTCTGATTACTATATCAAAAAAAGATAAAGTAAGCTCATCTACCTTATCACCAAAAATGGCTTTGAAAATACTTAACTTTTTATCTGCCTTTACTATTGGACTCTTTATCAATAAGAACAAATCACGGTTACCGATAGCTTCAGAGAATAGTTCCATATCTTTCTTAACCGTATCTAACTTGCCAGTGTCCTTTGCCAGATCTAAGATCGACTTAGCATATCTCGCAGCTATTCTAATTGATGACATTACTCTTTTTTAGTTTTGATTGATTTCAGCAACCAACTTATTCACTAAATCAGTTTGTTCCGTATTCCCTTTGAGCTCCTTTTTAAGCACCTTTTCCGCTATATCGATTGCAATTGCACCAACTTGACCTTTTACTTCTGCCAAAGCCGCTTTTTTCTGATTTTCGATCTCCACCTTTGCATCTGCCATTATTTTGTTAGCATCCGCCTTAGCCTTATCTCGAGCTTCGGCGATTATAGCATTTTTAGTCTCCTTAGCTTCATTTAACATGGCCGTTCTTTCTTCTCTTGCTTTCTGAAGGAGTGCCTCATTTTCAGATTTCAAAGATGACATCTCTTCTTTTGCACGTTTAGCCTCATCAAGTGCATTTTGTATATCATCTTCTCGGGTATTTAGCGCTTCTATGATCGGTTTGAAAGCTAATTTGCCGAATATAAACCAGAATAATAAAAAAATGATAACCGACCATATCGCTAATCCCGGCGTCGGTTGAAATGGTGCAAAAAGGAAAAAATGAATCATATCTTAATTAAACTATTACTTTTTTAAAAACTGGAGCTGCAGCCAATCGCTACAACTCCAGTATCTTTTGATCGATCTTTATTACTGTATAAAGATTGACAATAGGATAGCGATCAAAGCTGCACCCTCAACGAATGCTGCCATCAAGATCATCGCACCTCTGATATCTCCAGAAGCTTCAGGTTGTCTTGCGATTGCCTCAACTGATTTTCCACCAATTTGGCCAATTCCAATACCTGCACCGATTACTGCTAATCCTGCTCCAATAGCTGCTAATGTTCCAGTCATTGTGTTTATATTTAAAAAAATTAATGATGCTCATGTTCTTCGATTGCCGCTCCAATGTAAGATGCAGACAATAATGTAAAAACATAAGCTTGTATAAATGCTACTATAAGTTCAATTGACATCATAAATAATGTCAACGCCACAGAAAGAATCGAACCAATCACTCCCCCTGACATACTTCTTCCTGAGTCTCCAAAAATGAATATTAATCCAACAAAACTTAATATCGCAATATGCCCCGCCGTTATATTTCCGGCTAATCGAAGCATCAAAGTAAGAGGCTTGATAAATAAGGACATAATTTCAATAATGGCTAAAAGTGGCTTAACAAAAAGCGGAACACCTGGCATCCAAAATATGTGTTGCCAATAATGTTTATTCCCATTAAAATTAGAAATCAAAAATACTATGATAGCAACGACCATAGTGACAGTAAGATTACCGGTTACGTTGGCGCTACCTAAAAACGGAACTTGCCCCCAAAGATTTAATCCAAGGATAAAGAAGAATACACTGAGCAAAAATGGCATATACTTCAAATACTTCTTATCACCAATAAACGGTTTGGCTACTTCATCTCTGATGTATACTATCACAGGCTCCAATAAAGACTGTATTCCTTTGGGAGCTTGACCCTGTCGGGTTGTGTATGACTTAGCGGCACGTCTCAAAATGACAAACAATAGTATAGAAACCAATATCATGGATAAGACATTCTTTGTAATAGAGAAGTCATAGAAATTGGTTATTCCTCCTCCCAAAAGTCCCCCATCCAAAGTAGTCTTAGCTTCCAACAGATAAGGCTTGTTATTATGACAAACTTTAGCCTGTTCGATTTCCTTTCCTTCTTTTGAAATATATTCAGTCGAGAATCCTCCTACTTCAACTTTTCCCTGCATTGGAAATCCTTCCTCCACAACTCTTTTAAGATTGCCCAAATGCATGACATATCCGTTATACGCATAATGCCCATCGTCGTGATGTCCTGGCCCTAACTTCGATGACATAAAAAAATCCCATCCCCCATCTTTCGAATAAACTAAACAAGGTAGAGGAATGCGAATAGCATCTAAAATGGTATAGACATTAGCATCACTAATATGATGCATCGCTGTTGCCTTCGGATCATAATCCCCATCTCCATGATGTCCTCCACAAGCACTATGGCTATTATCGCCATGAGAAGAATGATCATGACCTGAGTGATCTTCTGACTGAAGCGTACCATGATCATGCCCATCGTGATCATGATGATCATGGTCTTGGCAAAATGCAATAGTACCCAAAGCCATGAAGGCCATCACTAAAACTAATCTTATACTTTGTGTTATTGCCACGGATTAAGCGCTTTAAAATCGCCGCAAAGGTATATATATTAAGCTAAGATTAAACATTGTGCTTATCATTTTTTTATTTAGGGCTTATCTAAACAAAATTAGAGCAATAAAAAAGGGGTCGAAAAATGATCTCAACCCCTTTTTAGTATTTCGTGAAAGGATTTAACGAGCGTAGCTCGTGGCTCTTTTTTCTCTAATTACAGTCACTTTTACTTGACCTGGATATTGCATCTCATCTTGAATTTTCTGAGATATCATAAACGATAAATCTTCAGCATACTCATCACTTACTTTTTCACTTTCTACAACTACCCGGAGCTCCCTTCCCGCCTGTATAGCATATGCCTTCTGGACACCGTCATGTGCCATTGCCAACTCTTCTAATTCACCAATACGCTTTAAATAACTCTCCAAAATCTCTCTCCTTGCACCCGGACGTGCTCCAGATATGGCATCACAAGCTTGAACAATCGGAGATATCATATTATTCATTTCTATCTCATCATGATGTGCACCTACGGCATTCAAAACAACCGGGTGTTCTTTATGCTTCTCGCAGATCTGCATACCCAATAGTGCATGCGATAAATCTGAATCTTCTTCAGACACTTTACCAATATCATGCAACAATCCACCTCGCTTAGCCATACTAATTTGCTTTTTAGACATACCCATCTCGGCAGCCATTGCAGCACATAAGTGTGCAGTTTCAATAGAGTGCTTCAATAGATTTTGTCCATAGGAAGATCTGAACCGCATTCTTCCAACCATTTTAATGAGATAAGGATGAAGACCATGAATATCGAGATCAATTACTGTTCTTTCACCGATTTCAACAATTTGCTCTGTGAGTTGCTTTTTTACTTTTGCTACCACCTCTTCTATTTTAGCCGGATGTATTCTGCCATCCGCAACTAATCTTTTGAGAGACAATCTACAGATCTCCCTTCTTATTGGATCGAAGCTTGAGATAACAATCGCTTCTGGCGTGTCATCAACAACCAATTCTGCTCCAGTTGCAGCTTCCAAAGCCCTAATGTTCCTTCCCTCTCGACCGATTATTTGACCTTTGATGTCATCAGAATCTAAATTGAACACTGACACCGTATTTTCAATCGTAACTTCAGCACACATTCGTTGTATTGTCTGGATTACGATCTTTTTAGCCTGCTTATTAGCACCTGCTTTCGCCTCAGCAAGTATGTCTTTTTCTATGGACAATGCCGCTGTCGCCGCCTTGCCTTTGACAGCTTCAAGTAAAGCTTCCTTAGCTTCATTTTCGCTCATTTTGGATACCACTTCAAGTTCTTTAATGAATTTCTCATTAGCCTTATCCAATTCTTCTTTCTTCTTCCCTACAATTTTTAATTGCTTATCAAGATTCTCTCGAATCACTTTTACCTCGGCCTCTCTATTTTCTATTGATTCTATCTCTTGTTGAAAGTCTTTTTGCTTCTGCCTGAAAGAATTCTCCTTTTCTTTCAGCTCCATTTCTTTCTCTTTGAGCGTCACACTTCGTTCAGACTTATAGCTCTCAAAATCTGCTTTGAGATCGGTAAATTTTTGTTTGGCTTCCTGAATCTTCTTTTGCTTTATCGATTCATTCTTGTTCTCAGCTTTACTGGTTATTTTATCTGCCTTAGTCTCTGCATCACTGATCAGTCTTGAGGCAGTAAGCTTGGCCTCCTTTAGCGTCAAGTCAGCCTTTTGATTCATCTCATCCACCTTAGATTTCTGCATTTTTTTAACAAAGAAACTTGCTACCAAAAAACCTAAAAGTAGTCCTCCTATGACCCCACCTATGAGGCCCAATCCTAATTCCATAATTTCAATTTTCTATAACGGTTATTAATTAGTGTGCATCTTTATCACACCTTTTTATAGACCAGCATGTTAGGAATATGAGGGAGTATTAAGCGATCTTATCCAATAACTCGTTTAGCTCATCGAGCTTTTCATTAACATATTTCGAATTGGCATCTCGATCTATATCAATATCATCTAAATATTTTTCAATCAATGCCATGGATAAACAATCTTGATTATCTAATTGCGCATATCGTATCTTGTATTGGCTGATTTGGTGGTTAATAAAATTTGAAACTTTATCTACCTTTTCGCTATCCAGATCATTCGAATTAACTGGATAAACCCTGCCCAAAATATTAAACTCTACTCTGTTCTCTTTTTTCGGCATTTATTTAGATTCAGCTATACATCTCTCCACTTCTGCTATACAATCGTTCAATTCTCGCTTTACGTAATCAATATTTATATTTAATTCACTTGTAACTCCTATTAAATCTGACCTTTTAGAATATTCTAAATCAGACTTCATCTCTCCTACAAATTGGTTATTTTCTTCTTTTAAACGAATATTTTCTTTTATTAATATATCATTCTCCGATTGTAGAGTATTTAGGCCTTTTAATAACAACTTAATTTTGCCTTCCAACTCGACTAATTTGATTCTGATATCTTCCATTCACTGTTAATGTAATCAGATTGGCGCAATTTCACAACTATCTTAATTCAGCACCAAGCTTTTCGTTACATGATTTTATAATTTTTTCGATCACTTTATCTACCTGTTTATCATTTAAATTACCATCCATGCTCGTAAAATTCATTGCTATAGCATAAGACTTTTTCCCCTTACCAATCACCTTTTCATCCTTAAAATTGTCAAATAAGTTGACTTCACTTATTAGACCTTTACCTATCTTAAGTATAATTTTTTCCAAATCAGAGTAGGCCACAGAATCATCTATTACGAAGGCCAAGTCTCGTCGAGAGGATGGATATTTCGATATATCCTTAACCTTTAAATGGTTCTTCTTAATTGATTTCAGTATATTCTCAAGTCTAATTTCTGAATAAAAAACATCCTCCTTGATGTCCATTTTTCTCACCAGATCTGTGGAAACACAACCAAATTCACATAAAATCATATTTCCTCTAAAAAGTCGCAACCCAAAAGCAAAATCATCATTCGAAATAGATTCAGTCTGGTAACTTTCGATACCCAAGAGGGTCATAAGCTCTATGCTTATTTTTTTGATAGAATAATAGTCCACTGCGCTTTGAGTCGTCAACCAAGAATTATCTGTTTTATTTCCTGCCATAACGAGAGACAACACCTCTGTCTCAACAAAAGTCTCTTCTTTTGTTTTATAACTCTTACCAAATTCAAAGAGCCTTAGGTTATTTTGCTGTCTATTAAAGTTATAATTAACTGTACTCAATACTGACAGCAACATATTAGGACGCATCAAATCTAAGCCTACATTACTAGTATTATTGATTAATACTCCTTCAGCAAGTATTGTTTCTCCTACAAGTTCTGAAGGTATCAATGAAAGTCCCATCATTTCATAAAACCCTTTACCTACCAGCGCAGAACTTAATCTGTTTCTAAGTTCATGATTAGACAACTCACTTTTAATATTTATAGTCGAATGGATTCGATTATCAGTAGTTACCTTGTTAAACCCATAAATTCTTAAGATTTCTTCTATCACATCTATTTCTCGGGTCACATCAGCTTTGTTTGTTGGAATCTGAGCTATTATTTCATCACTATTCTCAAGACTATGAGAAATATTCAACGCATTTAGAATTTTTGAAATTTCATCATTCGAAAGTTCATTTCCAATCACTTGATTAACCTTAGAAGGTCTAATTTTTATTTTTTTAGGTTCTACCCTTTTTTCATATATATCTACATGTTCAGAGCTTATTGTCGCTTCAGCATATTCGAGTAATAGCGACGCCGCCCTATTCAGAGCTTTAGTAGTTATATTCGGATCCGATCCTTTTTCAAAACATTTAGCCGCATCGGTCCGAAGATTATGCTTTGTGGAACTTTTTCTGATTCCTTGTGCTTCAAAATGTGCAGCTTCCAAAAATATTTTACTGGTAGCTTCCGTGACACCGCTATTTAGGCCACCAAAAACGCCACCTATGCACATGGGATTTTCGGATCCATCACAAATCATCAGATCAGATTCAGAAAGAGATCGCTCTACACCATCTAAAGAAATAAAAGAAGTGTTTTGAGGTAATTTTTTTACTATTATTTCTGCATTGGCTATTTGATCATAGTCAAAAGCATGCAGTGGCTGACCATACTCGTGCAACACATAATTAGTTATATCCACTACATTATTTATAGGTCTTACATCTATAGCTTTTAGTCGATCTTGCATCCACTTTGGTGAATCTTTTATCTTTATGTTTCCTAAAGAAACCCCAGAATATCGGGGACATGCCGCAGTGTCTTCTACTCTAACTTTAACCGGAGAACTATCAACTACTTCTCCCAAATTTATTTGTGGAATAGTTACCTTTATTTTCTTATTCTCATGAAAGCTATAGTAGGCAGCAAGATCCGAGGCAACTCCAATGTGAGAAGTGGCATCTGATCTATTAGGTGTTAATCCAATCTCATACACTATATCACTTTCCAGCTGATAATAATTAGATGCAGGTAATCCTACTGCCGTTTCTGCCGGCAGCACAATAATACCATCGTGACTTAGGCCAATACCAATTTCATCTTCAGCACATATCATACCTTCCGATATCTCTCCTCTGATTTTGCCCTTTTTAATTTTAAATGGCTCACCTTCACTGGGATAAAGCATAGTCCCAACTGTTGCCACTATAACCTTTTGTCCCTTATCAACATTTGGAGCACCACATACTATTTGCAACATGTCTTCTTGACCAATATCTACTTTGGTTAAAGAAAGTTTGTCTGCGTTGGGATGCTTATAGCATTCTTTTATCTCCCCTATAACTAATCCTTTAAGACCACCTTTTATGCTTTCGACTTCTTCCATACCTTCTACCTCCAACCCCAAGTCAGTCAAAATCTCTCCTAAGTCTTCAGGAGTTTCATTGATATCTATATAATCACGTAACCAATTGAGTGAAATCTTCATTATTCCATTTTATATCTATTTGACATTCTCATCAGATAGAAATCTTATGCAAATATAGTCTGAAAAAAAACACCATCAGAATCCCATTACTTCAATTCTGAAAAGAACTATATGTGCAATAGAACAATTAAATTTGCAATATGACTAAAGTAGATTACAAGAACATCCAGCTTAGCAAAAAAGCGTTGAATCTAATTAAAACAACCGGTCGGAATAATGTTGAATTAATTAATATAGCTGATAACAAGGCTAATATTCTTCTAAGTCTCAATGGTATTATGCTAACTGTACTAATTCCACTTCTTTTTTCTTATCGAGATATTATAATACAGGAGTTCTTGTTCATTCCCTTAGTTATCCTTGCTTCAACGTTGCTGATTACCATTATCATATGCTCAACTGTTTTACGCCCAGCTCATAAAAGCAATGCACAAAAAAGAATTACAGAGGATTTTAGCACAAGTCCCTTTATGTTTTCAAATTATGGATCTATGAAGAGTGAAGATTATATTCCTTTTGTTCAAGAGTCTTTAAAAAACAAGGAAAAACTCAGCGAATATATACTTGAAGATCACTTTTATGTCGGAAAGAATTTAGGACGTAAATATGTATTGATGAAAAACGCCTTTCAGATTTTCGTCATTGGTGTCACTTTATCGCTACTCACAACTTTCTTAGTCCTGTCATTCCTATAAACATACCTAAATATTGAATTTGTATTGACGCCATAGCGACCTTATCATTTTGAATATCATAAGTATTGCACAGATTAGACTTCCCACAGAAAAAAACATATATTCTTTCTCTAAATAATTTACATAAAACTTACCAGTCTTATAATCAAGATGATCAACTAATGTATGTAAACCAACCTGATCTCTAAATTCAACAAAAGAATGTATCCCTTCAATAAGAATAAAAAAAGAAATCGGTACCAAAAAGATTAATAAAATCTTTCCAACCTTTGAATATCGTAACGGATGATAATCCCAAAATAAAAGATATCGAAATAGCGTCAAAAGCACTACACAGTAAGCGAAATTAAAGGGCAGTAAAAAAAAATCTATGTCAGCATTTAAAATTGGAAGTAGAATAAGTAATGAAAAAATAATAGTGGCTATCAAAGCTATTAGCTCTATTCTATTCCTATTATAAAGACTTATTTTTTCCTTCATTTTTCATTAGTTAATGGGTGGTGTATATAGCCTAAAAGTATGCATAAAAAAAGCTTCATGCGGATGCATGAAGCTAATAAATTAA
>JAHDDE010000006.1 GCA_020629515.1 Saprospiraceae bacterium | reverse complement strand
ATATAATTATTAGTCAGCTTAAATGAATATTTTTAAAGGATATTCTTTCTTGGGCCATGAGTCTGAAAAATGTGTACAAGTACTCCCTATAAGTTAAAGATCATCAAATCATAGTTTTAAATATAAATTATCACAAACACCTTAGATGAGTCATATTTTGCATTTATATGCTGTAAGTGCTTGATTTAGAAAAGGAAGCTCATTTGGAGTATTGGTTTATCTATTAAATGTAATCATAGAATTGGACCATATTTTATCTTGGTTTTTCTACTTTTAAAGAATCTTAAATAAAATATAATTGAAGATAGATCCCAAAAGATTCAGAACAGCTGCTGGCAGATTCGCCACTGGCATAACTACTGTCCTTACATATCAAAACGAAAAGGTTGTTGGATTAACGGCCAATTCTTTTGTGTCCATTTCTTTGGATCCATGTTTGGTGCTCTTTTCGATTCAGAATTCTTCTTCATTCATGCCATTGTGTAGTTCAGGTCAGATTTTGGGCATTAGTATACTAAGTGAGCAACAACGTGATATCAGTGATCATTTTGCAGGATTTAAAGACACGTTTGAAGGTCAGATCAATGCGGTCCATGGTTGTCCTATTGTTGATGAGGCTCTCAGTTGGTTTACAGTGAAAGTAAAAAATGCCATAGAAGCTGGCGATCATCACATGATATTATGTGAAGTCACCGACTTGGGGATTGCAGATGGAGGTAGACCTTTGATATATTACTCAGGATATGAAGTATTGAGCAATCAGTAATTCTTGTGCTAATGCCAAATAAGTTTTCACATATACCTTTTAGCACCTCTCATGGATGCCCATTAGTATATCTTTTCTTATTGATCTTAGTTTTGAATGGAGTAGTCTCTTATGCCCAACAAGAATCGTATCATGTCTCATTTAAAAAAGATGCACCCATTATAGGTGTTGGGATAGGATTGAGTACCCTGGGTATCATATTAGGTAATAATGCTGATAAGGCTTCCATCGCTGAGATTAATAATTTTGATCCAAGCATGCTATCGGCATTTGATAGGGGAGCCGCCAGCAACTTTTCTTCGACAGCTCAGACGATCAGTGATGTCATTTTATATACAGGAGCTACATTGCCTTTTATAACTTACTTCTCGCACAAATGCAGAATAGAAGGAGCAGATGTAGGAATAATGGCAATAGAAACATTCTTAATCACTAATGGCCTTACCAATATCACTAAATCTTTAGCTAAGAGATATCGACCGTATAATTATAATCCAGAAGTACCAATAGAAGTGAAGTTAAGTGGCGGGTCAAGATTATCCTTTTTCTCTGGCCATGCGTCTAATACTGCTGCAATGTCTTTTTTGGCCGCACAGGTATACACAGATTTACATCCCGATGCAGATAATAAGTACTTGATATGGACTGTTGCTGCAACGGTGCCCGCAGTAATTAGCTATTTGAGATATGAGGCAGGCAAGCATTTTCCTACGGATTTGATCACAGGCTACGTGGTGGGTGCTTCGATAGGATTGTTAATTCCTAAAATCCACATGAGTGAAAATGCATCGCTTCTGCTGGGCGGGCATGGAGTGAACTTTAGTATGAAGTTTTAGGGTCTATTCGCCTTTGAACTCTGGTGGTCTTTTATCAACATAGGCACGCAATGCCTCTAAGTAGTCTGCGGTATGAGCAAGCTTGCTTAGTGAAGCCCAGTTGGCTTGATTCGCCTCTTCAGAGGAGAGATGCCAAGATTTATTAATTAATTCTTTAGTATGAAGTATGGATAGAGGAGCCTTAGAGCTTATAGTTTTAGCGAGTTTGATACATCTATCTATTAGTTGAGCGGGTTCCACCACTTCGTGTATTAGACCCCATTCTAATGCAATTTGACTATTGATACTTTTAGCCAATAGTAACATATATTTAGCTCTGCTTTCTCCTATGATGCGAGATAGCCGATAAGTTGAAGCCTGTAATCCTACATTAACACCTGCACCTCTGAATGCTACACCTGGAACCGAAATTCTTATATCACAGCTAAGGGCGAGTTCTAATCCGCCACCGACACACCAGCCATTAATTGCTGCTATAGTTGGAATTTTGATATTTTCAATTTGGGTAATTATTTGCCCAAATTGATGAAGGTTAGCTATGGTAGACTCGATATCCTTTTCTCTTTTAACTAAAGCTTCCTTTAGGTCATCACCAGTGCAAAACTTGTCACCTACACCAGTGATCACAACCGCCTTAAGCTGAGGGGTAGAATTAATTTCTACGATACATTGTTCAAACTTATCTTTAACCAACGACGTAAGCGAATTGCTAGGAGGATTGTCGATGGTTATTAAAAATATTTCATGATCAATTAATGTCGAGGCTATATGTTGCATAGAAGTGATTTAAGAATTGGTTTGATTGATGAAAATAATTGCTTGTGAGCAAATACAATACACTTTATTCTTTTCATTGTCAAAACTATGAGAATTCAATAAAGCAGAAGTATTTCACTTTTAATGAGTTGTTTATAATCATCTTGATTAATTTAATTTTTTATACTCTCTACATACCATCGATTAAGTACATCGCCAGTAAATAAAAATAGAAATAGTGGTCAGATCAACTATACAAGGGTATAAAGCGTTTATGTTTACAGCACAATTTTGATTACATGAGGAGTAAGTTAAAGTCTATAGAAAAGAAAATGAATAACGCAGCATCATATCATGATTGGTATGACCTCGCTGAGGAACATGATGCGCTCTCGGGTATGCGGGAGTGGAGGGGTAAGGAAGATAGTACACTATACGATCATGCGGAGATTAGACTGAGGTTAGAAAAGCTTAAAACTTTGCGCCAAAATAGAGACGACCAAGGTCTTCTATTTACTCTAAATGAAGGTATCCATGGGAATATGGGCGGGATGGGGCAATCTAAACTATATGCCCAATCTAAAATTGGTACCAAGCATCTCATAGAAGAATATGTCAATCAGGTTTCGGACTCGCTGCTATATCTCGCAGATTCAACTGTGACATCAATCGCTTTAGAGGATAAAATAGATTTTTTTAAAAGAGCCAGTTTATGCTTCGGTCGATCAGCATTGATGTTGAGTGGAGGAGGGCAATTGGGAAACTTTCACATAGGAGTGATCCAATGCTTGGCAGAACAAGAGTTATTGCCCAAAGTGATATCAGGTTCAAGTGCGGGTTCTATTTTTGCAGGATTGGCAGGTACACGGACGAATAATGAACTGATACAATTTTTGAGTAATCAAAACTTCATGGATCAAGTGGCTAAAGAAGCGGTTATTTTTCAAAATATTGCTGTAAAAGAAGAAAAGGTAGATAAAAAAGATTTGGAGTCGATCATCAATAACCTAATCCCAGATTTGACTTTTCAAGAAGCATTTGAACTTACTGGCAGGAAAATCAACATTTCAGTCTCCCCGCATGGAGCACAGCAGAAGTCAAGATTGCTCAATGCCATAGCTTCGCCAAATGTGTTTATCAGAAGTGCCATCTTAGCGTCGTGTGCAGTGCCAGGTATCTTTCCACCGGTTACACTTTGGGCCAAGAATAAAGATGGTCAAAAACAACCGTATTTGCCATCCCGGAAATGGATCGATGGATCTATGTCCAATGATCTACCGATCAAGCGCTTAACTCGGCTATATGCTGTCAATCATTTCATAGTAAGCTTGACTAATCCTTTAGTTCTTCCATTCATAAGTGACCCTAATAATCAGAACGAACTTCTGGCACCAGTCAAGAAATTGACAAAAGCCGTAATGAAAGAAACTACTCAATTTAATTACTCAATAGCCAAGCGATTTTTCAGGTACCTACCTTCCTCTGTCACTTTTGCTGCCAATACGATAAATTCGGTCGTACAACAAGACTATATAGGAGATATTAATATCATGGCCGATGTAAGCTCTATTCGTCCAGATAAGTTATTGAGTTCGCTCTCTGTCGAAAAGTTAATCAAATTAATCAAAGATGGAGAAAAAGCAACTTGGCCGAAGATAGCAGCCATCAAAACCACTACTCAGATAGGTAGGGTGTTAGATAGTATATTAGAAGATTTAGAGCAAGAAGCTCAAATTTCTAAGCTTCTTGCCTGATTTTGGAATATCATAGATCCAAATAGTATTAATTGGTATTAGGAGTTAAGTTGAACGATTTTATACCTTCTCGGTATTTTTCTTTCATTTTTTGGTAAGTAAGATCGCCGATAGATAGATCCCCACCGCTATTGAAGTGATCTTCAAAGATTTCTCCTATCAATTTAGTCGAATAATAGGCATACCCAGAGACCGCAGTGCCTGCGATGATAGGTCCAATAATAGGAACGCCTCTAAAAAGTACTTTCGTAAATAGTCCTAATTCAAACGAACTAAAACCTCCTATTAATCCGGCGATGATTGACTTAGATTTTTGATCTTCAAAGCTGACATGGTCAAAAAAATGTGCTAAATTTTTGAGCATGCGATATTGCACGGCAGAGATAGAGGCTAAATCTACTAATGGGATAGGTACTAATCCAGCCCCCGCAGCATATAGCGCATAACGTTCGATGATTTCTGAGGGTTTATCTTTACCCTGTTTTTTATCCTCTTGATTGGACGTTTTATGAGTAGCCTTATCTGCACTACTATTTGATTGAATAAATAGAGATTCTTTGCCAAAATGCTCGACAAGAAGATAATAGAACACCGCTCGATATTTGTTCCGATTCGATGATCCCATTTGGGTGCACACATCCGATATGGCCTCATCTAATTCTTTGGAGTCAGTCAATCCCAACTTGGTGATTAAAAAATCCTCTTTAATACTGATGCGTTCTGATTTGTTAGAACAGGCTACTTTTGAACTATCATTACTATAAATCGATGGTCCCAAGTACTTTGCTATTGCCCGTAATAGATCTTCGTCGAAATTTTCTCTACCCAATTTGTCGATGAAAGTCTTTTTATAACTCTCAATGGACTGTTCAAAATTGCTCATGATTTTATTTAGTTTAAGTACGTGATTTAAACTAATTCATTTTGTGCATTTTGACCTTCTATTTAGGATCAAGCTCTTGTTATTTTCGACAGGAGACGAATTTTTTGATAGAATTTAAATAGCTCAATAAGTTTCTGCATAAGCACTGCAATAAGGATTAGGGGCATAGTTATATTGGCATATTTCTATATTGGTCTCATGATTAGTTAGCAAGATACTGTTTGTGATCATATAACTTCCATATTGGATCGATTCTAACTAACCTGTTGAAACATAAATAGTAAAAGCCGTAGCTAACGAATTATAAAATATAAATTAATGATATCAGTATGAACTCAGTTTTAGATCCAATAGATTGGTTTTTTATAGTGGCCTATTTTGCCCTAATTTTAGGCATTGCGTGGTGGGTGATTAGACAGCAGAAGGAGACCTCTGACGAATACTTTTTAGCAGGACGGAACTTAGGATGGATGGTCGTAGGCGCATCTATTTTTGCTTCTAATATTGGATCTGAGCATATAGTAGGTCTCGCTGGATCTGGCGCTACAGATGGTGTCGCTATGGCCCATTATGAACTTCATGCATGGTGTTTATTGGTTCTTGGATGGGTGTTGGCCCCATTCTTTATGCGTTCGAGTATTTATACTATGCCTGAATTTTTAGAAAAAAGATTCACCCCAACAGCAAGGTGGGTACTTTCTATAATTTCATTGGTAGCCTATGTGTTGACTAAGGTAGCTGTAGGCATATTTGCAGGAGGTATTGTGTTTGGAGTGCTATTGCCAGAGCTCAATGTGCTGGGACTTAATAGCTTCTGGTTCGGTTCGATATTAGTGATCATATTGACAGGGATATACACCATTTTAGGTGGACTAAAGGCGGTGGCTTATACTGAGGCCATTCAGACAGTTATATTGATTATAGGTTCAGCACTGGTGACGTGGTATGGATTAGATGCATTAGGAGGATGGAGTGAATTAAGAGAGATTTGTGGTTCTGAGATGTTCAACCTTTGGAAGCCGTTAGTTCCGGAAGGTATGACCGGAACCTGGGCCCCCGTTAAGACAGACACCGAAATGGCATGGTACTTTAATGGTAATTATCCATGGTTAAGCATGCTATTCTGTGCACCAGTCATAGGCTTATGGTATTGGTGTACAGATCAATATATCGTTCAGCGAATGTTGGGAGCAGCAGGTCTTAAAGAGGCGAGGAGAGGCACCATCGCAGCCGCATTTCTAAAGTTGCTACCAGTATTTATTTTTATAATTCCAGGATTAATCTGTTTTGCATTGGCTACAAGTGGCAAAATAGAAAGTATTAGCACTGCACTTATTGGATCGGATGGCAATATTATAAATGCTAATGCCCAACAGGCATTCCCATTATTAGTGGCGACGGTATTACCCGCAGGCATTAGAGGCATTGTTGTAGCTGGACTATTGGCTGCATTGATGAGCTCATTGGCCGGAGTATTTAATGCGTCATCTACGTTATTTACCATGGACCTGTATTCTAAGTTTCGACCTAACACCTCTGAGGCTGGTTTGGTGCGCATTGGGCGAATAGCAACAGGTGTTATGGTTGTAATTGGCTTACTCTGGATACCTGTGATACAGGGTAGCCGAGGACTCTACGACTACTTACAGAGTGTTCAAGGTTATTTGGCACCACCTATTTTTGTGGTATTTTTCTTTGGTATTTTCAATAAACGCTTAAATGCTAAGGGTTGTCTTTGGACATTGGGAGTCGGATTTGCTTTAGGAATATTTCGACTGGCCATTGATACTCCCGTGGCTTTATCGGGTCATGCTTATCAAGAAGGTTCGTTTTTTTGGATTATCAATAGTATGTTTTTTCAATATTATAGCATACTGATTTTGCTCATATGTTCTGCTGTTATGATAGGGGTAAGTTATGCTACAGAAGCACCTGATTATAACAAAATTAAGGGCTTGGCATTTGGTACAGTATCTGACGAAGAAAAAGCCTATATCAAAAATAGTTATGCAACCAGTGACATAGCTTGGTCTATAGCTGTAGTCATTTTAATTTTAGTGGCGTATGTATATTTTAGTGGATAATTATTACATAAAATATATACTAATCCAATGTGTAGCTATTGCTGCTTTACTTATAACATCTTGTAAGTCTGAGACTAATTCCTTGAATACTGTTATTAAGAATAAGACTATGATTTCTAAAGCTATATTTGGCAGTAACGATGCAACTGGGTCTGTAGATTTATACACTCTTTCTAATGGGGTGATGGAAGTCGATATTATAAATTTTGGGGCAACAATTACCTCTATAAGAACACCTGATAAAAATGGCATGCTTGGTGATGTGGTACTAGGCTTTGATGATATTCAATCCTATATCGCCCCACATCCATATTTTGGGGTAACAGTGGGTAGATATGGCAATCGAATCGCGAATGCACAATTCTCTTTAGATGGAATATCTTACTCCTTAAAGGCTAATAATGGTCCAAATTCTTTACATGGAGGAGTTTCTGGATTTGACAAGAAAATGTGGAAAGCTGAAATTGAGGGCCCCAATACTCTCAAATTAGAATATTTAAGTCCTGATGGAGAAGAGGGTTTTCCTGGTAATTTAAATGTCATTGTGAAGTTTTCTCTTGATGAGAACAATGCGTTAAGAATTGATTATGAGGCAGCAACTGATCAAAAGACCATCTGCAACCTTACCAATCATAGCTATTTCAATCTTGATGGGCATAGTTCTGGGGATATCTTGGGACATCAACTTTTGATTAATGCAAACCAGTATACACCTGTTGATAGCAATATGATTCCTACTGGTGAACTAAAGGATGTGACCAAGTCGCCATTTGATTTTAGAGTACTGACTCGGATTGGTGCGAGGATTGAAAGTGAGCATCCCCAATTGAAGTTGGGAGGAGGTTATGATCATAATTTCGTTGTCAGAGATGGTCTTAACGGAGCATTAAATGAAGTGGCTCAAGTTTATTCAGAAATTTCTGGAAGAAGAATGATGGTTTTTAGTACTGAGCCAGGTGTTCAACTATATACGGGCAATTTTATAGATAGCATAAAGGGTAAGTCTGAGTCAGTTTATACTAAGCGACAAGGGTTCTGTCTCGAAACTCAACACTTTCCAAATTCTCCTAATCAATCTACGTTTCCTTCTACAACACTAGATGTTGGGCAGAGATATACTTCAACTACAGTATATCAATTTGATGTGAAGCAATAAATTAAAAAAGCCCCTGAGAAGGGGCTTTTTATTGTATCAACCAAAAATAAATCCTATTACTATACTCTTAAGACGTAATAATATTCAATAGGTCACTTTAAATCACACTTTTTTATAGGCATATCTATAAATTATATTAGTCACTATTGACTAATATCTAAAAATTATATTACTTTTCAGATAATTACAAAACCGTATGCCTAACAAAAAAGACTATATCCTTAGTAAGTCTGTAGAATATTTTAATAAGACAGGCTATGCACAAGTTACTTTATTCGAGCTCGCTCAAGAACTTAACATGAGTAGAGGTAATTTGACTTATCATTTTAAGGATAAGGACAGTTTGTTAGAGGCAATCGCTACTCAAATGTGGAACAGGATAGAGGCTGAAAAAAGTAAGTCTCGGAGGTTACCATCTTTTGAAAATCTCAACAACGAAGTACAACTGTATTATAAGTACCAACGCCAGTATAGCTTTATTTTTATCGATCCACATGTGCTAAAACACCCTATAATACAAAGTCAATTCAGAAAGATGACTGCACAAACTATTGCTGATAATAAGGCGGCTATAGCGTTTTCTATAGAATTGGGTAATATGAAAGAAGAACCCTATCCAGGCGTTTACAATAATTTGGCGTTGACGACTTGGATGTTGACTTTTTTTTGGTTGCCACAGCAAGTCATTCGAGGAGTTAAGACAAAGGAAGACGGTGATCGAATGATTTGGTCATTACTGTTGCCACATTTTACAGAAAAAGGGGTGAGGTCATTTGAGAAATTTTTTGGAAAGGAAGTTTTGGAGAATTTGGGATCCCCCTTTATCACAGATATCAACTCATTAGTTACAATTTGATGAATGCAAGTATTAAAATCTAAAATAAACACAAACAGTAAGTCTTTTAAAAAAAATCAAGAGGCTATGCGTGTTTTTTGTGACCAATTAAGAGAACACCTCAAGAAAAGCAGATTTCAAGGAAAGGAAAAGCATCTGGAAAGAGCAAGAAAAAGAGGCAAATTATTAGCACGAGAACGGCTTGAGTTATTACTTGATAGAGATAGTCCTTTTTTAGAATTATTACCTCTGGCTGGATTGGAAACAAAAGGTGGTTTTGGAGCTGGAGGGACAAATGTTTCTGGTATAGGATTAGTTTCTGGCAAATTATGCTTGATAAATAGCAATGTAGGTACTCGCAAGGGCGGTTCTGTAGATTATGCAACTGCATTTAAAGGTTTGAGAATTGGTCAAATAACAAGAGAAAATAGATTGCCTTCCATTAACTTGGTTGAAAGTGGGGGCGCAAATCTACCAGATCAGGCAAAAATATTTAATTATGGAGGCGAATCATTTAGAGAAATAACTCGCCGGTCCCAAATGGGGATCACTACTATATCTTGCGTTTTTGGTAATGCTACCGCAGGGGGGGCATATATACCAGGCATGTCCGATTTTTCAATTTTTCAGAAACAAGCGGCCAAAGTATTTTTAGCAGGACCTCCTTTGGTTAAAATGGCCACAAATGAAGTCGCAAACGATGAAGAATTGGGTGGCGCAGAAATGCACAGTAGAATTAGTGGAGTATCAGATTATCTGGCAGAAGACGAATATGATGCTATACGAAGAGCCAGAGAAATTATGTCAATCATTGATGTAGGTAAACCGCATTATGTGCCCGACGAAGAGATAGAAGATCCTATATATGATCAAGAAGAGATTTTGGGAGTGGTGAGTGCTGACACTAAAGTACCCTTTGATGCAAGAGAGCTCATAATGAGAGTGACCGATGGATCCAAGTTTAGTGAGTTTAAAGCAGAATATGGCAGTTCGATGATAACGGGATGGACAAAGATACATGGATATCCAGTTGGGATTCTGGCCAATAACGGTGTTATATTTTCTGAGTCTGCCAATAAGGCTGCACAATTTATCCAGTTATCTAACCAGAATAATATTCCACTGATTTTTATGCAAAATACTACTGGATATATGGTAGGCAAAGCTTATGAGGAAGGAGGTATTATTAAAAATGGAGCAAAATTGATCAATGCGGTTTCTAATAGTAAGGTGCCTCATATCACTCTTATGATAGGTAATTCTTATGGAGCAGGCAATTATGGAATGAATGGAAGATCGTATGATCCCCGGTTTTTATTTACTTATCCTAATGCCAAAATCGGTGTGATGGGGAGTGAACAATTAGCTGGTGTTATGGAAATAGTCCAAAAAGCATCTGCTAAATCATTGGGACAAGAATATGATGAAGAAAAAGGTGCAATGCTCAAAGCCATGTTAGTTGCTGAGGTAGAATCAAAGTCTACTTCTTGGTATTCTACATCACAGATGTGGGATGATGGAGTCATAGACCCTCGAGAGACTCGAAACCATCTCGGTTTTAGTTTAGCGGTATTGTATAATCAAGAAATTAAAGGTGCAGCAGGATATGGAGTTTGGAGACATTAGTACAATTAATTCGATTCTTATAGCCAATCGAGGAGAAATCTCTGCTCGTGTGAGTAGAACGTGCCGTAAAATGGGCATAAGGTCAGTCGCCGTATATTCGGATGCAGATTCAAATCTACCTTATGTAAAAGAAGCAGATGAGGCAATTCATATAGGGCCAAGCAACCCTGCAGATTCATATTTAGCCATAGATAAGATTATTAGTGCGGCTAAAATAACCAAGGTGGATGCTGTTCATCCAGGTTATGGATTTTTATCAGAGAATGCTGACTTCGCTCGAAGATGTCATGAAGAAGGATTAATATTTATTGGTCCTCATCCTGAAGCCATAGATGCCATGGGCTCTAAATCTAAGGCGAAAGATATCATGATTAAAAATAAAGTCCCAACGGTACCAGGTTATCAAGGCAAAGACCAGTCTAAGGATCGCTTGATCATCGAAGCTAAGAAAATAGGATTTCCACTACTACTGAAAGCAACAGCTGGGGGTGGGGGAAAAGGTATGCGGATTGTTCATTCATCTGATCAATTGGATAAGGCTATAGATGCCGCCAAGAGAGAATCACTTAATGCATTTGGGGATGATGAATTAATTATTGAAAAATATGTGGAATCGGGACGTCATATTGAATTTCAAATATTTGGAGATAGACATGGTAATTATATCCACATCTTAGAGAGGGAGTGCACGATACAACGACGATACCAGAAAGTAGTAGAAGAAAGCCCATCTCCGATAATGACACCAGAGTTGCGTGCATCTATGGGGGAAGCTGCAGTAAATGCTGCTAAAGCCATCAAGTATGATAATGCTGGTACTGTAGAGTTCATATTTGATGATCGGACAGGAGAATTTTATTTTTTGGAGGTCAATACTCGACTGCAGGTTGAACATCCTGTAACGGAGGAAATAACAGGTTTAGATTTAGTTCAACTACAAATACAGTGTGCTCAAGGCAAATCTTTACCTATTAAACAGGATGATGTAAGCGCTCAGGGTTATGCTATAGAAGTGAGGTTATATGCAGAAGATCCATATAATGATTTTAATCCAGTAACCGGACGAATCTTAAAGTTGAGCTATCCAATGGTTGAAGGATTGAGAGTGGATACTGCGGTTAAATCGGGATCTGAGATATCTATGTACTATGACCCTATGATATCTAAGTTGATAGTCGTGGCTGCAGACAGGGCAACGGCTCATAGAAAATTGTCCTACGTACTAAAAAATATGACTTGTGCTGGCATGGTCACCAATCAAGACTTTTTGTTACAAATAATTGATCATGACAATTTTAGGAAGGGTGATTATGATACACATTTTATCAATGATTTTATCGCTATTGACAAAGCCCCGCCGACTGATCAAAACGAATTAGTTCTGGCATTAATAGCGATTACTTGTTATGACTGGTACAATAGAAATCATCAACGCACTTTGCTAAAGTCGATGCCTTCTGGTTGGCGAAATAGCTTTTATGAGCACCAATTTGTCCTGTACCAATTGGAGGATGAAAAGTATCCAGTCAAATACAAATACTTGAGGGAAAATAAATTGGAATTTATCATTGATGATAATGTGCTAAATGTAGCTATAGCCACTGTTGGATCTGATGAAATTTGTATCGAGGTTGATGGTCTGAGAAGATCTTTTTCTATAGTTAATGACCTTCATAAAGCCTATATACATACTCCTCATATTGGCAATATAGTGGTGAGAAAACTCCCACGTCTTCCTCATAAAGAAGTTGAACAACAAACAGGGGGCTATATTGCTCCAATGCCTGCACAAGTTGTCAAGGTCCTCGTAGTAGATGGGCAGACGGTTGAAAAAGGAGATAGCCTTTTAGTGATAAGCTCTATGAAAATGGAGAGTACCATTGAGGCAGACGAGTCAGGTGTGGTAGATGAGGTGTATGTATCTGATAATCAGGTTATTGAAGCTGGATTTCTAATGCTTAAAATGAAGGATTGAAGAATTAAATCATGATGAATTTATATCAAAAAGAAGAAGTATCAAATATACATGAGCAAACGTTTGCCTATCTACTGGTTGAAGAAAAAGAAAACGTGCTTTACCTCACTCTGAATAGAGCTAATAAGAAAAATGCTCTACACCCTCAATTGGTAAATGAGATTGCGTTTGCATTGCATTATGCACATTTCAATAATCAAATTTGGATGATCGTATTAGGTGCAAAAGGCAACATATTTTGTGCCGGCGCTGACTTAAAGGCAATGATAGGGATAATCGAAGAAAATGACTCAACTATACCATCTCCCAAGGGTGAAGTCTTGATAGGAGAATTATTTAATAAGGTATATAAACCAACCATTGCTAAGGTTACTGGTGATGTATATGCAGGTGGATTTTTCTTTTTGGCAGGCTGCAATATTGTGATTGCACAGGATGACATAAAGTTTGGATTACCCGAAGTTAAGAGAGGATTATATCCATTTCAAGTAATGGCGGCCCTGTTAAAAGTTATGCCTGCACGTAAAGTGATAGATTGGTGTATCAGAGGCTATAATTTACCAGTTAAGGATGCGCTACATTATGGGTTGGTGAGCCACATTTGTAAGGCTGAAGAAATCGATGGGGCGGTCGGGGATATCATAAATGAATTAAGACAAAATAGCCCATCAGCTATTCGGATGGGTTTAGAATCATATGACCATATTTTACCTTCTGCTTCTGAGCATAAGTATCTATTTGATATGCTGCAAAAAACAATTGCTTCAGAAGATGGCAGAGAAGGACTCGCTGCATTTAAGGAGAAAAGAAAACCCAAGTGGACTGGGCAATAATTATCAAATAAATCTATATAGTGAAGAAACTCATACTATCATGTGCCTTAACTGGTGCAGCTACTAATCGAAATCACTGCCCTCATATACCATATACACCTAAAGAATTGGGTGAAGAGGGTCGGAGAGCAGTTGATGCTGGAGCTTCTATCTTGCATATACATGCCCGTGAGGATGATGGAACCCCAAGTTGGAGAACTGAAGTATTTGAAGCAATTCATGAGGAAGTACGTCAAAGATGCCCCAATGTGATAATCAATTTTTCTACAGGTGCTATCGGACTTAGTAAGGAAGAAAGAATGAAACATATTCCAGTGACTCGACCTGATGTAGCCGCATTCAATATGAGTTCAATGAATTATGCGATATATTCAAAAAAGAATAAGAAATTCTATTGGGATGGTGTTTTTGAAAACTCATATACCACTATGCAATATGTGATCAATTTGATCAATGAAGCTGGGACTTGTCCTGAAATGGAATGCTTTGATACAGGACATATTCGTAATGCTGATATTTTTAGAGATATGGGATTGTTGCCAGATAATGCAACCTATAGTCTTGTTATGGGAGTTATGGGAGGAATTCCGGCAACTCCAGAAAATTTAATACACCAGATTAAACAAGTGCCTGAGGGTAGGCACTGGCAATCTATAGTGATTAGTAGAGATCAGTGGAGGCTATCCGCTATCGCCGCTGCGATGGGGGGGAGCTTTAGAGTTGGAATGGAGGACAATTTCTATTTGCCTTCAGGAGAAATGGCAAAAAGCAATGGAGAATTGGTAGAGGAAGGTGCCAAATTAGCCCAATTAATAGGAAGGCAGATAGCGACGACTGAAGAAGCGAGGGAAATGTTGAATATTCCATTTAGACACTAAAGTTGGTCATGATGTATCAAAAAGAATTGTTTAAAGACAAGGTGGCATTAGTTACAGGTGGTCGATCAGGAATCGGCTATGAAATAGCTAAAGACTTTTTAAGCTACGGTGCCAAGGTTTTTATATGTTCCAGAAAGGAAAAAGAACTAAAACAAGCAACAATTGAGCTTAGTAAATATGGCAATGTAGAATGTATTGCATGTGATATCCGAAAAATGGAGGATATAAAAGCAATGTCGTCTCGGATTAAAGAAACATTTGGGAAGGTTGATATACTCATTAATAATGCTGGCGGTCAATTCCCAGCTCCTGCTGAATTGATTAGTGAAAACGGGTGGGCTTCAGTGATTAACAACAATTTAAATGGTACATTTTATGTCTCACAGGTGATTTATAATTCTTTCTTTCACCAACAAAAGAGTGGGACTATCGTAAATATTGTAGCCAATACATATCGAGGATTTCCAGGTATGGCTCACACAGGTGCAGCGAGAGCTGGTGTGGAGAACCTTACTAAAACATTAGCACAAGAATGGGCAAGAAGTGGTGTTAGAATTAATTGTGTAGCTCCTGGCACTATAGAGTCCTCTGGATTAAGTACCTATCCACAGCAGATTCAAGATGATTTTAACAAAGCTCGAAAAGAAAATCTCTTTGGTCGATTTGGTACTGTGGAAGATGTGAGCAATGCAGTGTTATTCTTGAGTAGCCCACTTTCGTCTTATATAAGTGGAGTAACGCTTTATGTAGATGGATGCGAACATTTATCTTCAGATAGAATGGGTTTGATCAAAACCATGAGAAATATGATGAAACAGTAAAAAAATAGTACAATGAAAGAGCTTAAAAGTATTATAGAAATGTTTTACCATTGGGAAGCGACGACTCCCGATGAAATCTTTTTACGCCAGCCGAAGGGCAATTCTTGGCAGACATTGACATATGCTGAAGCCGGAGTAGAAGCAAGAAAAGTTTCATCTCATTTGCTTTCATTGGGCCTTAATCGTGGAGATCATATTTGTATTTTATCTAAAAACTGTTATCACTGGGTTATTGCTGATTTGGCTATTATGATGACAGGCTGTGTATCTGTACCACTGTATGCCAGCCTACCCAAGGAGCAACTAAAAGTTGTTGTTGAAAAGAGTGATTGTAAAGCCATTTTTGTAGGAAAATTAGATACATGGGGTGATAAAATTGAGGCTATTCCAAATGATGTTAAGATTATTAATTTTGGAGAGTATACAGGTAATGCGGTCATAGAACAAGGTGAAAGTTGGTCGTCAATAATAGAAAATTCTCCTTTGAATCAGGCGAGCTTTATTCCTGACTTAGATGACCTATGGACTATAAAATTCACATCGGGTACAACCGGTGAGCCTAAGGGAGTGATGCATATACATCGAACTCCAGCGCTATTAATGAAGAATGAAAAGGAATCGGGTTTTGTAGGAATTTATAAGATGAACCCTAAGCGTTTTTTTTCTTTTCTTCCACTTAATCATGTCGGAGAGCGTATGGGTTTGGAAGTACCTTGTCTATATGTAGGAGGTATGATCTCTTTTGCTGAGAGTTTAGATACATTCGCTAAAAACATCCGAGATACCCAACCGACTATTCTTTTTGCAGTTCCGAGAATTTGGACTAAATTTTATCTTGGTGTTACAGCTCAAACTTCACAAAAAAAATTAGATCTACTTTTTAAGATACCATTTGTTTCAAGGTTTATCAAAAAGAAAGTGCGTACTGCTCTCGGCCTTCGTGATGCGCAAATAGTTGCTACCGGAGCTGCTATTACTCCCCGCTTTTTGAAAGAGTGGTATCAATCTCTCGGCCTTCATCTTATAGAGGCTTATGGTATGACTGAGGTATGTGGTTCTATGACCAATGGTGTCGACTTAAACACGCCTGCTGATTCTGTAGGAAGAGCAATACCTCATGGCGAAGTGAAGATAGATTCTGATACACAAGAGATATTAATGAAGTCTCCATATATGATGACTGGTTATTATAAAGATCTTGAGAAAACTAAAGAGGTATTGATCGATGGCTGGATGCATAGTGGTGATAGAGGATCAATTGATTCAGATGGATTTGTTAGGGTGATCGGAAGAGTTAAAGATGCTTTTAAGACTTCTAAGGGGAGTTACATTACTCCAAACCCCATGGAGGAAGTTCTTTCTAAAAATGAATATATAGAGCAATGTTGTGTCGCTGGATTAGGTATTCCTCAGCCTATATGTATGCTCAATCTATCCGAAAAGGCAAAGTCCGTGACGATAGAAGAAGTCAATGAATCCCTGGAAAAATCATTAGGAGAGCTCAATAATAATTTAGCCAATTATCAACGTGTCTCTACGATTATAGTTGATCGGGACGAATGGAGTGAAATGAATAATCTTCTCACGCCAACATTAAAGGTCAAGAGAGGCGAATTGGACAATAAGTACTCTCAGCATTATTTGAATTGGCACTCAAATGATCGAAAAGTAATATGGATAAACAGAACATAAATTATGAAAAATATAACTGCATTTATTAGTGGAGCAAGTCGAGGAATAGGTAAAGCCATAGCATTAAGATTGGCTCGAGAAGGGGCTAACATTGTTGTTGCCGCTAAGACCGCAGAACCTCATCCAAAATTAGAGGGTACTATTTATTCAGCTGCAGATGAAATAATAGCAGCAGGGGGTAGAGCACTTCCTCTGATCGTTGATGTGCGCTCAGAAGAGATTGTTAAGAATGCCATTGATAAAGCAGTAGATCATTTTGGAGGCATAGATGTCTTAGTGAATAATGCCAGCGCAATTAACCTCTCCAATACTGAAGATCTTCAGATGAAAAGGTTCGATTTAATGCATTCGATAAATGTTCGAGGGACATTTATGGTAAGTAAGTACTGCATTCCTTTTCTGAAAAAATCTAATAATGGACATATTTTGACACTGTCGCCACCTCTTAATCTTAAACCTGAATGGTTTGGGGCACATCTGGGATATACTATGTCCAAGTATGGTATGAGTATGACGGTCTTAGGTTTAGCTGAGGAGTTGAAGAAATATGGGGTTGCAGCTAATGCGCTATGGCCACAAACCACTATAGCAACTGCCGCAGTTAAGTTTGCACTTGGAGGTGATGATATGATGGCCTGTAGTAGAAAGCCAAGCATAATGGCTGATGCAGCATTCGAAATATTATCACGAGATAGTAAAACGTGTACGGGTAACTTCTTTATAGATGAAGATGTCTTGAAGGAGTCAGGGGTTGATAATTTTGATTCTTATGCTGTCGACACATCTAAAACATTATTTAAAGACTTATTTGTCGAATAATCTTTCAAAAAAAAATATTAAATGAATAGCTATTACTTTACCGAAGAGCACGAAATGTTTCGTGAAAGCTTGAGAGCATTTTTAGAAAAAGAGGTAGCTCCCAATATCGAAAAATGGGAAGAGCAACGACGTACACCTAGAGATATCTGGAAAAAAATGGGTGATATGGGATTTTTAGGGTTATCATATCCCGAGCAATATGGAGGAGCCAATCTTGATTTCTTCTATGATGTAGTTTTTAATGAAGAGCTATGTAGAATGAATTCTGGAGGGTTTGCTATCACACAACAGGTTGTTCAGTATATGTCATGTCCAAATATTCTTAAGTTTGGATCTGAAGCGCTCAAGCAAAAGTATTTACCTGGTATAATTTCAGGAGACTTAATAAGTTCGATTGGCATTACCGAACCAAGTGCAGGTTCTGATGCACAGAACATTAAGACTACTGCTAAAAGGGAAGGCGATTATTACATCGTAAATGGTTCCAAGACATTTATAACTAATGGGGTTTATGGTGATTTTATAGTTACTGTAGTAAAGACAGATCCAGAAGCTGGAGCAGCTGGAGTAAGTCTTTTGGTGATCGAACAAAAAATGGATGGTGTGTCTACTCGAAAATTGAAAAAATTAGGATGGCATTGTTCGGATACAGCAGAGATTAATTTTGATAATGTGAAAGTTCCTGTAGAGAACCTAATTGGGGAAGAGGGAAGAGGGTTTTATTATTTAATGAATGGATTGCAATTAGAACGATTATGTGCGGTGCCTGGGGCAGTTACTGGTATGGAGACAGCTATAGAGATGACCTTACAATATATGTCAGAGAGGGAGGCCTTTGGGAGATCCATAAATAAGTTTCAGGTTTTGAGACATCGCATAGCGCAGCTCGCTTCAGAAGTTGAAGCGCTCAAGGCATTCAGTTATCATTGCTGTAAGATGTACGCTGATAATATATATGATGTTAAACTTTGCTCTATGGCAAAGTTATTAGCAACAGAATTGGCCGAAAAAGTCGCTACTCAATGTCTTCAGTTTTATGGTGGCTATGGATTTATGGAGGAATACCCTTTAGCTCGAATGTATAGAGATGTAAGAGTCGGCACTATCGGTGGGGGATCTTCTGAGATCATGAGAGAGATTATAGCTAAGATTATAATAGATGATGTGAATTATGATAATCCTAAATCATCTAAGAATATAGTGGAACGGTCCAATAATACAAAAGAAGTTCCTAAGGTGAATGCTACCTTTGAGTCAATACTTTCTGATGTAGGAGTCAAAGCGAGTTCAGCATCTCCTCTAGGGAAGACTCTTAAATTTGATTTCGGGGATGATCAGCTTTTTATAGACGGCACTCTAAGTGAAAACACCGTCAGTGCAGAAAATGTAGATGCTGATTGCACAATAAAAATATCTCAAGATGATTTCACTCGTTTAGTAAATGGAGATCTTAACCCTATGGGTGCAGTAATGTCTGGAAAAATCAAAATTGACGGAGATATGGGAGTTGCGATGAAATTACAATCGCTGTTTTCTTGATAGCTACATATCCTATTACTGATCATGAATAGGATACTTATTAAATAAGTTGATAAAAAAAGCCGAATCAGAATTCTGATTCGGCTTTCTATTTTTAATTAAAAGAGAATCTTAATAATTCGCTTTTAATTCTACTCTTCTATTCTGAGCTCTTCCTGCGGCAGTATTATTATCTGCTATAGGAACTAACTCTCCAAATCCTACTGCTTTCATCCTTGAAGCAGCAACTCCTTTTTCCATTAAGTAAGTCTGAACAGCTTGTGCTCTCTTACTAGATAATTCCATGTTTTTGTCATCATTTCCTTGAGAGTCGGTATGTCCTTCGATTGTCAACATAAGGTCACTATATTGACCCATCACAGCGACAACCTCATCAAGGATAGAATAAGAAGCATTAGTCAAAACGGCTTGTCCCGATCTAAAGTTTACTCCTTGTAGCGCTCTTGTAAATATCTCAGTAGCAGCAGCAGGTACTGGTTTTGCACAACCATCAGGTCCTACAACGCCACCTAAATTAGGACATTTGTCATCTTTATCGGCTACACCATCGCCATCACTATCTGGACATCCGTTAAGAGTTCCAGCTACATTAGGGCAAGCGTCCACATCATCATTTACACCGTCACCGTCGCTATCTGACATACATCCATTAGCAGCGTCCCCAGCTACATTAGGACACTCATCATCTTTGTCAGCTACACCGTCACCATCGCTATCAGGACACCCATTAAGAGTTCCAGAAGCATTAGGGCATGCATCATCTTTATCAGCTACACCATCACCATCAGCATCAGGGCAACCATTAAGAGTTCCAGAAGCATTAGGACAAGCATCATTTCTGTCAGCTACACCGTCACCGTCAGCATCAGGGCATCCATTCACTGTTCCGGCATCATTAGGACAAGCATCGTTTTTGTCTAATACACCATCACCATCGCTATCAGGACATCCGCCATTAGCTGCATCTCCTGCATTCATTGGACAATCATCTTGAGAATCTATGATACCGTCACCATCGCTATCAGGACATCCGCCAAATTCTTTTAATCCAGCGATATTAGGACAAGCATCTTTTTTGTCTCTGATGCCATCACCATCAGCATCTGGAGCTCCTTCATCTCCAAATGTATAAGTCAATGTACCGATAACTCTTCTTCCAATAGTAGGGAAGTTAGGGAATGTTCTGTACTCATTGTCAAATAGGTTTTGAGCTGTAAGCGCAAGAGATAACCCATTATCAAATTTGTAACCAACACCTGCATCTACCAAGTTCTTAACATCGGTATCACCTGAGTATTGACCTAAGAATACTGGGAATGATGGATCATGTTGGAAAGCCATGTTAGCTCTCCAGCCATATTCTGGTGTCAAGTTCCAACCTAATCTATATCGATTAGTCGGCTGTGAGATAGATGTTCTCTCTGTACCAGCAACACCTCTAATTGTCGGATTGAAGATATTCTCTGAAGTCCATGAATAGTTACCAAATATGGATAAATCATTATTAATGAAATAGTTTAATCCTATATCAGATCCCCAATAGTTATAATCTTCGAATGTTCTATATCCAGCTGCATAAAGAGGGAATCCTACATCAGGAAGTTCTTGAGTTGGAGTCCATGCCATCACGTAATTATCACCAAATCCGGTTAACCCAGGTCCTAATTGTGCTTCTGCTGCTGCTGCTGCTGCAGAATATCCTCCTACTATTTGTTGTGTAAGTCCTGCGGCCAAAGGTGCAGCCAGTGGTCCTAAAGCAGCTAATTCTGAAGCAAGGAAGTCTTGAATTCCATTAGAATTTAAATTGCTCATCAAGTCAGCGGCAATATTCAAATTGTTCAATTGATAAGTTGGACTTATTCCAGTGAATAATGTGGCACCATCTATTTTACGGTTATAGACATCAATTGCAACTCCTAATTTATCTCCAAACAGGCCTTTGTAGCCTATCTCCCAAGTATCCTCAGTTCTCAATGAAGCTGAAGGCGCATCGATTAAATCAAGAGGTTGTCGGTTGAATAAGTTGAATCCTTCGAATTGACCAGTAAATCCACCTGGGAAATTAGCAGGATTACTTAAATATCCTACCAGATTATTCCCTGTACTGGTTGCTATATCAACAGGTACTCCTTGAGCAACCATTCCTTGTATAAGTCCTGGTACTAATTGAGGAAGTAATCCTTGAGTGGCTAAACCATATGCTACAGCATTAGGTAATCCTGGAGTGCCAACTGGAAGATTTGGTAATCCTAATCCACCTAAGAATGAATTCCAAACAATCATAGGATTGTCACCAAAAGTTTGCTGTCCCTTGTTACCCAGTAACCACGCATAACCTACAGTTCCTACGCCAGGAACATTAAATCCAGTTACAGGGAAGTCAATATTGACTTGTAATTGAGAAGGCGCACCAACGGCTCTGTTGAATCCTGCTCTAAAAGTATGTTTAGGACTTGGCTTGAATACGAATACTGCTCTTGGTTGAAAAGCTCCCTCATCTAAGAAGTTAAACTGATCATATCTACCTGCTAATACTAAATCCAGCTTACTACCTAATGCTAATTTAGTCTGTAAGTATCCTCCTACAATTCCAAAATCATCATCCTGCTCCTCTCTACCATAAACAGAATTATTGGTATCATTAGTTGATAATCTATAATCAAATCCTGCTGTCCAATTAGCATTCAAAAAGTTAGGAGTATCAAAATTATATTGAAGTTGTGCTTCTAATTGTGTTCTATCAATACCTGTTTCTAATCCAGTTTGATATAAGAAGGTCGGATTATCATCCGATCCTCCATTGTTTCTTAACCAGAACGCCTGTGCAAATAGTCCACCTTTTTGAACTCTACCTTGAAACCATGTTTCAGTAGCTTGAGACAATCCAACTCCTTGTGAATTGTAAAATGGTGCCGACGCACTGTTGGTTCCACCAGAAAAGACCAAAGAAAGATCATCTTGAGGTCTGAACTCTAATGTGCCATTTAGTGCAAAAGATTTCCAGTGATCTTGTATTGGATTACCGTCTCCATCTGGATCTAAGTCGTTTTGATCTAATAAAAGTGTTCCTTGTGAGGTAACGTCAACAACATTATTTGATATAGACGGTCTAAAGATCTGATTTTGTGTGAGTCCGATCATCGCCGCATCAACGGGGTCATTAGGATCATAGGTAAATTCATTTCCTCTTTTCATGACCGCATTGATTTTGAAACCAAATTTATCCGACACTTTAGTAGCGTGTCTTAGTGAAGCACCTATTGTACTGAGTTCACCACCCATGAGTTCGACGGTTGTTCCAGGCTTATCAATGGCGGACTTACTTATAAAATGTACAACACCAGCTGTAACACCTGGGCCATATAATGCAGAACCAGGACCTCTAACTACCTCTACACGCTCAATATCAATATTGTTCAATGGAGAGTTTAAGTTATCAAATGTACCTAATCCAGGACCCGATAATGATCTGTAATCTAATATTGGGAAAGTGGCTGAACCAAATAATCCACCGTCTCCTCTTAGCTGTACATTGACACGACCAGCTCCTTGCTGCTGAATATAGACACCTGGCTCATTTATAATCGCTCTTGCCGCATTGTCATTAGGTGTCGCTTCGAGCTTACGAGCTGTTAATACAGATACTGAGGCAGGTGCTTCTTGAATTTTCTCCCTTCTTCTTGAAGCAGAAATAACTACGTCTTCACCGATCAATACACCTTCAGTCAAAACAACATCTAAACCATTGGTTGGTCCAGTTACTTCAATTTCTTGAGTGTTGTAACCAGTAAAACTCACCACTATAGTCAATGGGAATTTTGTAGGTGTTGTAATGCTGTAGTTTCCATCAAAATCTGTGATAGTTCCGTCAGTGGTACCTTGTACAATAACATTAGCCCCAATTAGTGCCTCACCAGTATCATCGGTGATAGTTCCACTAATTGTTCCCTGTGCTATCATCATGGTACTCGTCATGACCATACAGAATAGATAGAAAAACTTAGTTAAGTAGTTTTTACTTTTCATACAGTTCAATTCTTATTAAATAATTTGTTAAATCGTTTTAGACTTATTAAGAAAAAGAGGATTTTGATTATGTGCAGATTGTGTTTGTATTTGGTATCCAAATTTTCTCAAGCCCATTTTGTTAGTTAATAGAGGCAAAATATGAGTAAGTATTCTATTGTCATAATTATTGGCCTATAAATTATTTGTTAGATCAAAATAGTTCTATACTTCGAGTTAAAAACTTCTCTTTTATTGTGTTATTAAGTTTTGCTTTGGAATTTAATTTTATTCAGTCCTGTATAGCTACAATAAGAATTTGCATGTCACATATTTCCTATAGGTGCAGCCATGATTATTCTATCTATTTTTGATTAAGCTTAAGTTATTTTTGCGCCTGATAATAATTATACGGATAGATGAAATATGATTTAGTCATTTTTGATTGTGATGGTACTCTGGTCGATAGCGAGCCAGTTACTATGAGATTGATCTGTAAGATGATGCAAGAAATGGGTATAGAATTAGCTTTTAATGAGGCCTTGGAGGACTTCGCAGGCAAAAATATGATGCATATTACTACATATATGGAATCACAGATTGGTTCCTTCGACAAAGTAGCGTTTGAAAAAGATTATCGGCATAGATGCATACAAGTGTTTAAAGACGAGTTGGAAATAGTACCTGGGGTCGATGACTTGATAAAACAGCTACCCGTTCCTTATTGTATCGCATCGAATGGCCCAAAAGAAAAAATGGATGTTACTTTAGGTGTTACTGGCCTTATAGATTTATTTGACCCGAATCACATTTTTAGTGCGTATGATTTTCAAAAATGGAAACCCGATCCTACTTTATACCAAAGCGTTTTAGCTTATTTTGATTGTAGCCCAGAATGTGCTGTAGTTATTGAGGACACTATGCCAGGAATCATGGGGGCAGTTAATGCTGGAATTGATACAATAGCATACAATCCCAAAAATGAAATGGAGCTAAATCAGAGCGAAGCAAAGAATTTTGGAAGTATGCGAGAAATTTCGAACTATTTATTGTCTAATTAACTTCAGTATTAGAATAGTACTTTTGCTAATCGAATAAATTGAATGTCGAAAGAGGAAACAAAAAAGAAAATAACAAAAGATGGACTAAAAAGTGCCAGGCAAATTTTTAGTTATATCAAACCATACAGCGGATACTTTTTCGGTGCGTTGACTCTATTAGTTATCGGAAGTGTGCTTATGATGATGATCATGGGGATACCTGGAGAAATGGTTAATGCAGCCACAGGGGCAGAAACAAGATTTCCATTAAATCTGAATCAATGGGGAGTACTCATGATGTTAATTTTAGCATTGAGAGCATTACTATCATTTGTACAAACAATCCTTTTTGCTAATGTAAGTGAAAAAGGAATGGCAGATATCAGGCGTGATTTATATGGACGATTGATTACTCAATCTATGGATTATTTTGAGGGTTTTAGAGTGGGTGAACTCACCAGTAGGATAACAGCAGATGTGGAACAGTTACAATCAGTTTTTTCTATCACTCTTGCAGAATTCATAAGACAGGTGTTAATACTACTTTTCGGCATCGTTATTTTGGCCTTTCTTATGCCTAAACTTTTTTTAATTATGTTGCTGGTGATCCCTGTGGTAGTTGTACTGGCGATGACTTTTGGTAGGTATATAAAGAAATTAAGCAAAGAGAGACAAGATCAGCTTGCTAAGACAAATGTAATAGTTGAAGAAACCCTACAGAATTTTAGTATTGTTAAAGCGTTCTCCAATGAACCTTTTGAAGTCAATAGATACAGCGATAGTATAGCTAAAATGGTGGGTATATCTTTGAATTTCGCTAAAGTGCGAGGGCTGTTTTTTGCTTTTATCATATTCCTATTATTTGGAAGTATACTTTTTATTTTATGGAGAGGTGCTTTTATGGTCCAAAATGGGAATATGGAAGCCGGAAGTCTGCTTTCCTTCGTGATATATACTGTTATGATAGGGGGCGCTATAGCAAGCTTGGGGAATTTATATACCACCATAGCTGGAGCATTAGGGGCTACAGAGAGGGTTCAGAAAATTTTGGAAAGACCACAAGAATTGTCATCAGAAGGTACAGAAGAGGTTGAAAGGATAGCAGGTTCTGTACGTTTTAGTGATGTCCACTTTTCGTATCCTTCCAGAGTGGACGTCCCTGTGTTAAAAGGAGTGAATATTGATATTGGTTTCGGAGATAAAGTGGCTTTAGTGGGGCAAAGTGGAAGTGGAAAATCGACAATTGTTCGATTGTTGATGCGTTTTTATAAACTAAATAAAGGCGAGATCAAAGTCGGAGATACTCCTATTGAAGCTTTGGATCTAAGATCTCTTAGGAGGAGTATTGGATTGGTACCACAAGAAGTGATTTTATTTGGAGGATCTATTCGGGAGAATCTGCTTTATGGCAAACCGGATGCCTCAGATGATGAGATCATAGCTGCTGCAGAAAAATCTCATTGTTGGGAATTTATCAATTCATTCCCTGAAGGACTGGATACATTGGTAGGAGAGAGAGGAATAAAGCTCTCTGGTGGTCAAAAACAAAGAATTGCCATAGCCAGAACTATTCTTAAAGACCCTTCCATATTGTTATTAGATGAAGCAACATCATCATTGGATGCTGAATCCGAAAAATTGGTTCAAGAAGCGATGGATGAACTGATGAAGGGAAGAACATCAATAATAATTGCGCATCGTCTTGCTACCATTCGAAACGTAGATAGGATATATGTTATTGAAAATGGCGAAATCGCAGAAGAGGGTTCGCATATGGAATTGACCAAAAAAGAGGATGGTATTTATAAGAATTTAGCCAAGTTACAGTTCAATTTAAGTGAATAATGATTACAAAATGAAAATTGCTCCACTCGTTATTATTTTATCGTCCTTCTTGTTTGTCAGCATTACTGGATATGGACAAATAGGTTATGGTCTAACAGCTAAAACTGAATTGTACTCGAGATATTCTAATCCTCCTGATGAGATTGCTTCATCATCAGCAGGAAGCGCCCTTTTGAATATAGGCATTGGTCCAAAACTTTGGTTTGGAGGTGACAGTTTCGCTTTTTCTCCTGAAGCAGCGGTAGTGTTTTCACCATTTGCCTTAAGCACAGGCGATTACAAAGGTTTAGGTGCAGTAAGTTTTCCAATTATGGCTAAATTCCAGTTTGGTGGTATGAGCAACTTTAATAGAGATGGCAAATTCGGTTTTGCTATAGGCGCAGGTATTCAATATAGTAGAACAGAATTATTTGGATTAAAATCTTCTTTTGAAGAAATGGGGGTAGATCGGACTTATTTTAAAACCTACATTATAGAAGCTGATTTTGGTTTTGGGTTAAGTGGATTCAATTTGCATGGATTAGTCCGATATGGATTCAATAAAGATATTGATGCAAATACTATTAGTGTGGGAGTTGGTTACGATTTTAATATACCTTGCTTAAAGGAGGCGCTAAATTCGGATTTTTAATCAGAATATGGTCCCACGTTCCTTACTCAATTTAAATACATTCAGAGTTGATCATAGTTGTCGATCAATTAGTTACACCAATTCCTCTAACGATCTGGTGGATTTGGCTAAAACAATAAACAAACCAATTATAGTCGGGGGAGGGAGTAACATCTTATTCGTTGATGATGTAGATCGTGATGTGATCGTTATTAATCATGAGGGCATAGAAGTCATAAAGACTACCAATAAATACGTCTATATCCGAGTACAGGCTGGCACAAATTGGCATCAATTAGTCCTTTGGGCAATAGAAAATGATTTGGGTGGAATTGAAAATTTGAGCTTGATTCCAGGGAAGTGTGGGGCGGCGCCTATGCAAAATATTGGGGCATATGGAGTGGAGTTAAAGAATGTATTTGTGGAGTTAGAATGTGTTAAAATAGGCACAGGAGAAAGATGGGTCTTGCATAAGGAAGACTGTCTATTCGGTTACAGGGAAAGTATCTTTAAAGGTGAATTAAAAGATAAGGTGATCATCGATAATATTACCTTAAAATTAACTACCAACTCCAACCATACTCTTAATAGAGATTATGGTATTATAAATGATAAGTTAGATGACTTAAAAGTAAAAAAGCCCACAATAAAAGATATCAGTGATGTCATTATTGATATAAGAAAATCTAAATTACCAGATCCCAAAGAATACCCTAATGCCGGTAGTTTTTTTAAAAACCCTATTATCTCTACAGTTAAGTTAAAGAGCTTAAAAAGTACATATAAATACATACCAAGTTATGTTATTGACAATGATTCTGTTAAAGTTCCAGCGGGATGGCTAATTGATAAGGCAGGGTGGAAAGGAAAACAGATCAATGGTGTAGGTACTTATAAGCATCAAGCACTAGTTATTGTCAATCATAGTGCACGATCAGGCAAGGAGATCTTAGAATTCTCTAAACTTATCCAAGACGATGTCTTAGAAAAATATGGTATAAAAATCGAAAGAGAAGTGAACGTTTATTAGCGCTTATTTGTCTCGATTAGCCTCCGCTTCATAAGCTGGATCTTCTTCGGGTGGCATATATTGATTTCCCTTTCTACCAAATACTGACAACCTAACGTATCTTTTTGGATTAAGCCTTAGGTCCTGAAGCAAAAGTGAAAGATGTTTAGAAGTATTCTCTAAATTGTTATATATCTCTGGGTCATTTAAAAGTTTGCTAATAGACCCATTACCATCCTCTACTTTAGCCAACATAGTATTTAGCTTATCAAAGGACCCACTCGCTTGGTCAACGGTTGAAGTTAGCTTAGTGAGTAATTCATTAGTATTGTCAAATGTTTGGCTTGTTTTAGACAACGTATTGCCTAAGTCAGCTTCAACGATCTGCTGAGATAAGTTAGAGAGGTTGGTGATCATGTTTTGAAGATCTTGGTTGGTATTAGCCAATGCACCACTAACCACTGCCATATTTTCAAATGTACTATTGATATTACTGTATGAAGAGCTCATCAAGTTATTCATTGTTTTAGTCATAGTGACCATATTCTCCATTGCTTTCTCCATGCTCACTAAACTATTGCTTACTGCATTGTCGGCATTTTCATTACTTAATGTGTTTAATAATGTATCCAATATGGGTCCAGCTTCACCTTTGAGAATCGACATTTTTGATTTTAAGTCATCCGTATCTAATAGAGCATCTAACATTCCTCTATAACCTGGAGTTAACATCGAACCATTTGTAGCACAATTATTATTACACAATTCATCAAACTGTAGAATAATCTTTTTAGATCCTACTAAACTGTTATCTGCTGCAAGTATGGCAACCGTATTTTGTGGAAGTTTCCATTCCCCCTGAACGTCAAAATTTATGAGCATGCTTTTAGCACTTTCTGGATTAAGCTCTATTTTTGATACAGAGCCAACTACATATCCATTTATTTCGACAGGGGCAGCCATTTTAAGGCCTTCAATGTTTTCATATACTGTTTTAAAGCTTTGTACTTTTCCTAATATATTTTTCCCTTTTAGATATTGATATCCCCACAAAGCAATAGCAATGGCTAATATGCTTACGATTCCCAGCTTTAGTTCTTTTGACATATTTGTTAATTCAGGTGCACAAAGTTATAACTTAATACGTTTGTCGTTTTGATAAGCGACGACAAAAGCACCTTTATATCCTTCTTCTTTAAGTTTATGTCTTGCGTCCACTGCATTTATTAGGCTTTTATGTGCTCCAATAAAATATTTAAATAAATTATCTTCAAATACTTCAACTATTTGGTTGGAAAGTGGACCAAATTTTTTTGTCAGATTGACAATTTTCTGTCGTGAGCTCGCAATTTGTATTTTATATATAATTTGAGAGATAGTATTATCTGATTTTTTATAGACTACTGGTGCAGTATCAGTGTTTAATTGCGAAGTAATTAAGTCATTGGTTTTTTCTTTTCTGATATTCTGCGTATACCGTCCTATCGCAGTAGCTATAGACTGAGCAGTTTTGGCTATTCCACCGCTGCTCACTATATATTCTTCATCTGATTTGTCACTTATAAAAGCAGCCTCGATAAGGACGCTTGGCATAGTGGCATGTCGCAATAGAACAAAACCAGCCTGTTTTACCCCTCGATTTCTTAAGGAGGTCTTCTTCTGAATATTTTCTTGAATTAATTGGGCAAGCTTGATACTCTCTTCTAAATATTGATTTTGAAGTGCAGAAAGCATTATATGCCCTTCTATGGAGTAGGGATCATAGCCATTATAATTTTGAGCATAATTCTTTTCTAAAAGAATAGATGAGTTTTCTCTTTTAGCTACATCGAGGTTTTCTTCAGTTGAGTGAACACCCATAACATATGTTTCTGCACCAAAAGCTCTCGATTTAATTTTAACGCTGTTGCAATGTATAGATACGAATAGATCAGCCTTGACATCATTGGCTACGGCTATGCGCTCAGTGAGTGGGATAAATCTATCATCTACTCTTGTGTAGTAAACATTAATGAACGGGAATAATCGATTTAACTGATTACCTATCTCAAGAGCTAAAGAAAGAGTGACTTCTTTTTCTAATGTTGATATGCCAATAGCTCCAACATCATGCCCTCCATGCCCAGCATCTAATACTACATCAAAAGATCGTTTTAGGTCGAACTGTGTGGATTGGGTAAAGCTTTCAAGAGGTAAGGAAAGCAACAGGTAAAACGATAAACACGTTAATATTGTGTTTACAAAGTTTAACATTTGTCTAATATTTTGATGGTTAGCAAAATATATTCGACCTTTGTTTTGTAGTTCATGATAAACAGGCTACTACATATTATTAATAAACAAATATAACTGAATCTATTAAAGACTTGAAGTATAGATCATTAATAATATGTAGCTTTTGCTGTCTGGCCAATCTTATCTTGTTAGGGCAAGTAGATACGTTGATCAGATCATCTGACCCAGTCATATCAGATTCAATTAGAATAGATTCAATCGTAAAAAGTCAAAAATTTGATTCTGGCATAATGCCAGTTGGATATTCAAATGATCTGACTGATGAAGAAAGCTTAACGCAGAGCTCAGCTGATTTTTCAGGGCAGGGCGGAGACTTTTCTAATGCCAAGACTACCATTATTAATTATGGTTCCAAAGATTCAAGTTTTTTGGATATGTCCAAGCAAGAGCTATATCTCTATGGGGACGCCTATGTCAAGTATACAGATTATGAAGTTACTGCCGATTATATCATTTTGAATTTTAACACTAACAATATAAAAGCAGGAAAAAGAAATAAAAAGTCGCCAAGAGCAAGTTTTAAGTCAGGAGATCAAAATGCTAAAGCTGATGAGATTTTATTTAATATAGATAGCCAAAAAGGAATTGTATATGGAGCGAATATAGAGCAGGGGGGTATGTATATTCATGGGGCTGTAACAAAATTTGTAAGAGCCGGAAACGATAGTCTGCATATAGAGGATGTGATTTATAATAAGAATGCTTTAATAACTACATGTGATCATGACCATCCACACTGGGGAATTAGAACTACTAAACTGAAATTCATACCTGAAAAATTAGCAGTAGCTGGACCAGCCAATATGGAAATTGCAGGTATTCCAACACCACTCGCTTTCCCATTTGCATTTGCACCGCTTTTAAATTTTAATAATGCGTCTACGGGACTAATCGCTCCCCAGGACTTTTTTCATTCATCGAGACAATTAGGTCCAGGAATACGGGGTATTGGATATTATTTCGCATTAAGCGAATATGCTGATTTGACCCTTAGATCAGATATCTATTATAGAGGCTCTTGGAGTTTGGCTGCCAGTACCAATTATCGTAAACGCTATAAATATTCTGGTAATGCGAATGTTAGCTTTTCTAAACAGTTAATCGATGTTGCTGGTCAAGTTGATCCTAATATTCAAAATTCATATTCGATTTCTCTTAGCCATAATCAAGATTCGAAGGCACATCCATATCGACGTATAGGAGGCTCTCTGCGATTTACAGTCAATGACTTTGATCGAAGGAATTTTGCAGATGCTCAATCTCAATTAAACAGTCAGATTAATTCAAACTTTAGCTACAATTATAAGATATCTGATGTTTGGAACTTTTCATCGGCTATATCTCATAGTCAGAACACTTTGACTCGAAGCATAAGTTTTACTATCCCAGATGTCAAATTGAGGATGAAGAGAGTTTTTCCGTTTAAGTCAAAGAAAGCTTCAAATCAAGAAAAATGGTTTGAAAAAATTAATATGCAGTATAATGCTGATTTTAAGAATTCTGTGACTACCCGAGATACTATACTTTTTACTTCTGAGACTTTGAGTGATTTTCGTGGCGGCTTTAATCATAATGCTGACATTAGTGCATCCTATAGTATTCTTCAGAATATTAGTTTTAATACAAACATAACCTACAGTGAGTCTTGGTATCTTCAAACACATGAATTAAAAAGAGACTCCAATGATGTTATTAAAAGCTTTATTAATAATGATTTTAGTCCTGTAAGGGACTTAACTGTTAGTGCAAATTTATCTTCAGTTATGTTTGGAACTCTATTGTCTGACGAGGGGCAAATCAGAGGTTTAAGACATCAGTTAAGACCGACAATTGGGTTAAGTTATTCCCCTTCAATGGAAAACTATTATGAGTATTTTGATTTTGATGAAAACATTTCTATTAATAAATTGACTCGATATAATCCTTTTAATCCTGATAACCCTTTTGATGATTCAGATATAGAATACCTGTATAAAAATACTACTCTTAAGCGTGGTGGCCTATCAATTACTTATAACATAGCTAATAATTTTGAAGGCAAATTCTATAGCAAAAAGGATAGCACAGAAAAAAAATTCAAAATCTTCAATTCGGTTAATTTCTCAGGTAATTACAATTTGCAAGCAGATTCTTTAAATTGGTCACCGATTAGATTTAGTGCAAACGCTAATATTTTTAAGAACATTACTACATTATCTATTAATGGAACCTTTGATCCATACATTGAAACCAGTAGGGGAAGGGTTAATACTACGGTTTGGTCTCAGGAAAAGAAACTTTTACGACTTGATGAATTTACGGTTAACATTTCTACTGGGTTTACATTGGCAGATGTTAGAGATTGGTTGATATATAAAGGTGATCCTCCTAAAGCCAGTAGTCGGAGTAAGAAAGAAAAATTAGAATATCCTGAGTTATTTAGTTGGTTTGAAAATGCAAGGATTCGTCATGTTATGCGCTTTGGTTTTACTGATCGAGCTGGAGTAAAATCATGGGATTTCAATACACACAGTATACAATTAACAACGGGCAATATTCCGCTGACTGATAAATGGGGAATGAGCGTAGGGAATTTATCTTATGACATAAAAAATAAGAGATGGGTATATCCTTCTTTCACACTCAATAGAGACCTACATTGTTGGAGGATGAGCATAAGCTGGCAACCACAGGCAGACACATATTCATTTTTTATTGGCGTAAAAGCTTCTCCGTTTTCGGATTTCATTAAGTATCAGACTGGTAGAACGGCATTTGATACTAATTTTTTCTAATTACAAGTACGCCCAATTTACTTCTTCTGTCGTCCAAATTTCGACAAAATTTAATCTGAAGAATAGAAAAATTTTCTAAAATATCTTTGATTTTCGAAATTCATAGTAAGTATATAGACTCCAGTATTTTGACTACTTAAATTAGCTAAATGAATTGATAGACCATTTTGATCGTTGGTCCAAATATGCCTACCAGATATGTCATATAGGTCTAAACGATAACCCACTTGAGGCATAAAACCTAAATTAATCTGAAGTCCAAAATTGACCTGTCTAATCGTAGCGATTTCCAGCGGGTCATCTGGGATAGGTTGCAGGTCAGAACAAATGCCCGATGATAATAAGCCATATCTATATTTGAATATTGAGTTGACCATTTTATTAGCTTGACCTTTAGTGAAATACCATAAACAGGCATCATCCATAAATCCCATAAAATTATGCACCATATCTCTACTACCACAACTACTTTGCATAGAAGTACTGCAGCCAAAGTATGCTTCACCTTGAACTGGTGTGTCTTCAACCATATCTCCTTCATTAAAGCAACTAACAGTTTTGCCCCAAGGGTGATCTAAGTTGAGATAATGACCTATTTCGTGCGTAAGTGTTCTGCCTATATTAAATCTTGATTGGAATTGGGGTTTATTCCCAACTACCCGGTAGTCCAATTCGATACCATCTTCTCCAGGAGTAGTATCTGGATCATTAGGAAATGTTGCGGTACCTATGATCCCATCAGACCGATTACTTATCCAGACATTTAGATACTTTTCAGTATCCCAGGCATCTGAGCCTCCTAATTGAGTGAATTTTAATTTTTTGAGTCCGTTTTCAAAGCTGATCTGCCCACCAATAGAATCTATTGGTGTATTAACCCTAATTATGCCAGTGGATGGATTTCCAAAAGGATCTTCCGAAGCTAAGCAAAATTCGATTCCCACGTTTCCTACATCTTTTTGAAAGACAGCGGGTACATTAGTGATATCAAGATTGTTGGAATTGTAGTCATCATTAATTGTTTGGAGTTGAGAGTAAATGATGTCGTCTGATATATTCTCCTCATTATTGTGATATACCACATGAAATACTATCGGGATAAACAGTTCTTCTCTCTTATTGGCATAGACGTTTTCTTGTTCATTATAAAAACCTAAAGGAGGATTTGAAGTACAAGTTCTATTGTCCTGTGCAGAGATATAAGCGCTCTTTATTAACAAGATGGCCAAAATTATATGTCCGAATATATTATTACTCATAGAGGAGATACATGAATATAAAATATTTTATCCTCTTCATGCATTAGGCGTTAAAAAGAAAGTAAACTTTGTTGGTAGCCAATTTATATTAATTATTCATATATCTATTTTTTCTATATATGGAAGAATTATTTAATCTTTGTGGCACAAATCGGAGTATGAAACAATATTTGGACCTTTTGAGCCATATTTTAGCAAATGGAACATCAAAAGGTGACAGAACAGGCACAGGGACTATAAGCTGTTTTGGCTACCAAATGCGATTTGATCTAAATGAAGGATTTCCGCTACTCACCACTAAAAAACTTCATCTACGATCTATAATACATGAATTACTTTGGTTCATCAATGGAGACACTAATATTAAGTATCTAAGTGAAAACAAAGTCAGGATATGGGATGAGTGGGCTGATGAAAATGGGGATTTAGGTCCAGTGTACGGTAAGCAATGGAGGAAGTGGGAAGGAGCTGACGGTTCAGTACATGATCAGTTGAGTGATGTAATAAGTACGCTTAAGAATAATCCCGACTCAAGAAGAATTATAATTAGTGCTTGGAATGTGGCTGAATTGAAAGATATGGCTCTGATGCCTTGTCATTGTTTATTTCAATTTTATGTGGCAGACGGAAAGTTGTCTTGTCAACTTTATCAGCGTTCAGCTGATACGTTTTTAGGGGTTCCATTCAATATAGCATCCTATGCCTTATTGACCATGATGATTGCTCAAGTATGTGGATTAGAGTATGGAGAGTTTGTACATTCATTTGGGGATGTACATCTGTACAATAACCATATAGAACAAGCTCATGAGCAATTAAAAAGAACGCCAAAAGAATTACCAAGAATGAAAATAAATCCAGAAATAAAGAATATCGAAGACTTTAAATACGAAGATTTTCAATTAATCAATTATGACCCCCATCCTCATATCAAGGCTATGGTGTCTATTTGATTATTTGTATTGAGTCTGAATAAAAATGGGTTTATTGAGTTATTGTAATATATAGGTGTGGAAAGTTAATTTTGCGCCCAAATTTAAGTCAGAGTGCAGTTTTGCTGTACTACTTTAAAGAAGATACTGATGACTTTGAAATACTTTAGGTTTTGTACTGTTTTGTTTGCATTGTTGATGTCGTCACATTTGATGGCTCAACCGAGTGCTGATGCTGGTAAAACACTTTTTAGGAATTACTGTGCGACATGTCACGCCAAAGACATGAAAACCGCCAGTACGGGACCAGCCTTGGGAGGTTCAGAAGAGCGTTGGGCTGATTATCCGAGGGAAGACTTATATGGTTGGATACGGAATTCTCAAGCCATGATTAATGCTGGTCATCCAAGAGCCGTAGAGTTATGGGATCAGTATAAGCCAACTGTTATGACAGCATGGCCTAATCTAACTGATGACGATATTGAGTCAGTGTTGCTTTATATTAATCAAGAATATACTAAAGTTCCAGAAACGAATTCTGGTGGAGGAGGAGGAACTGGGGCAGTTGCTTCGTCAGGAGGACAATATACCTGGTTGTACTGGGTGCTTGCTGCTGCATTAGGAGCATTAGCGTTGATACTCATGCAGTATATCAGTGGATTGAATAAGTTAATAGCTGCACGAGATGGCGAGGAATTTATCGAGAAGCCTTTTTTGAAAAGAATTTTCACCAAAAAAGTGATAAGCCTCTTGATTTTAGCTGCAGTGATTGTAGGAGGTTACACTACAGTAACTAATGCTATTAATTTAGGTAGACAACAAGGATATGAGCCAGAACAGCCTATTAATTTCTCGCATGCCATTCACGCAGGTGAAAATGGAATAGACTGCCAATATTGTCACGATGGCGCGCGAAGATCCAAACATGCTGTGATCCCGGCCACCAACACATGTATGAACTGTCATAGTGCAATAAAAAATGGTTCTAATTTCGGTACAGCAGAATTAACTAAGATATATGCTTCCGTGGGTTATGATCCTACTACAAATCGATATATTGAAGAATACGACAAGTTGTCAAAAGAGGATATCGAAAAGATATACAAGAAATGGATATCAGATCAATATATCCTATCCAATGATGATGTCAATACATTAGATAAGAAAGGTGAGAAGTTGGTTGAAAAGCAGTGGAAGGACATCGTATCCTCATTGACAAACGAACAAAAAGATGAAATTCAGGGCCCGATTGAATGGGTTAGGATACATAATTTGCCAGACCACGTTTACTTTAACCACGCTCAGCATGTTACTGTTGGAGGTGTTGAGTGTCAAACTTGTCATGGTAAAGTAGAAGAGATGGATGTGGTTGCTCAAGCATCACCGTTAAGCATGGGATGGTGTATCAACTGCCATAGAGAAACAGCAGTAGACTTTAAAGGCAACGAGTATTATGCCAATTATGAACTATATCATGATCAATTGGCAAAGGGAGAAAAAGAGAAAATAACAGTAGAGGATATTGGAGGTCTGGAATGCCAAAAATGTCATTATTAATAATATCATAGATTACCGAAAATCAGTATTATGAAACAAGAATTTGGAGGAATTTGGGTAGGAGAGAAGGACTTAACAAGAGACGAGTCTTTCATGACTGCAGCTCAAAACGAAATCCAAAATCCATCTTTAATTGATGCATTAGGTCAGCAAGAAGTAGTTGAAGACTTAGGTGGGAATAGAAGAGATTTTCTTAAAGTATTAGGATTTGGTGTAGGGGCAGCTACAATGGCTGCTGGCTGTGATATTCCAGTAAAGAGAGCTATACCCTATGTCGTTAAACCTGAAGAAATTGTTCCTGGTGTAGCCACATATTATGCATCAACATTTGTAAATGGTGGCGATAGTTGTGCAGTACTTGTGAAAACTCGTGAGGGTCGACCGATCAAAATAGAAGGGAACGAGCTTTGCACTATGACTAAAGGTGGTACTTCAGCGAGAGTGCAAGCTTCGGTATTGAGTTTATATGATGTCAATAGGTTAAAGAATCCTACGATCGGTGGCGAAGAAGTGACTTGGGATCAATTGGATAAAAAAGTTATAGAAACTTTGTCTTCTGCCCGATCAGTTCGAGTGGTGACGCACACTATATTGAGCCCAAGTGCAAAAAGTGCGATCAAGGACTTACAGGCTAAATATGCTAACGTTGAAGTTGTTACTTATGACCCAGTTTCTGCATCAGCAATTTTAGAGGCTAATGAAAGTTCGTTTGGTGACAAAGTAATTCCAAACTATCATTTTGATAAAGCTGAAATGATAGTTGGATTTAATGCGGATTTCTTGGGTACATGGATTTCTCCAATTGAGTACGCCCGACAATACGCCAAAAATAGAGTGATTAATGACGTATCGCATGCTAAAATGTCTAAGCATGTTCAGATAGAATCACAAATGTCTACTACAGGTTCCAATGCGGATAATCGTATATTGATCAAGCCTTCTCAACAAGGAGAGTCGATAGCGTATCTATATGGAGCCATAACAGGACAAAGCGTAAATGCATCATTAAGTACAGAAACAAAAGCAGCACTTAATAATCTTGCTGCTCAATTAAAGGCCAATTCTGGAAAGTCATTGGTAGTGAGTGGTAGTAATAATCCTGCCGAACAGACCTTGATTAATGCTATCAATTCTACCTTAGGTAACTATGGAGTGACCTTGACTTTTGATAGTGCCTCTTTGCAAAGACAAGGTGATGAATCGGATTTAGTACAATTAGTATCTGATCTGAAATCAGGAAAAGTTGATACAGTTATACTTAATAATTGTAATCCAGTATTTGAATATTCTGGGATAGAAGGCATTAAAGAAGCCTTTGAAGGAGCTAACGGCATTGCATTGGCTTATGAAGCTAATGATACTACTGCTACTTGTGACATAGTTGCACCAATACATCACTATTTAGAAAGTTGGGGTGATGTAGAGGCAAAAAGAGGGCATATTTCTTTAGTGCAACCCACAATTTCTGCCTTATTCAATACAAGACAAGGAGAAGAGTCTATTATCAGATGGGCTGGAGTAGCGGATATAAGTTCAGATCAACCTTACTATGAGTATGTTAAAGCGGCTTGGGCTAAAAACGCTTTCACTCATCAGAATAATTATTTGAGCTTTTCAAGTTTTTGGGATCAGTCACTTCATGATGGAGTTTTTTCGTATGAGGTGAAAGGCAGTGAAGGTAGTTTTAAAGGAGATGTTAGTGCAGCTTTAAGAGGTATATCTAAAAGTTCTGGTGCTGATTTGGAGGTTCAATTTATCGAGCCAATTACGATTGGAAATGGTGTTTACGCCAATAACCCATGGTTGCAAGAAATGCCTGATCCAGTTTCAAGATGTACTTGGGGTAATTATTTAGCTGTACCGGTTGGGTTTGATGGAGTCAAAAAGTTCAAAGGATTAAATAATCTATCTGATGGCGATTTGGCCAAACTTACTGTAGATGGTAAGACATATGTTCTTCCAGTAATTCAACAATTCGGGCAAGCCCCGGGAACTGTGTCAGTTGCTTTAGGATATGGAAGACACATTGTCGGGGATGCTGGCAAAAATATTGGAACAGACGTGAATGCCTCAATTTCAATGAAAGGCGGCAGAGCACAGTATTATGCAACAGACGCAAAGTTGTCAAGCAAGACAGGTAAGGAGCAATATTATAGTAGTGTTCAGTATCACCATACAATGGGAGTTACTGCTGAGGATAAAAAAGGAAATGAATTCAATGCTGATGAGGCAGCGTTAGCTCCAGGTTATGGTAATGTTTTCTCAGGATTTCAGGGAGCTCTAACGGATAGATCTATCATTAGGAATGCTCATGTTGATAATATCAAGCAAGCCACTGAAGACTTAAAGCATGAAAGAGAGCATCACCAAGGACTTAATGCGGAAACCCTATACCCTTATGATGCATATCGTAAAGAGAAGTACGAGGTTGGTCATCATTGGGGATTACATGTGGACTTAAATGCTTGTACGGGGTGTGGAGCTTGTACAGTTGCTTGTATGGCAGAAAATAATGTTCCTGTCGTTGGTAAAAAACAAGTGTCAAGACATCAAGAAATGGCATGGCTGCGAATAGACAGGTACTACTATGGCGATGTTGAAAACCCTAATGTGGTTTATCAGCCTATGATGTGTCAGCATTGTGATAATGCACCATGTGAGAATGTGTGTCCAGTTAACGCAACTAACCATAGTTCTGAAGGATTAAATCAAATGACCTATAACAGATGTATCGGTACAAGATACTGTGCTAATAACTGTCCATATAAAGTAAGAAGATTTAACTGGTTGGATTATACTACGGCTGATTTGTTCCCAGCGAACCAAGTTGATGTGAATGGAGAGGCATTACCTTTCGGAGCTGATAATCTGACAAGGATGGTGTTAAATCCGGATGTAACCGTTAGATCAAGAGGAGTAATCGAGAAGTGTAGTTTCTGCGTACAGAAAATTCAAGAAGGTAAACTTACCGCTAAGAAAGAAGGCCGTAAGTTGAGAGATGGAGATATCAAATCCGCTTGTCAATCTGCCTGTCCTACAGGAGCATTGACCTTCGGTGATACGAATATGAAGTCAGGGGATTTCCATGATAAATTGGAGTCACCGTTGAATATGATTGTTTTAGAAGAAATTAATGTTAGATCATCTGTTACTTATACTATGAAAGTGAATAACAGAGATAAATCATTAGAAGCATAATAATTATAAATAATAGTTGGCCAAATGAGTGCAACAGTTAGTCCATTACGAGAACCATTAGTACAAGGAAGTAAGTCATATCATGACATTACAGAAGACTTGATCAGTCCAACTGAGAGAGCCCCTGGCAAAGAGTGGTTCATTATATTTGGTATTTCTGCTTTACTGGCAGGTGTCATGGTCTTTTGTATAATTTGGACTATATGGCATGGGATAGGTACTTGGGATTTGAACCGAACTATAGGATGGGGTTGGGATATCACCAACTTTGTTTGGTGGATTGGTATTGGTCACGCCGGTACTTTGATTTCAGCGATATTATTACTATTTAGACAAAAGTGGCGTACTGGAGTAAATAGAGCAGCTGAAGCGATGACAATCTTTGCCGTGATGTGTGCTGGTTTGTATCCACTCATACATATGGGTAGGATATGGTTAGCAATTTTTATATTTCCTTACCCTAATACGAGAGGTTCACTGTGGCCAAATTTTAATTCGCCGCTTTTATGGGACGTATTCGCGATAAGTACTTATTTCACTGTATCGGTACTATTTTGGTATACAGGTTTAGTACCTGATTTTGCGACTATGAGAGATAGAGCATCAGGTATAAGAAAAAGAGTATATGGTTTTCTATCTTTTGGATGGACAGGTTCAGCTAAGCATTGGCAGAGATGGGAGGCATTATCTTTAGTCCTTGCAGGCTTAGCTACGCCATTAGTATTGTCAGTACACACTATAGTAAGTTTTGATTTTGCCACGTCGGTTATTCCAGGATGGCATACAACTATATTTCCCCCGTATTTCGTAGCAGGAGCAGTTTTCTCTGGATTCGCTATGGTACAAACATTAATGTTGATTACAAGAAGATTATTGAACCTTCAAGAATATATTACCATCGGTCATATAGAATCAATGAATAAGGTAATATTAGTTACGGGGACCATTGTAGGCGTGGCTTATTTAACTGAGCTATTTATAGCGTGGTACTCTGGATATATATATGAGCAGTTTGCTTTCTTTAATAGGGCAGTAGGACCATATTATTGGTCTTATTTTGGTATGATGTTTTGCAATGTGATATCACCACAATTGTTTTGGTCTGAAAGATTAAGAAGAAATATTTGGGTCACGTTTTTTATGTCGATCTTCATAAATATTGGTATGTGGTTTGAGCGATTCGTAATCATAGCCACCACATTAGCAAGAGATTATTTACCATCAAGTTGGTCATATTATGTTCCTACTTGGGTAGAAATAGGAATTTTTATAGGATCCATTGGATTCTTTGGGGTGCTTTATCTATTATTTACTCGTGTTGCTCCTGTAGTTGCAGTAGCTGAGATTAAGTCAATACTTAAGTCATCGGGAGACCAATATTTGGAGCCTAATTCAAAACATCACCATGATGTGGTATCAGATTATCATACTGCAGTAGCAGAAGGTAAAGTCTACGATACGCATCATGCTCATTCAGAAAGTCATTAATTATGGGAATGCATAATAGAGAAGTAGTTTTCGGATTGTATGATGATGAGACAAATCTCATGGATGCAATCAAAATGGCCAATAAAGATCATCTAGATATATACGATGTATATACTCCATTTCCTGTTCATGGATTAGATCCAATATTAGGTTTGGAGGAGTCTCGTCTTCATATTGCAGGATTCATATATGGAGCTATAGGGACTTTGACTGCGTTTTTAGGTATGACTTGGATTTTTACACAAGACTGGCCTATCATATTCGGAGGTAAGCCATATTGGTCTGTGCCAGCATTTATTCCAATTACTTTTGAGTTGACAGTATTGTTCGCTTCTATAGGTATGGTGGTAACATTTTATACGGTTTGTGGAATGGGACCAGGTGTATCTAATCCTGTTTTACACGATAGAATTACGGATGATAAATTTTGTTTGGCTTTTGATACTCATTCGGTGAGTGCAGAAAAGGCGGAGGCTTTTTTAAAAGGTACGGGTGCTACCGAAATTTCTAATAAAGTTATTTAGAGATTGATGAAAAGATTAACAATGAATTTTAAGCACATTATACTTTACTTTTCTATGGTATTGTTATTTGCTTGTCAACAACCTGGCAAGGATGTGACGGGTAGTGAATATATGCCAGATATGGCTCATAGTATAGCCTACGAGGCAAACTATTATAATTATTATTATCAAAATACTTGGGGCAGTGAAGATGAGTATTACGAATATGCTAAGCCAAAACTTCCTGTTGAAGGTACTATTGCAAGAGGAAGTGGTGAAGGACAAAGAGCCTATCACTACGGGGATAGCGACTCTGAAAGAGAAAGAGCAACTGCTGAAATAATTAAAAATCCATTTCCTATAACTGACCATGGATTAGAGAGTGCTAAAGAGTTGTATAACGTCTACTGCGGTATCTGTCATGGAGAAAAGGGTGATGGAGCTGGCTATTTAGTTAGAGATGGAAGCCCATATCCTGTGCAGCCAGCTAACTTTTTATTGCAAGAATTTTTAGACGCTAGTAATGGTAGATATTATCATGCCATAATGCACGGAAAAAATTTAATGGGTGCTTATAAAGACAAGCTTTCTTATGAGGAAAGATGGCAAGTCATTCATTACATAAGAGCTCTACAAGCCAAAGAGCTTAAACTAACTTATAATCAAGAAATTAACACGCTTAATGATATAGATGTTCCTGCTGGTTATGCAGTTGTAGAGGCAGCAGACGAGGAAGTAGGAAGCCATACGAGTGATGATCATCATGATGATCATTCTCATGATTCATCACATCATTAATTATAAAGTAAAATAGAATATGGCAACATATGTAATTTCAAATAAACAGAGAGTTCTACTATTGAGCGGTATAGTAGTAGGGTTAGTATGTTTGGCACTTTCGTGGTTTGGTGATGACCCTAATCACACAAGGTTTTGGACTAACTTTCTCCATAATTCAGTATTCTTTACTGGTATATCATTGATGGCAGTATTTTTCTATTCTGTATGCACAACTGCATGGGGTGGTTGGCATATTGTATTTAAGAGAGTATGGGAATCAATGTCGATGTTCTTAATGATTGGTTTGGTACTTATGGGTATTATTGCTTTAGGAACTGTTTTTGACATACACCATTTATACCATTGGGCTGACTCAGGCTCAGTAGAGAACGACAAAATTCTTCAACATAAGTCATCTTTCTTAAATAATTTCTGGTATATCGTAAGTATAGTTATGATTGCTGTATGGTTCTTTTTTGCGTACAAAATCAGACAAACAAGCATCGCAGAAGACAAAGAAAATGATAAGAGTTACAAATTGCATTTTAAGAATCGATGGTGGACAGCTACTTTCCTACCAATTGCTGGATTTTCACTATGCCTGGTTATATGGCAATGGGTGATGTCCATAGATGCGCATTGGTATAGTACTATGTTTGCTTGGTATTCTGGTGCGAGTCTTTTTGTCTCCATGATAGCAATGACAATTTTGATTTTAATCTTCTTAAAGTCGAAAGGTTATTATCCTAATGTCAGCTTGGAGCATTTTCATGACCTAGGCAAATTTATGTTTGCTTTTAGTATTTTTTGGACTTATTTATGGTTCTCTCAATACATGCTAATATGGTATGCCAATGTTGGAGAAGAAACGGTATATTTCAAAACTAGGTTAGACCAATATCCAGTCCTGTTTTACGCCAATTTAATAATAAACTTTTTACTTCCGTTTTTCATTCTAATGAGAAATGATACTAAAAGAAAATTTGGAACTTTAATTTTTGTGGGTATTATAGTCATATTCGGTCATTGGTTAGATTTCTTCTTAATGATTAAGCCTGGTGCTCTGCATACGGCGCATGAATTATCGGGAGATCACGGAGGTCATGGATCTGGGCATATGCCTCCAGATGGACATGGTGCTTCTGATCACGCTGCTGAAGTTGTAAGTCACGTGGCAGAGGCCGGACATCATGCAGCTGCTCATGCTTCAACTTTCGAAGCTGGTTTTTCATTACCTGGGTTTATAGAAATTGGTACTATGATTGGCTTTTTATGTGCTTTTCTTTACTTCTTTTTTACGACATTAGGAAAGTCTCAGTTGGTACCAAAGAATGATCCATATTTATCTGAAAGTTTACATCATCACGTATAAAAATTAATTATGATCGGCATACTTATAGTCGGAATTATATTTCTTTTTGGAGTTGTTGTTGTACAGATTGGTAAGGTTACTGATCTTACGGCAAAAATAAGAGGAGAAGAGACGGTGAATAGAAATATCACCAATAGCCAAGCCAAATGGCTAATGGTGTTTTGTGTGGTATTTTTAGTTTACTGTGTTGCTTCTGCTTGGTATTATAAAAATTCAATGTTAGGTTATGGTCCTCATGAAGCGGCAAGTGCTCACGGAGGAGATATCGATAGTCTTTTTAATGTTACCTTATTTTTTACTGGGATTGTTTTTATTCTTACCCACATTGCTTTGTTTTGGTTTACATATAAATATAGAAGACAAGAGGGACGAGTAGGAAAGTTTTTCTCTCATGATAATAAGCTTGAGGCGATTTGGACTATTGTTCCAGCATTAGTAATGGTTTATTTAGTGACTAATGGTTTAGTAGTTTGGAATGAAGTAATGCCTGATGTAGATCCTCAGGAGGAAGTTTTAGAATTCGAAGCTACTGGTTCTCAGTTTTTGTGGGAGATACGTTACCCTGGTCCAGATGGTAAATTGGGTACAAAAAATTTCCGTCTCATTAATGGTGGAAATAATCCATTAGGACAAGACTGGACTGACAAGAAAAATATAGATGATTTTCACGCAACAGATATATACCTACCAGTAAATCAAAAAGTTCGAGTTCGGATCACAGCTAAGGATGTGTTACATAATTTCTACCTACCACATTTTAGGCTTAAAATGGATGCTATACCAGGATTACCTACCTATTTCGTGTTCACACCGACCAAAACTACGGAGGAATATCGAGAAGAATTGAGTAAATATCCAGAATGGCAAGTTCCTTTTGACCCAGAAGATCCGAATGGCCCGCAAAGGTGGGAAATGTTTGATTATGAATTGGCATGTGCGGAACTTTGTGGAAAAGGGCACTATTCTATGAGGAGAATAGTGAAAGTGGTAAGTCAGGAAGAATATGACGAATGGTTTAATGCACAAAGCAGCTACTATGTGCAGAATATTAGAAATACAGATTTAGATCCTTTCAAAGGGGAACTATTGGATTATGAAATTAATGCTCGTTCAAAAGAATTACTAAGCGAATTTGAAGCGGCATTAATTGAGGATAATCCTTCTGATATTTCAATAAATCTTACAAATGTTTTCTTTAATACGGGTTCTGCTGAATTAAGAGAAAGATCCAAGTATGAATTAGAGAATATTTCAAAAATTTTGAAAGAATATAGCGACGTTTCTATTGAAATCTCAGGACATACGGATAATACTGGTGATGCTAACGCCAATCTTATATTGTCACGAGAAAGAGCAAATGCCGTCATTAACTACTTAGTGAATAAAGGTATTGGTTCGAATAGATTAAGAGCTGTTGGATATGGTCAAAGTCAGCCCGCTGACACCAATGATACTGTAGAAGGACGACAAGCAAATCGTCGAATTGAAATGAAAATTATTTCTCAAAATCTTTAAAATTCTGAAAATGTCAGAGGTAAGAACTTTTAATGAGGAAGCATTAATTGAAGAGCAAGGTTATGACGACCATTTCCATGAGCATCATCATGAAGACAAGTATAAGTCGAGCTTTATTTTTAAGTACATCTTTAGTTTAGATCATAAAATTATAGCCAGACAATTTTTGTTTACAGGAATGTTTTGGGCCATTATTGGAGCTGGGATGTCTATTATATTTCGTCTTCAGTTAGGATTTCCAGATGAGAGCTTGGCATGGTTGAAACCTATGTTGGGTAGATGGATAATGATGAATGAAGAAACGGGTGTTGGTACATTGGACCCCCAATTTTATTATGCTTTGGTAACCATGCATGGGACGATCATCGTATTCTTCGTACTTACGGCTGGTCTGAGTGGAACTTTTAGTAATTTATTGATTCCACTTCAATTAGGCGCTCGTGATATGGCCTCTCCATTGTTAAATATGATGTCATATTGGTTTTTCTTTTTAGCCGGTGTGGTGATGTTTTTCTCATTGTTTCTTTCAACAGGTCCTTTTTCTGGCGGTTGGGTGGCTTATCCTCCTTTGAGTGCGTTACCACAAGCCTCTTCAGGTTCTGGAGCAGGAATGACCTTATGGTTGGTTAGTCTAACACTATTCGTTGTATCTGTTTTGTTAGGAGGGATCAATTACATTACAACCGTACTGAATCTCAGAACAAAAGGTATGAGTCTATGGAGAATGCCATTAACCATTTGGGCATTTTTCGTCACTGCAATAATAGGATTGTTATCATTTCCAGTATTAGTGTCTGGTTTCTTCTTACTTATTGCTGATAGATCATTAGGTACAAGTTTTTACTTAAGTGAAATTTTTATAAATGGACAAGCTCTTGATTATGTTGGAGGTAGCCCAGTTTTATATCAACACTTATTCTGGTTCTTAGGTCATCCTGAGGTTTATATTATAATATTACCTGCCATGGGTATTGTTTCGGAGGTATTATCTGTACATGCTCGTAAACCAATATTTGGTTACAAGGCTATGGTTTATTCCATTTTGGCGATTGCTTTTTTATCATTTATAGTTTGGGCACACCACATGTTTATGTCAGGTGTGAATCCATTCATAAGTAATTTCTTTGTGATATTTACCTTAATTATCGCTGTGCCATCTGCGGTCAAAGTCTTTAATTGGATAACTACCTTGTGGGGTGGGAACATAAGGCTGAATAGCCCAATGCTATTTGCTATTGGTTTCGTATCTATGTTCATATCAGGTGGTCTTACAGGGATATTTTTAGGTAATTCAGCAATCGATATACAGCTTCATGACACCTACTTTGTTGTGGCACACTTTCACATTGTAATGGGAATTGCGGCTTTCTTCGGTATGTTCGCTGGGGTTTATCACTGGTTTCCGAGAATGTTTGGGCGCTTCATGAATGAAACTTTAGGGAGAATTCATTTCTGGATGACTATGATAGGCGCTTATGCGATATTTTGGCCAATGCATTACTTAGGTATGGCTGGTGTACCGAGACGATATTATAGATTCGATAGTTTCGAAGCATTCGGTCAATTTTCTACAATGAATGAGTTTATCACGATCGCAGCTATTATAACATTCGCCGCTCAAATATTATTTGTGATTAATTTCATTTGGTCAATCAACAATGGTAGAAAAATGACTACTAAAAACCCGTGGTTGGCAACTACATTAGAATGGACAACCCCTATCAAGGCTGGCCATGGTAATTGGCCAGGTAAAATACCAACAGTACACAGATGGGCTTATGATTATGGTAAAGATGGTCAGGATTTCATCCCTCAAATAGTACCATTATCCGAAAAAGAATTAGCAGAAGACGCTCATTAGAAAGTGAATAATAGAACATCGACATATAACATTGCAAAAGAGACTGAAGCTTTTTCAAGGCTACAAGACTATATGATGTTAGTTAAGTTACGCTTGACCAGTTTGGTTGTTTTTACAGCACTGGCTGCTTATGCTATATCGGCAGGCTCCAATACTAACATGACTGCCCTGATAATTTTGGGTTTAGGCGGTTTCTGCATTGTAGCTGCTAGTAATGCAATAAATCAGGTTCTTGAAAAAGATTTCGATAAGTTGATGATGCGAACTGAGAATAGGCCTCTTGCCGCTGGTAGAATGCTAAGTTCAAATGCTGTTTTGTTCGCAGGATTTTTATGCCTTTTAGGTATAACACTATTATCATACTTTAATGCATTAGCAGCTTTTTTTGGTATGATAGCCTTTATTACTTATGCTTTTGTATATACTCCATTGAAAAGATATTCGAGAGTGGCTGTATTTATTGGAGCAATCGCCGGAGCTATGCCAATGTTAATAGGTACAATTGCATTTTATGGGTCTATTACGATACTTGGTATATCTTTATTTCTTATACAAGTAGCTTGGCAGTTTCCGCATTTTTGGTCAATCGCATTTTTGGGATTTGATGATTATGCTAATGCCAAATTCGAATTTATTCCAACCAATAATAAGCAGATATCAAAGACAATTGCTACAAGTAGCATAATTTATTCTGTAATCCTGTCTTTGCTCTATACAGTTATGTTTTGGTTTGATTTGTTTGGATTAAGTGCATTTGTGATTTTGCAGGTTATAACAAGTGCTTTTATATTTTTAAGCGTGCGATTTTATCAGGATTTTGATGTGCAAAGTGCTAAAAAATTGATGTTTTCGTCTCTTTTGTATATTCCCATTGTATTGTTGATTCTTTTAATTGATAAATTTTAAAATGACAGAATTGACTTCTCAATATTATAATACAAATAACCGCATTCATCCGCTAAAATTTGCAATGTGGATAGCAATGGCCAGCATAACTATGATGTTTGGAGCATTCACGAGCGCTTATGTGGTTAGACAAGCAGCAGGAAATTGGTTAGAATTTGCTTTACCGAATATTTTCTTCGTAAGCACCGCTGTTCTATTGCTTTCAAGTGTGGCTTTGCATGCTTCCTATAGAAGTTTTATAGCCGAGAAGGAAAAACTTTATAAACCATTGTTGGTATTAAGTTTAATATTAGGCATCGGTTTTATAGTGCTTCAATATCAGGGATGGCTTGAATTGTTTTCTATTGGAGTCGACTTGAAAGGAAATCCAGCAGGCTCTTTTCTATACGTTATAACGGGTGTACATATACTGCATTTAATTGGAGGTATTGTGGCTCTAATCATAGGTATTTTAAATGCATATACCTTAAAATTCAAGGTAACACCTAAGCGAAAAATTAATTTTGAACTAACCCTACACTATTGGCATTTCGTTGATTTGTTATGGGTATATCTTTTGATCTTCTTGTATTTAAGTAGATAATTCGATGGCAGAAACATTAACACATACAGACACTCATGAGGCCCAAGGCGGCTGGGATGGTGCTTCGCAACCATTTAAGGCCAGCTATGGAAAATTAATGATGTGGTACTTTTTATTATCAGATGCATTTACGTTTTCTGGATTTTTAATTGCTTATGGAACACTCAGAGTTAGTAGTCCTACATGGCCAGTTCCTGATTTCGTATTTAGCACTTTCCCTGGAGGCATACATCATGCACCATTGATTTTTGTTACGCTGATGACATTTATACTCTTGGCTAGTTCATTTACCATGGTTAGAGCGGTACAAGAAGGACATCAGGAGAATAAGAATGGGGTTGTATTTTGGATGATTCTTACTATTATTGGAGGTTTTGCTTTCTTAGGTTGTCAAGCTTGGGAATGGAATAATTTAATATTTGAAGAATCAGTGTCCTACCATACTAATCCTTTTGGCACTCATACTGAATATGGAACCTATTTAGAGGGCGACGGGCATGATATAAACGCTGGAGACACGTTTGTACCTGGAGATTCATATTTAATTCATAATCATGAGGGTGAATGGCATCATTTGCAATATGAAGTTACGCAAGGAGAAGATGCTGGTATGACCAAAAAGCAGAGTTTCGGACCTAAGGCCTTTGGAGCACTATTCTTTTGCATCACTGGTTTTCATGGATTTCACGTTTTCTCTGGTGTCCTGTTCTTACTTATAATATGTATCAATGCTGCTTCAGGCTTATATGTAGAACGTAAGAATGGGTATGAAATGGTTGAAAAAATAGGACTGTATTGGCACTTCGTCGATTTGGTTTGGGTTTTTGTATTCTTGGTATTCTATTTACTGTAAATTCAAAAAAATCAATAGATAATGGCACACGATTATGAATCTTCCAAAAAGACGGCAGTTAAAATAATTACAATATTAGCTGTAATAACTATTGCAGAGGTTCTTTTTGCATTAGCCGGTAAAGGATATATAATAGATGGTTGGCACGTACCCACGGCAATCATGGCTGGAGTAATGATAATAATGAGTATAGCGAAATCCTATCTTATTATTTATGAATTCATGCATATGAAGTACGAAGTACCTGGATTAGTCAAGAGTGTTCTACTTCCTATGTTTTTGCTGGTTTGGGCGATCATTGCTTTCTTATACGAAGGTGACGCCTGGAAAGGGAACAGAGATACGATTAAAGAGAGAAATGAATTAGAAGTGAACTCTTTATCTGGTTCGACTGGTATGATTTACCAAATGAAAAAAGAAGAGATTTAATAAACAAAAGGCGATTTTTCGCCTTTTTTTATTAACGATAATTTTCTTTCAAGTCAACTCAATCAATTTAATAAAATTGATGTTATGAAGTACCTTATAGCAGGAGCTGTTGTTGCCATGCTAATATTAGCACCGATGGGTTCATATTTCTATTTGCAATCTGGATTGAAGTATAGACTTGAGTCACAAGAACAGCTCAAACCTAAGGAAATAGATAGCCAACTGTATGCTGGGCTAAAATCAATAGTTACACCAAAAACAGCTGCTTTGGTTCATCTCTATGATGATGATTCTCCAGCGGACATAGATATTCTCAAAAAGATAGATGATCGCATAGTAGATAGAGATCACTTTGAAATAATAACCTATTCAGATCCCGAACAATTTGATGAGGGCAATAAAATTAGATTTTTAAATGCTCCACAATTGAGCTATTTATCCAAGGACAGATTCATCCTTATAGATTCATCAGGTATCGTTAGGAATACTTATGAAGGAAATATTGATTTCTCTAAGGAGTTAATAAGGCATTTGGCCGTTGTCATCCCAATTCCTAAATCACGAGATATAAGACTTAAACGAGAGCTTGAACGTTGATTTTCTCATGCAGATAATTATATAATGAAAGACCTATTACCCCCCAATCTTAAATTAGAGAAACAACTTAATAGATTTGCTTGGATCGTATCTATTGCAGTCTTTTTGTTAGTAGTATTAATGAGAAAGGTGAAAATTGATACAGATATAGATTTTACTTTTTTACCACCACTATATTCAATGCTCAATGCATTAACTGCAATGTTCTTAGTTGTGGCTGTGGTTTTTATCAAAAGAGGTATGGCTAATCAGCATCGTCAGGTTATGACTTTAGCATTAGTAACTTCAGTACTATTTCTGCTGTGTTATGTTATTTACCATATTACCACTCCAGAAACTTTGTATTGTGGGGTAGGAGCCATTAGATACTTTTATTTCTTCCTATTGATTACGCATATAATTTTAGCCGCTGTTATATTACCTTTTATATTATTTACTTATATCAGAGCTTACACCAACCAATTTCAAAGACATAAAGCAATGGCAAGGTGGGTATTCCCATTGTGGTTATACGTAGCAGTCACGGGGCCAGTTATTTATTTGATGCTTAGACCTTGTTACTAATTGATTTAGATCATAACTTAGACATATGAAAAGAAAATGTGCAGTACTGATTTTTATTTTTCTCATGTTCATTTTTTATGATTCTCTTGCTCAATGTCCTATGTGTAAAATAGCGGCAGAATCTAATTTAGAAAACGGAGGAACGGCAGGTAAGGGTCTAAATACTGGTATTTTATATATGCTCAGTTTGCCATATGTGCTAATAAGTGTAATAGGCTTTATATGGTACAAGAATAGGAAAACAGGTGAGGATATGCCACTATAAAAAGGTCACCTCGGCCTTTGCCGAAGTGACACTTAAGGTTAAAACGACATTGCATAGCCGATACCTACTGAAAAACCTTTATTCTTAATATTCAGATCTATTATTGAAGTCGTTGCAAGAGACTCTAAAGAGTGCTTGTAATGTATGTCTCCAAATAATCTCCCTGAGTTAGTTTTTAGAGCTGCTCCGATACCCAAAGCTCCAAAGGATGATAACCGATTCAAGTCATTTGTATTTACTTCTATTTCAGGGAGGTTAAAATCCAAAAATGCTGTAGCTCTTGTATCAATGGATGCTTTTGTGATGTATGAAATTCCAAGCCCTATATTGGTGTATATCGAAATATCATTATCGTAAATATTATATTGCAGTAAAAGTGGGATTTCAATATGATTAGATCTAAAATCTACACTTACTCCTATCGGCACATTGATATTAAAGAGATCTATAGAAGATCTCTCTCCAATATTTAGGCCTCGCCTTACGTATAAGACATTACTTCTTATCGACCAAAGTGGATTAAGATCATATTGTGCATCTATTCCGATGAATGGTGATGTAAATGACGACTTTAACGGATTTATTAGTGAACTTGCTTCGCTGAAATTAAGCTGATTAATATTGACCCCAGTTTGAATTCCAGCACTGAATTGTGCTCCTAACGACAAAGCATAACTAAATGCTATTGTGAAAATCATCTTTTTCATATCTTCTCCTTTTAAAAGTTCAAGAATTATCATTCGATAAGAACGATGATGCAATTAATGAGAAGACTCTATCTAAGTGTTAAGAAGGGTTAAAGGAGCTTTAATGAAATAATAATCTATTGGATCAACTATTGCTTTTGGCGGATTAATTCTGTGGCTATTCCCAACCAAGCAAGAACAAATAGAATGCCCCCAATTGGTGTGATAGCTCCAAACTTTTTCAACAGAGGAGAATTGAGCATTTCATGTATTCCGATGATATATAATGATCCTGAAAAGAGTACAATCCCCACGAAAAATAACCATGCAATAGTTTTTACTCTGGAAGAGTCAAAAACAACCAAAATAATTATACCGATTATTGCTCCTATGGAATGGACGAAATGATAGAAATTTCCTGTCTTATAAATGGCTAAGTATTTATCTGATATTTTGCTTTCCAACCCATGTGCTCCGAATGCTCCTATTAAGACAGCTAAGGAGAGAAGTATAAAGAAGGTTGCAAGCCAATTTTTATATACGTGTATTGTTTTCATTGTTTTAATCATCTATTGACCAATCAATGGTAGTCTTACCCATTTCCCGTAGTAGCATGTTAGTCTGTGAAAAATGCTTGGAACCAAAGAAAGCCCCTCGGGCTAGTGGTGAAGGATGAGCAGCCATTAATATATGATGTTTATTTTTATTAATTAAGCCCGCCTTGGATTTGGCGAAGTTACCCCAAAGTAAGAAAATTAATCCCTGACACTTTTCTGATAGGTTACTGATAACGGCATCAGTAAAGTTTTGCCAACCTATGTTTTTATGTGAACCAGGTGATCTGTGTTCGACAGTTAGCATCGCGTTGAGTAGAAGAACTCCTTGTTCTGCCCAGTGTGTGAGATTGCCATGTTGAGGCAAACTTATCCCTAAATCACTGTTTAACTCTTTATAGATGTTTTTCAAAGAAGGTGGTATTTTGACGCCATGAGGTACCGAAAATGATAAACCCATTGCTTCATTTGGGTTATGATAAGGATCTTGGCCTATAATGACCACTTTAACCTTGTCAACAGGAGTTAGATTGAAGGCATTAAATATCAACGGTCCTGGGGGATATACAACTTTACCTTGACTTTTAGCAGTTTTGATGTAGGCTACAAGTTCACTGAAATATTCCTTATTAAATTCCTCTTGTAAGAATTCTTTCCAAGAAGATTCAATTTTTACAGTTCTTACCTTCATATGAAGACAAGTTAATCACTTTTGTAAAATTATTTCATCATGCGCATATACTGCACGTACAATCACAACTTGTCTGTAAAATGTATGTATGATTGGTTATTTTATTGTTGTTTTCTCGTTTATCGGTATACTCAATGTTGTAGGAGTTATTGTTGAATATGGTCAGACCAAAATTAGAACTAAAAATTAGCTGAAAGGATAGAGCTTTTGCCCTATCCAGCCAGCTCTGGTTGCTCCAATAATTTGAAGAACTGATCCAATTTTGGAGTTATTATAATTTCTGTTCGTCGATTCTTTTTTCTGCCTGCAGATGTCGTATTGTTCATTTTAGGAATATAGTGACTTCGACCGGCTGCAGTCATTCTTTCTGGATCTACCAAGTACTTTTCTTGTAATTCTCGGACTATTGATGTGGCTCTAAGCACACTCAAGTCCCAGTTGTCAGAAATCCCCCTTGTATGTATTGGGACATTGTCAGTATGTCCTTCGACTAATACATTCAATTGGTTGTGATCATTAATAACAGAAGCTACTTTGTCCAATACATTTGATGAACTCGACAATACTTTTGTAGATCCGCTATTGAATAATAAATGATCCGCTATTGATACATAAATGGCACTTCCTTTCACGCTAATTTCGAGATCACTATCATTAATGTCGATGAGGGATCTTTTCAAATTATTGGCTAATGCCGTGTTGATAGAATCTTTGTGTTTGATCTGTGTATTTAGTTCAGTGATATATTGGTTTTGTCTATTGATGTTTTCCAATGAACTTTGTATACTTCGAGCTTCTGTTTGGTTTATAACTGACATTTCTGACATCCTTTCTAACAGACTGTTATTGGTCGATTGTAAGTGATCGACTTGTTTGTTTAACTGTGTGATTTGTTGTTCTTTATTTATGATTTGGTTGTTGAGATCGTTGATCTTCGTATTATTGCAAGAGGCGAATATTAGGGTTGCTAATGATATAATGATTAATCTATTCATGATTTAGGTTTGTCTTAACAAAGCTAAAATCTAAGAACAACTGGTTTATAAGGTGTTTCACCAGTTATCATAAAGGGTAAATCCTTAATTTTCTATGAATGAATTTAAAAAAGATCAATAATCTTATAGATAAGTACTTAAAACTGCTCTTAGTGGAAGATGCAATAGATGTTACTATCTTGAGCGAAGTGCAGCGGTTTCATGATCATTGGGATTTAGATAATTCGGATTTAATTTTGATGATGAACAAAAGTTTAAACATCAAATCTCCTATTTGGGATCGTCAAGATTATCATCCTATTCAATCACTTTTTAGATACATTAATATCAATGATGATTTGGTAAGATCTGCATTCAAGGATTTGTTTGATGAGAAAAAAGAGATCGTGGGAAGAATTGGACGGTTTATATTTTACTTAAATCAATTGGAAAAAATTGATAAGAAAAATAATCTGAGTGCTCCACCAAGTTATCAAGATGATAGGAAATGTGCTTTTTCATTCTTGAGTTTCAGGTATCCTGATGTGTATTGTATTTATAACTTTACACTGTTCAGAGATTTTATGGAATATATTAGTGTGGCGGAACTCCCTGTAGACTCTGATTTAGATAGATTTATCAAGGTGAGTAAAACGATCAAGTTGATTCTTGATAGAAATGACTCATTTATAAAATATATCGATAAGCACGAAGTGAGTAAGAAATATATGATGTTTCACGTATTCGAATTATACCATTTAGCGTCTATGGAGATTAACTGTGAATAGTTTCAATTAATAAACCAATAACTGAATATGTATAAAGAGGTTCAACTAGTTATTCAAGATCAAATAGCAATAATTACGATAAACAGACCGAAGGCATTAAATGCACTTAATACAGATGTGTTTACTGACTTAATTCAATTATTCGGTAATGATTTACCTAAGCAAGATCTTCGTGGAGTTATTATTACAGGGTCAGGGAATAAAGCATTTGTAGCAGGTGCGGATATAAAAGAATTTTTGACATTGGATAATGATAAAGCGATGGCTCTTTCTCAACGAGGTCAGGATATTTTTATGACTATTGAAAATTTTCATGTTCCTGTTGTAGCTGCGGTTAATGGTTTTGCACTAGGTGGTGGTTGTGAATTAGCTATGGCATGCCATATTAGAGTGGCTGGAAGAAGTGCAAAATTTGGTCAACCTGAGGTCAATTTAGGTATTATACCAGGCTATGGAGGCACCCAACGTTTGGCACAGTTGGTAGGTAAAGGGAAAGCCATGGAACTTATACTTACAGGTGATATGATCGGTAGTGAGGAGGCAGAAAGAATGGGATTAGTAAATAAAGTTTGCGATGATCAAGATGTTTTAGAGGAAACAATAAAGATATTGAACAAAATATGTACTAAAGCACCTCTTGCTATTAGAGAGTCAATTTCTGCAATTAATGCAGGATTTAATCAGGATGGATTTAAGGCGGAAGTTACTTCTTTTGGTCGGTTGGCGGATTCTGCTGATTTTAAAGAAGGAGCATTAGCATTTATAGAAAAGAGAAAACCTAACTGGAAAGGCTGTTAATAAACAAATGATGAGAGCAAACGATATTGATAATATATCAGATTAGAACAAGTTGCTTACTCTTGACTCAAACTTTCCTGCATAAATAACTTCTTCAGTTTGTATTTCTTCTATTAGGTAATAGTATAAGCCATCTTCTAAGACTATCGTTTCTTCCAAATTGATTTCGTAACCCCCAATTGCTTGAGTCACTTTAGGATAATAAGTAGTTTGAGGCACGAAGTTCTCGTAGGCTCCTTTATCATTATTAAATAAATAGAAAGCTATATCTCTATCAGAGTATTTTTTGTCTGTTTTAAATCGACCGTTAAATGCAATTGTTGATAATTGGTTGAATTCATTAAACTGATCCAAAGGGAAGTGCCCTATGACCCAATCATTTTCGTAATTACTTGTTGATTGGGCTATAACGAGTTCTAATTCTGCTATTGTAGCAAATTCATTTCCCCAATTAAAATCTTCAGATATAGACTCTGTAGAAGTATTTGATTTATCGGCTGCAAATTCTATTTTGGGTTTGCTATGCTCTTCTTCTGTTTCGACCTTCGTCGGTGTGTGTATTTCTATTTTGCTAGGTGCAGGATGATGTATCCTTTCAGTTGAGCTGAACTGAGGCCAGAGTAAATAGTAACCTGTTGCTGCTGCAATAAGTAATAATCCAACTAAGCCTATGAATCTTATATATTTATACGAAGAATTGGAACGGGCAGATGGAGTTGAATTATATTTTATTTTATTCAGATTCTCAATGAAATTGTGCTCTTCTTTATTTTGAAATACATTGTTGATATCTTCCGTAAGGGCGAATACTTCTCTTAATTTGGGATTGGTTTTTAATTGTGCATCAATTGATCTTTGCTCTGTCAAATTAAGATCACCTTTTAGATATCTTTCTATAGTTTCTTGATCTATCACGATTAAAAGCTTTTGATTTCAGAATATTTCGGATCATTCTGTATAATTTCAATCAAGTGACTTTTGCATTTATACCTTTTTCGTTTTACGTATTCCTTTGTATATCCCATTTTTTCAGCGATTTCTTCTCCTGATAACCTGTTGAAGGTGTGAATCAATATTTGTTGGCATTCTGACGCTATTCTTTTGAAATGATAGTGGTACAATAATGATTTCTCACTGCGGTCAAAAGATTCGTCTTCCTCCAGATCGCTTATATATTCTTCGACATCGGAAAAGGTGACCTTAGTTTTCGAATTTTTTTTTAGTTTTTTGAGCCACGTTAATCTTGCTACAGAATACAAGTAGGTACTAAAGCTCGCAGATAGTTCTAATTGATTACTTTTTACTTTATTAAAAATTACTAATAAAGATTCTTGAAAAACATCTTTCGCATCATCATCGTTACCGCTATTTCTCTTTACAAGATTGTTGATCATAGGACTAAAATCCGAATAGATTTCATTGAGAACTTTTAACCGATTTTCACTTATGCCTTTTATATAATAACTATTGGACTTCAAAAGAAAATATTGTGCGACTTAATGGGAGCAATGTGACAATTGAATGTCATACAATAATAACTGTTTTACCTCTAAAGCTCTATGATATGCCATAATATGTTGAGCAAAGATAAAATCCGTTATCGCTGTAGATGCAACCTTATCCATTATTCATCTGTCCTTTAGAGCGGTTCATCTATAATTTTTTATTCCACCATAGAATTTATTTTGTTTCACACTTATAATCGTTTTATGATATGATCACAATCAAAAACCTAAATAAGTCTTATTCAACAGAATTTAATGAGCTCCATGTATTAAAAGGGGTGGACTTAGAGATTAAGCAAGGGGAGTTTGTATCGATTATGGGTTCTTCTGGTTCTGGGAAATCCACATTGTTAAATATTTTAGGAATCTTAGACGAATATGACGATGGAGAATATTGGCTAAATAATGAATTGATTAATAAAGACTTGTCTGAATCTCAAGCGGCGTTTTATCGTAATAGATTTATAGGTTTTGTTTTTCAGTCATTTAATCTTTTACCCTTCAAAACTGCTAAAGAAAATGTGGCCTTGCCTCTATATTACCAGAAGGTAGGGCGAAAGGAAAGACAGGAGTTAGCTGTTGAATATCTTGAGAAGGTTGGACTCAAAGAGTGGGCGAATCATTATCCTAATCAAATGTCAGGAGGACAACAACAAAGGGTTGCAATAGCCAGAGCATTGATCAGTCAACCTAAAGTAGTTTTAGCAGATGAGCCGACAGGAGCATTGGATTCTAAAACTTCGGAGGAAGTAATGGGAATCTTTAAGAGTTTTAATGAACAAGGTATCACTACTATAATAGTCACCCACGAAGATGATATTGCCGAGCAGACTGAGCGGATTATTAGAATTAAAGATGGATTAATAGAAAACTAATTACCATGATTGATTTTGATAAATGGCAAGAGATATTTGACTCAATAAACCGACATAGGTTGCGCACATTGTTAACTGCATTTGGTGTAGCATGGGGGATATTTATGTTGGTGATCTTACTTGGAGCAGGGCAAGGACTTCAAAATGGAATAGCTTACAACTTTGAAGGGGATGCCCTAAATAGCCTCTGGATCAACACTGGGAGAAGCACTAAGCCATTCAATGGTCTCAAAGAAGGGCGAATTATCAAATTAACTAATGACGACTATGACTATTTGATTGATCAATTTGATCAAATTCAGAAGATCAGTGGAAAGTACTTTTTGAGTTGGAGTACGATTGTCACGCATAAGAACAAAACACAAACCTACTCAGTACAAGGTACTCATCCTGATGGGGGATTTATTGAAAGTTTAGAATTGTTAGAAGGAAGATATATAAATCAAAAAGATATAGATGAATTACGAAAAGTTGCAGTTATAGGACGTGATGTACGAGATGAATTCTTCAAAGGTGAGGATACGGCTATAGGTAAAGAGGTGATGATAGAAGGAACTGCTTATTCAGTAGTTGGGGTGTTTTATGACAAAGAAGAAGGGCGCACAATGCAACGCTTATATGTACCTATCAAAACACTCCAAAGGACATATTCCAATTTTGATCATATCGATCAATTGATTTTGGATATGGGTGATTTACCGTTTGAAGATATGGCATTAGTTGAAACAGCCATTAAAAATACCTTAAGCGAACGGAAATTAGTTGACCCGGAAGACCGTCAAGCCATCCGTATCTGGAACATGGCAAGAGAATACCAAAGTTTTATGGGCCTAATGAATGCCATAAAAGGAATTATGTGGGTAGTAGGAATTTTTTCAATAATAGCTGGTGTGATAGGAGTGAGTAACATTATGTTGATCATTGTCAAAGATAGGACCAAAGAAATTGGGATCAGAAAAGCTCTGGGAGCAACACCTAAATCGATAGTTGGAATGATTTTTCAAGAATCGATATTTATAACGGCTATAGCAGGATATATTGGTTTAGGATTGGGCATTGGCGCCTTGGCTCTCCTCCAAGGTATAGAGTCCGAATTTTTTCGACGACCTGAGGTGAATATTTGGATCGCAATATCAGCTACAATTATCTTGATTTTAGCTGGTGCATTGGCGGGATTTCTGCCGGCATTGCAAGCTGCGAGAATTAACCCTGTAACTGCAATAAAAAGCGATTAGATAATGGGCATATTCGATAAAGATAAATGGCAAGAAATATTCGCCACGATTATGAAAAATAAGCTGAGAAGCTTTTTAACAGCTCTTGGTGTTTTTTGGGGGATTTTTATGTTGGTGTTCCTTTTAGGAATGGGCAAAGGACTCGAAAATGGAGTATATAAGGATTTTGGTTCACGTGCTAAGAATATTATGTATGTATGGGCATCAAGAACTACCATGCCTTATAAGGGTTTTTCGACAGGAAGAAGAGTTCAATTAACTTTGAGTAATATTGAATACTTAAAACAAAAAGTCGAAGAAATTGACCTAATTGCTCCGAGAAACGAAGTGGGCCCATTCAATATGGAATATAAAGGCGAAGGGGCAAGTTATACGGTGAGAGGAGAGCTAACAGATATGCCGCTCATCGAAGCATTCAAAATTCATGAAGGGAGATACATAAAACAGAGCGATATAGATGCAGCAAGAAAAGTTGCTGTAATCGGTACAACCACAAAAGATGTACTATTCGGGGATGAAAATGCTATTGGAGAGCATATTACTATTAAAGGAATTGATTTTAAAGTGGTGGGGGTTTTTGGTCCGGATCAAGAAAAAGAATGGACTCGTTCTGATCAAGAAACAGCGGTGATACCATTAACTACATTAAGTAGGACTTTCGGTACTGGAGATAGGATTGATTATATGGTTGTATCGGCTAAAACAGGTACGCGTGTCGCCGAGATGGAACCCAAAATACGACGTTATTTGAAGGAGATGAATAGTATCCATCCTGATGATCCGCAAGGTATAGGTGGTTTCAATTTGGAAAAAGAATTTCAACAGATTCAAGGATTGTTTTTGGGCATAAAAGTCTTCTTATGGTTTGTAGGTATAGGAACACTTTTAGCAGGGATAATTGGGGTGAGCAATATCATGTTGATTATCGTAAAAGAACGAACAAAAGAAATTGGTATTAGAAAGGCACTCGGAGCTACTCCTAACTCTATAGTGAGTATGATATTAACAGAATCTGTTTTTATAACCTCCATATCTGGCTACTTAGGAATTGTTGCAGGCACATTTCTCATCTGGATATTGAATTTATTGCTGACAATATCAGGAGGAGATACTGAAAATTTTCACAATCCAGAGGTTAACTGGTATGTAGGTTTGGTAGCTCTTATTGTATTAGTTATCGCTGGGACTATAGCGGGATTGATTCCTGCTATGCAGGCTTCTAAAGTTAATCCAGTAGTAGCATTGAAAGATGAATAAAATCAAAAAATCATAATAAAGTAAAATCTAAAAGGATGAATAAAGGTTGTCTATTTGGTTCAGGAATTATAATAATTGCGATTACTGCTTTTTTGGCATATTACTTCTATTCTCAATCTAATACGGATCCCACTCAATATGAGAGCACTAAGGCCGAAGTTAGAGACATTTTAAACAAATCTGTTGCGACTGGTTCTATCAAACCTCGATTAGAAGTCAACGTTAAACCACAAGTCTCAGGTGTTGTTGATGCACTATATGTTGAAGCGGGAGAGATTGTATCAAAGGGCCAGAAACTGGCAAAGATTAAACTAATTCCGAGTGAGGTTAATATCAATAGCGCCAGATCTAATGTTGAATTGGCACGTATACAAGTTAAAGAAGCTCAACGCGAATTTGAAAGACAGACTCAAGTGAATTCCAACGGACTTGATATAAAAGAAGCGAAGCGCAACTTAGAAGTAGCACAGAAAGAAGAGGAACGTAATAGACAACTTTTGGATGAAGGTATCATATCTGATCAAGATTATGCTCAATTCAAATTAGACAGAGATTTAAAACAAAATGCATATGATAATGCTTTACTGTTATCTGGCAATTCTTTGAAGCAAGTAAGAGCTCAACTGGATATAAGAAGACAAGAGTTAGAAGCTGCAGAAAATAATCTTCAACTATTGAGAGAAGGCAAGACAAATCGCTCAAATCAAGTATCTAACATAGTAGTATCTACAGTAGATGGTATGATACTCGATGTGCCAGTAGAAGAAGGGTCATCAGTTATAGAGAGAAATAATTTCAACGAAGGCACAAGCATAGCAGTCATTGCGGACATGAAGTCTCTCATATTTGAAGGAAAGGTAGACGAATCGGATGTTGGTAAACTACAAGAAGGAATGCCTATAGAGTTAACAGTAGGAGCTATCCCTGATCACACTTTTGACGCTGTTCTTGAATTTATATCACCTAAAGGGGCAGAAGAAGAGGGGGTAGTAAAATTCGAAGTTAAGGCCGCCTTAAAAGAATATGCTAAAGATATCTTCTTAAGAGCTGGATACAGTGCTAATGGTGATATTATCATCAATAAGAAAGAATCTGTTATAGCTATTCAAGAAAGAGATGTTATATATGAAAAAGATGGAGAGGATACTTATGTAGAGAAGGTAGTTGGTGATCAGTCATTCGAAAAAATGGAGGTCGAATTAGGTCTTTCTGATGGTTTACATGTCGAAGTTATTGCAGGGTTGGATACCTCTACACAGATAAAGGTTCAATTAGATCCTAATGCTGGAAAATGATATGGAAGTCGGCTCAATAGTTTAAATTAAATAAGACCTGTCAGAATATTTTTCTAATCTTTGCCTACTACTTGTATGAAGGAGATTAGAAAAATAATCAAACAATATGACGATACTGATTGGTCGACAGAAAAAGCTGCGCTCGCTATTGTTGTTCAGGTGGAAGAATCAGCATATCGTAGAATAGGGGCCAGGATGTTTGTCCGTAGTAGTGGGCATTGGACTGGAGGTATAAGCGGAGGTTGTTTAGAAGGAGATGCTCTAAGGCAAGCTCAGAAAGCTATATATAATGATATTCCATCTATAGTTGTTTATGATACTATGGATGATGATGCCCACCAGATTGGTGTTGGATTGGGTTGTAATGGTAGAATAGAGGTTTTATTCATTCCTCTGGACCCTAAGGATTATAATAACCCAGTAGAGAGATTAAAAACTATTCAGAATCAACGTGTTCCAGCTATCTTTTATCAATCATTGGACAAAAACATTGAATCAAACATATATCCATTCGGAGATTCAAATCTATCAGATGCTTATGCGGATTTGATCAATGTAGATATTGATTTGTTAGATAAACTTACAAAAGAAGTTGTAAGGCGTAAAAAATCAAAAGTATATGCACTGACCAATGCCAATGGCCAGAAGTTAAAAGTGTTAATTGAGTACATACGTCCAGAATTGAAATTGATTCTAATAGGAGATAATTATGATGCCAACGCCTTTATAGGTATAGCACATGAGATGGGTTGGGAAATTCATATAGTTGGTACAGAAAGAAAGCTGCATCATCTAATGCTCAATAATGTAAAATCTATCAATACTTATGATAAAGTCGATCAAGTCGAGATAGATGAATACACGGCGATAGTATTAATGACGCATGATTTTAATTGGGATAAGAAAATGCTCAAAACAATTGGTGTCGGTGAAGCTTGTTATATAGGTATGCTTGGGCCTCGCAAAAGATCTAAAAAGATGCAAGCTGAATTAAAGAAGGAAGGTGTGTCGATAGACCTTTTGTCGGGACGTAATTTTTATTCTCCTGTTGGTTTAGATATAGGGGCAGAATCTCCAGAAGAAATTGCACTAGCCATTTCAGCAGAAATAATTAGTGTTTTTAGAAATAGGAAAGGGTCTTCTTTAAGAGATCGAACAGGTACAATACATTCAAGAGAATAGTTTTTAGAAACTTATTTATTGATTTAATTGTTTTAATTCTTAAATAGTATACATGTCAAAGAAGTCTTCTTTTTATGACACCGTCATGTCGGATCGCCCTACTTTGGTTGATTTTTACGCGACTTGGTGTGGCCCGTGTAAGATGATGAATCCGACACTTTCAGAAGTGGCAAAATCAGTAAAAGGTAAAGCAAAAGTTATCAAAATAGATATTGATAAAAACCAAAAATTAGCGAATCGACTAAGTGTCAAGAGCGTACCAACCATCATGATATACCAAAAAGGGAAAATCGTTTGGAGAAAATCAGGGGTTCATTCAAAACATCAATTAGAACAGGCTCTCCAGAAGTTCTATTAACACAATTTACTTTTTCTTTCATTTAAAGAGAGTTAATTTCGCAATTCTCACATTTAATAGATATTTATGATAGATATTATAAGTCAGCCTTGGCATTGGGCTATATCTGGTGTAATGATAGTCGTTGTAATGGCGTTATTACTTTTCTTAGGTCAACGATTTGGTGTTTCTTCGTCTTTTAGACATGTTTGTTCTGCAGTGGGATTTGGTAAAAATGCCAGTTATTTTGATTACAACTGGAAGGATCATTTGTGGCTCATGTATTTTATTTTCGGTTCTATTGTGGGCGGAGCGATTGCTTCTACTTTACTCAATGACCAGGAACCAATACAGCTATCTTTAGCAACTATAGAACATCTGAAAGAATTGAACATTTCTCACCCTGGTGAAGCACAATATCCGATTGATTTATTCAGTATTGAGTCATTATTCACCATAAAAGGAATCATATTATTTATAGGCGGTGGATTTTTAATTGGCTTTGGGACTCGATATGCTGGGGGATGTACTTCCGGTCATGCGATAAGTGGGCTTTCTAATTTGCAGCTACCTTCTTTAGTTGCTGTTATAGGTTTTTTTATTGGAGGACTATTAACAACTCATGTTTTGCTTCCTATAATTCTAAATCTTTAATAATATGCCTAAGAACTTATCTTTTTTATCAGTAGGAATTCTATTTGGTGTCGTAATGACTAAATCCGAAGCTATTTCTTGGTACCGAATTCAAGAAATGTTTTTGTTTCACAGTATCCATATGTATGGGATTATTGGAGTAGCAGTAGTTTTAGGAATATTGCTGCATCAATTGATCAAAAGACGTAAACTCAATTCCTTTTTTGGAGTACCAATCACGATAAAAGCTAAACCTGAAACATATAAAGCAAGTATAATCGGCGGAACATTATTTGGCTTTGGTTGGGCAATGACAGGTGCATGTCCTGGACCACTTTATGTACTTTTAGGTCATGGCGCTTTCGTAATCATCATTGTTATAATTAGTGCACTTTTTGGCACTTATGTTTACGGTATTATTCGCGATAGATTACCTCATTGATTCGATTACGTTATGCAAAATTATTTAGTTGTTTGTATATTTTTTCTTTGCTCTATTTATGTTCAAGGACAGGTTGATGTAGATATAAAACCAGTTTTAGCTTTTCAGTTTTGGGGAGCATCATCAGCTGGCACATTTGATTATTCTAACAATACATCAATAGACAGTAGAATTACTTTGCAATTAAGACGGTCGAGAATCGGTATTAAAGGAAGTTTTAACGAACGATTGAGGTTTGCTTTTGTAGGGGCGAGTGATAACGTAGGTAAAGATTTATACGACGGAGTCGTAGGAGGGCCTAATAACGGGCCTTCTCCGAGAATTAGACTTTGGGATGCATATGGGACGTATAAAATCAATCAAAATAATGACCTCCTTCATGTTACATTTGGATATTTTTCTCCAAGAGTAACCAGAGAGTCAATAACCAGCCCTTTTAAAGTAAATTCTTTAGAAAAATCATGGACTCAAAATTATATTAGAAGACATATTGTGGGTACTGGACCTGGAAGGAGTATTGGGTTAAACATCGGGGGGATGTACATCTCATCAAGTGCTCCATTGGCCATTAGTTACAATATTGGGTATTTTAACCCTTTATATAGCATTGGATCAATTACATCAGGCCAGAAGTCTTCCAATATCTTGGCGTTTAGAGGGGCGCTACATATCGGGGATCCAGGAATTAAAAATTATAGCTCTGCACGATTGCAAAATTATTTTGGACAAAGAAAAGGAATAACGCTCGCTTATTCTATATCTCATCAAGGAACAGGATCTAATTTCAATTCAAATGATTTAATAAGTTGGGATTTATTGGCTAACTGGGGCCCAATAAACTTAATGGGAGAGTGGGCAAAATTAAACAGAGTATCTGACGGTTTAAACTCTAATGTATATACCTGGGTAGCTAAGTTTGGGTTGAATCATAACTTGTCTGATCATAAGCATTTAGAGGCTGTGATAAGTTATGTGGCGATGGATGGTGGTACAGACACTATAGACTTTATGACAGCGTCAGAGTTGGGCACCTTTTCTGGAGAAGATAATTATACCGAGCTGTCTCTGAATTATTATCCATCCAATAAGGTAAAATTTCAAATCGCCTATACGTGGAGAAATGGAAGCGTAGGGGAGCAGACTCCTGAACTCGCAAGGAATAATTATTACAACCAAAGTGGTATTGTTTTTAGAAGACCGAATTATTTAGCTCTTGGATGGAACATTACTATCTAAGAACGAAAAGTAATAATCGCAGACCATCTATCAATAGTATCCATTGGTTGAGCCGTATCAACAATTCTCATTTTAATAGTCTGATTTTGATCAATATTAAGTGGCTTTTGATAGGGAAGGGCCGAAGGGCTTATACCTCCTCCAAATAATCTTGGATCGCTACCATCTAAGGTATAATAGATGGTCCCTTGTCTATTTGGGTTTTTAATTTGTAATAGTTGTTTCTTAACATTGAATTTTAACTTGGCAGCCTGCAATGATGAAATAAGCTTATTATCTCTGAAATAGGATATCATTTCATCTGTACGTTCAGGGATGAATTTGTTTAGGACTCTTTTTGTCTCCGCATTAAACTCATCATCTACATCCCACATATCAGAAGCTACATGGAATTCTGCATAATTATATACATAACTTCCCCACCTTGCAGATTCTGCTATCAATGATTCTTTCACTTGTTGTATACGTGAAGAGTATAGGGTTTTTAATCTATCTGGAGTAAGAATTCCGTTATTATAACAATGCAGTTGAAAACGATCCATCAACAAAATTTTAAATTCTAACTCCTGAATAAGATTGTCTGGTACAGGACCATCATCTATAAGTGGTGCCCTGAAATAATCAATTTGTCCAGAATATTCAGGATGCCAACTGCCACCATTTCCAAAACTAAAATCCGTATCATGAATCAGAAAATGATACCCACTCTTTTTAGATTTTAGATTAGTATAAGCCAAGCAGTTTGAATGTGATCCCCAATCATGTCCAGAACTATAAGCCATGAGTATCAAGTAGTCTGCGGCAGATATTAGATTGATTTTCTTATTAGTCTCTTTCATAGCCTCCAACGACGAAAAGTTCACATAACCTTCTAGTTTTGACCACTCAGATTGTTCTACCTCTTTAACTGGGCCATTGAGTATTTTTCCGCTTTTGTAAACTTCATATTTAGACTCCTTCCCACCATGATAATCTTCTAAAAATGCTGCATCAACTCGTTCTAAAAGGTGATATTGGCCGAGATACTCATTATTGAAAAAGACATGAACGAATCTTCCATGAGGCACTTTATATCCCATATGCATTTGGATATCGTAGTTAACTCGATTACGGACATATTGTGCTAAATTTTCGTTGCCGAATTCTGCGTTTAAGGCGTCTTGGCTGCCAGCACGTAATAATAGATTTTTAAAGGATTTTTTTGAATCTATCGGATCTATTATGGTATTGTAGTTGTCTACTTTAAAAAGATCAGCCTTAAGTTTCTTGGGTCCATAAGAATCTCTGAATTCGAGCCTATAATTCTTTTTAGGATTAGACGGACTTGCACCCCAAGTTTGGATACCACAATTAACTTGTATTGAAGTTTGGCTGAGATCAGGCCAAATTATTTCTGCCGATGCAGGTATATCTTGCTCTATTAAATTTTGTGGTTCCGCATCTGTATGTATCAGGACAACGGGTAAGGCTTTGAATGAAGACTCAATTTTATTCTTATATTTTTTTGATTCTGTAATACCCTTATCTAAAACCTTAGAGCTAAGCAACTCAGGGATATAGATATAGCTTGAGGTAATGCTTTTTGATACTTCGTCATTATTCTCCAATATCACTTTTAAGGAAATAGTGTTGGAAATAGATATCGGCTCAGTATATCGAATCGAGTTACCTATAGTTGGCTCAGTCCCATCCAAAGTATAGTAAATATTTGCTCCGCTCACAGGACTTGAAAGTTCTAATTGAAAAGGGACATTGAAGTATCCTCTTTCTCTACTGAAAGAAATTGACTCTTGACCGATCAAGCATCCACCAAAACTTAAAAGAAACAATAAGAGATAAAGACTATTTTTTGATTGATTCACGATAATTAAAATGCAAGTTCATTCAAAGCTATGAATAAAAGGAACAATAGGACCCATTAGGTTATATTTGAGTGCGTTAAAGAACTAATAAAATTAATTATTGAATTGAGCACCTTTATCGATGTGTCTACTTTGCAACAGCTCAAGGATTTGCTTGAAGGTGACTTGTTTTTTGATAACTTGTACAAAACCTTATATGCGACAGACGCATCGGTTTATAGGGAATTACCTATTGCCGTAGCATTTCCAAAATCTACGGAAGATCTTCAAAAATTGGTTCAATTTGCAAGTAGTAATGATACATATTTAATTCCAAGATCAGCTGGAACTTCTTTAGCTGGGCAATGCGTAGGAGATGGCATTGTAGTCGATACTGGGAGATTTATGAAGTCTATTATTTCTATCAATGTCCAAGAAAAATGGGTCGAGGTAGAACCGGGTGTAGTGAGAGATGATCTTAATAAGATTTTAGAGGAACATGGTCTATTTTTTAGTCCAATCACATCTACCGCCAATAGGGCAATGATAGGTGGAATGATAGGGAATAATTCATGTGGGACAAATTCGATTAAATACGGATCCACAAGAGATAAAATTATTGAAGTTACTGGTGTGCTAAGCGATGCTACCATTGCTTCATTTGGGCCAATAACTAATCAGGAGTTTTTTAAACATATTGACAGTAAATCTCTAATTGGTAAAATTTACGGTCAAATATATCATGATCTTAGTGATGAAAAGATTAGAAGTGAGCTGCTCGCACAATTACCTCCCAAATCAATTAAGAGGAGAAACACAGGATACGCTATTGATTCAATCATGGACGACTTACCATTTAGTCCAAAGGGAGAAAGAATCAATTTAGCTAAGCTGTTATGTGGGTCTGAAGGAACATTGATGCTCACTTCAAAAATTAAAATTGCTCTTGATGATCTGCCGCCTAAGGAAAATGTTGTTGTAGCGGTTCACTTTGACTCTCTCGAAGAAAGTTTGAGAGCAACTCAAGTAGTTATGAAACATGAACCATATGCGTGTGAGCTTATGGATAAAACTATTTTGGACTGTACTAAGCAAAATAAAGAAATTAATAAGTACAGATTTTTTGTTTCGGGTGACCCTATGGCTTTATTATTAATAGAGATGAGAGCGCATAGTCTCGAAGAGTTAAATGATTCTGTTCAGCAATTAATTGCATCACTGAAGAATGAAAATAAAGGCTATGCTTATCCAATTATAGATGCTGAAAGTACCCATAAAGTTTGGAAGCTAAGAAGTGCAGGGTTAGGAGTATTGGCTAACTTATCAATAGATAAAAAGGCAGTGGCCTGCATAGAAGATACTGCAGTTGATATAGATGTCTTGCCTCAATATATTGACGAATTCGCTGATATAATGCAGTCTTTTGGCCAAGATGCTGTCTACTATGCTCATGTTGGAGCGGGAGAAATACATTTAAGACCCATCTTGAATCTGAAAAACTCAAAAGAGGTAGAACAATTTTATAAAATCAGTAAGAAATCAGCAGAGTTAGTCAAAAAATATAATGGTTCATTAAGTGGGGAGCATGGAGATGGTAGAGTTCGAGCACCATTCATCCCTTTAATGGTAGGAGAAAGTGTTTATTCATTATTTAAAAGAATCAAATTAGCGTGGGATCCTAAAGGTATATTCAATCGAGGTAAAATTTTAGACGCACCTCCGATGAATGAAAATTTAAGATATGAACCAGATAGAGTTGAGCCCCATATAAACACTATTTTCAATTTTGAAGATCAAGGAGGTATTTTAAAGGCTGCTGAGCAATGCAATGGATCAGGGGATTGTCGAAAATCTCATCATTCAGGAGGGGTGATGTGTCCGAGTTATATGGCCACTCATAATGAAAAAGATAGTACAAGGGGACGAGCCAATGTGTTAAGAGAATTCTTAACCAATACTCAAAAGCCCAATTCTTTTGACCATATAGAGCTCAAAGAGGTCATGGATCTTTGTATTTCTTGCAAGGGTTGTTCTTCCGAATGCCCCTCCAATGTGGATATGTCTAAACTTAAAGCTGAAGTCGAATATCAATATCAAAAAGCTAATGGGACACCGATAAGGTCAAAATTGTTCGCCTATATCAATGATATTAATTCATACGGTTCTGTAGCCCCATGGCTTTATAATACTTTGTTAGGAAGTCAATATCTGTCATTAATCTTAAAGAAAATTTTACGAGTGGCTCCCGAAAGGAGTTTACCTACTCTGAGTAGTGTTCCTTTACGAAAATGGCTTAAGAGATATACGTCTAAAGAATTGAATTCTCCTATAAAAGAGGTTTATCTTTTCATAGATGAGTTTACTAATTATAACGAATCGATAATTGGGCAGAAGGCCGTAAAATTGCTTAATTCTTTAAATTATAAAGTTCTTTTTGTGGATCATGAGGAGTCTGGTCGTTCGGCCTTTTCAAAAGGGATTCTTGATAAAGCCAAAAAACATGCAGAAAGAAACGTGGCTGTTTTTAGTGGGTTAATTGATAGCACTTCTCCTCTCATTGGGATCGAACCGTCCTGTATTCTCAGTTTCAGAGATGAGTATCCTGATATAGTAGGGAATGAATTTAGAGCCGAAGCGAAAGAGCTAAAAAACAATGTGTATTTGATAGATGAATTTTTGGCAATGGAAGTTGAAGCTGGGAACATTAGTTCAGAATCGTTCACATTAGAAAGAAAAAAGATATTGTTTCACGGACATTGTCATCAGAAGGCTCTTTCAGATATTACTCATACAATTAATATTTTATCACTTCCCAAAAATTATCATGTTGAGCTAATTCCTTCGGGGTGTTGTGGTATGGCTGGATCTTTTGGCTATGAAAAAGAGCATTATGAAATTAGTCAGAAAATTGGAGAGATGATTTTATATCCCGCTATTAGATCACGAACAGATTTCGAAATATGTGCAACAGGAACCAGTTGTAGACATCAGATCAAAGATGGCACAGATCAACAATCTTATCATCCTATTGAGATTTTATATGAAGCACTTGTTTAATTATAGATGTCTAAATAATAACTAAGTACATATAAGAATGCTTAATTTAACAAGGTCGTATTGATAATTACTAAAAGACTTTTTTACTATGAATAAATTTTTTTTTCTTTTCCTTTTTTGCCTTTCGACGAGTCTATTATCTGGTCAGGATTTAGAGACATTAAACCTTGATGATGCAGGGGTTTCTCAAGAGATATTGACCAATTATGAAAATTTTATTGAGAACGAAATTAAAAATAATAAAATAGCTGGAGGAGTCAGCTTAGTTGCTCGTAATGGAGTCTTAGCTCATTCTAAAGCAATGGGGTTCAACAGTTTAATAGACAAAAGTCCTATGACTATGGATAAGATATTTTATATACAATCCATGACCAAACCGTTAATTTCTGTTGCTTTCATGACTTTATACGAGCAGGGACATTTTCTTTTATCAGATCCTGTATCCAAATACATACCAGAATTCGAAAACCTAAAAGTCTTAAAAACAACTTATGACGAGAATAATGATATGTCTGGGTTTGAATTAGTCGACCTGAAAAGACCTATTGAAATATGGCATTTATTAAGTCATACTGCTGGGTTTTCTCATGGTTTGGGGCAAAATGAATATGACCAAAAGTTAAGCGCGTTATTATACCCTGAAATGACCGGTAATCCAACGCATAATTCTATAGAAGATAGGGTTAAGGCGTTATTGTCTTATCCACTGATGGGTCAACCTGGTGATCAGTGGAATTATAGTGCATCTCCAGATGTGCTAGCTTTATTAATAGAGAAATTTTCTGGTATGACTGCAGAGGAGTATTTAAATAAAGCGGTTCTTGATCCTTTAGGAATGGACGATACTGGATACAATGTGTCGTCGGCTCAATTAGATAGGGTCGTTGGATTACACCAAGTGAATCAAGCTGGACAATTGGAGGGCATAGATCAATGGAGTCCTCTCCAGGGCAATAGAATTTTTGGTGGTACTCATGGACTATTTTCAACTGCAAAGGATTATTTAAAATTCGGGACCATGTTGGTCAATGGTGGACACTTTAAAGGCAAAAGAATAATTGGAAGAAAAACCTTAGAACTAATGACCGAAAACTTTATTGATGGCTTACCCTATTCACCTGGGAATGGGTTTGGATTAGGGTTTGGTGTCAGAACAGATTTATCTGATAGTAAATTAGTGGGATCAGAGGGTACTTATTATTGGAGCGGAGCATTTAACACATACTTTTTTGTAGATCCAGAAGAAAAATTAGTAGCAATATTCATGTCGCAATCTTGGCCTTTTACAAATTATTATGGCACCAAACTAAGACAGTTTATTTATTCAGCTATTAACGATTAACTTAATGTCGTTTTAATTCTTTGTTTAATTAGTATGTGATACTAAAAAAATATTATAAATTGTTCTTGATTGATTAAAGATAAGTGATTGTTTAGTGATCAATTTTACTGCATTTTATGACTCACATGAGGCATCAAGAATTCAAATGATTGGATTTTTATAAGGGATTTATTGTTTTTGGTTCATAATTTGTATTAAACTTTGAACAAACTAAGATTTGTTTGGAAGATCTCTATATTGAGATGAGAAGTGTATATAAACATAGCGGAACCAAAAGGACAAGAGTTATTTGTGATTACCTCTTGCAAAGACTCGAAAAAGAGCTACCTCATAATTTGTATTATCATAACCTTGATCATACACTCAATGTTATGCAAGTCTGCAGACGATATGCTTGTATCTATGAGTTAACTCCGCATGAGTGGGATTTGCTTATGGTGGCTTCAGCGGGCCATGATTATGGGTTTCTTGTATCTACAGAAAATCACGAAATGATTGGATCGGATCTTGTTTCTATCCTTATGTCTTCCAAGGACTATACGCAACAAGAAATAGATCTGGTTAAAGGAATGATCTTATCAACAAAAATTCCGCAATCACCAAAAACATTGATGGATAGAATTTTAGCTGATTCTGATTTGGATTACTTAGGAACTGATCGTTATGATGAAATTAGCGAACGATTATTTAAAGAGTTATACGAATTAGGAAAGATAAAGGACCGTGCTTCTTGGCTAAATTTACAAATATCGTTTTTAGAAATGCACCAATATCATACAGATTGGGCTAAGGCCAATCGTGAGCCTATAAAACAAGAAGTATTAGACCGATTGAAGTCTCTCTAAATATTAAACTACCCACTTTTGATTTTCATTTTATATTCGCGACTAATATGCGTCTTATAAAAATTATACTATGTGTTATAATATTTTCTTTTGTTTGCACTTCCTGTGTTAGAGAAAAGGAAAAGGTTCGAAAAGTTAACTTTCCCACCAATAATCATGCTCAATATAAAGCGGCGCTTAGTCATTTGGGATTGGAGACTTTTTCGTTAGGATCAAAATGGATTGAATCTTCTAATCCTCATTCAAACAGATCAATTAGTATAATCGCCCCATATGAAGAGGAGGTGATCGTTAGAAATGATCATGCAGACGCATACTTTTATGATTTGCAAGTGAAAGCAGGTCAAGTTTTATCTATCAAACTGGATAGTCTTTCTAACCTTGATTTTAAATGTTTCGTGGACGTCTTTAGAATTGAAATGGATACGGTAGCCAGTTATGATCATATAGCCTCGATCGACAGTTCAGGTCGAATCATCGAATTCGAAGTAATCGAAGATGGTGAATACTTAATTAGAGTTCAACCTGAATTACTTAATTCGGCTCGATTTACCATACACATAAATGTAGGGGCATCTTTACTTTTTCCTGTATCCGGGCGCGATAAGCGTGCAATAGGTAGTCTTTTTGGAGTTCCAAGGGATGCAGGGAGAAGGACTCATGAAGGGATTGATATATTCGCTAAAAGACATACTCCATTAGTAGCGGTCTCAGATGGCCAGATAAGATTTGCGGGCTATAAAGATGGAAGCCTTGGTGGTAATGTAATATGGATGAGAGATACACAAAGAAATCAAACTATATATTATGCACATCTCGAAGAGGTTTTAGTGGATAGTGCTTCTTATGTTACTAAAGGTGATACAATAGGAACAGTTGGGAATAGTGGGAATGCCCAAACGACTCATCCGCATTTACATTTTGGTATATACAAAAATGGAGCAGTAGATCCTTATCCTTTTGTAGTTGATGAAAAGAAAAAGTATCGCAAGTTGCTCGCAAAATCAAAATGGATAGGCAGATTGGCGCGAAGCAAGCATGACGGTTATCTATATAAAGGTGGATTAAAAAGTAGGTTTAAAAGTGAATTGCTTAAAGGAGAGTACTTTGAAGTTGTGGGAAGAACTGGAGCCTATTATAAAGTGAGACTTGCCAATAATGAATTGGCCTATGTGTTTTATGATAATATTGAAGATATGAATAGACCAATTGGCTCGGCGCAACTTGATGGTATTGAACTGTTGGATTCCCCGATTGAGAATTCTCTGGCGATCAAACATAATCCAGTTAACACTATTAAATATTTGGCCCGTACTACTGGTTACGTTTTTGTTGAGACAGAGGAGAATTTAACTGGATGGATTGAAAATCCAAAATCTTAATATTGATATGAAAATTTTCTTGATATTTATTCTATCGACTTTATTTATTACAAATGTTTTTGGACAAGAAGATCGCATTCTAATTGAAAGGGCTTGTCTAAATTATATTGAGGGATTCTACGAAGGGGATACCGTAAAGCTCAAAAAAAGCCTATCGCCTCAACTACATAAGTTTGGATTCTATAAATCCGATAATTCCGTATTAGTGAGTGCTGGATTTATGACTTACAATGATGCATTAAACTATGCAAACAATGTTAAGAAAAATGGTGAAGTTCGATCTGATGGTGATACCAAAGAAGTAGAGATTTTAGATTTTTCATCTAAAACTGCATCAGCAAAGGTAAGGGCCTGGTGGGGCATTGATTATATTCATTTGGTAAAGGAACAGGATAGTTGGTTGATAGAACAAGTGTTATGGCAGAGTGATGACAATGAGATAGAGGTTGCATCTTTCTATCATCAGATTCCAGATTATCCAGAGTATTACTCGGCCAAGAATTTATTGATAAGAATGATAGATGGTATGGGTTTTAGATATCATTGGGCGACTGATGGTCTAACTAATGAAAATTTGAAATTCGCACCAGGAGAGGATTCTCGATCGATAAAGGAGACATTAATCCATATTCATGGGTTAGTAGAGGTCATTAATTCTTCTATAAAAGGTCAACCGATAGAAAGGCCTCGCAAGATTCCGATACCAGATAGTTGGGAAGATCTGAGACTTGAAACGTTGCATATGATAATCGACTCACGAGAGTATCTGGCTAAATCAGATAATCCAATTTTCGAAGAAATGAACATGGTTTTTAAGAGAGGAGAAAATGAAAATAGTTTTCCTTTATGGAATGTCATTAATGGTCCTCTTTCTGATGCAATATGGCATATCGGCCAAGTCGTTGCTTACAGAAGGTTAGCGGGTAATCCATTTAATAACAAGGTCAATGTATTAAAAGGAGTCAAACGAGACTAATGAACCCCCATTCGTCTCAATTTAACATTTTAAGTCTTTCGATTGCTTTATCGAGAGTTTCTTGCTTTTTAGCAAAACACAGTCTTATCACCTTGTTATCTTCCGAATCGCTATAAAACGGAGATAGCGGTATACTGGCTACGCCTATTTTTTTAACAAGTGATTTGCAGAACTCAATATCATTTTGTTGACTTATTTCACTATAGTCATATAATTGAAAGTAAGTCCCTAAAGAAGGCAAAGGTTTAAGGTGAGATTCATTTAATCCGTCTGCTAGATAGTTGCGTTTTTGTTCGAAAAAGGAAGATAGTTTATTAAATTTTTCTGGTTCTTTAAGATACTGAGCGAGAGCATGTTGGACAAATGAGTTAACACTAAATACATTCCATTGATGAATCTTGTTGAATTGATTAATTAAGTGCTCAGGACCCACACAATATCCAATTTTCCATCCTGTAGCATGAAGTGTTTTGCCAAAAGAAAATATAGCTATTGATTGATTAAAAAGTTCTGGAAATCTAAGGACACTTTCATGTTGATTATTATCGAATATAAGGTGTTCATATACTTCGTCGCTAAGTACTGTGATTTTTGTGTCTGAAACGATTCTTTGCAGATTAAGCAAGTCTGATTTCGTTAAGATCTTACCGGTAGGATTGTGAGGGTTGTTTATTATTATCATTTTAGTTTTTTCACTAACTAAGCTTTCGAGCTCATCCCAATCAATTTGGTATTTAGGATATTTCATTTTGTAACTGATTGGTATTCCTCCTGCTATACGAATGGATGGAGCATAGGAGTCATAGGCTGGCTCAATAATTATGACCTCATCATCTTTAGATATGATACTTAAAATTGATGTAAATATAGCTTGGGTAGCTCCAGCTGTAATACAGATATGCTTATTAGGATCAACTACATTGTGGTGATAGATGGCGATTTTATCAGCTATGGATTGTTTTAATTCAAAATTACCCGTCATTGGGCTATATTGATTTTGGTTTGAATAAAGGGATTTTTTCACCTCGTCTTTAAGAGAAGTTGTACAATCAAAATCAGGAAACCCTTGACCTAAGTTGATAGCGTTATACTGAGTAGATAATGCAGACATTACCGAAAATATGGTTGTATTATTGAGATTTGCCATGCATGTTATATTTTGTAATTGAATGTAATCTATTCCTAATGATATGCATTGAGTCACCGTAGTGTCTTCATAATTCAATATAAAAAATCGAATGAATACTTCTTTGAAATTTACTCCAAATACCGATACAAATTATCATGACATTACACCTGACAATTCCCCTTTAGAAGAGTTGTTTTTTCAAGCTAAAAAAATAAACAAAAACCATAAATGGCGACATACAACAGGGGATAGTGAATTTGTAATTGTCCTATTAGGTGGTGAGTTTGAAGTGCATATTGCAGATGAAAAGTGGGTTACGAAAGGAGGTAGAAGAGATGTGTTTTCTGGGATGGCTCACACCATGTACATTCCAAAGAATACTTATTTTACTCTTACTGCTATAGAGGATTGTGATTTGGCCATCTCTTGGGCGACATGTTCGATTAGATATGAGCCAGTATTAGTGACTCCAGAGGACTGTAAGATAGAGTTAAGAGGTGGGGATAATGCCAACCGTCAAATTAATAGTTTAATCCCGCCAGGATTTCCTTGTGATAGAATGGTTTGTGTAGAGGTATATACACCTCCAGGGAGTTGGAGTTCATATCCACCTCATAAACATGATCAGCGTATACTGAATAAAGCAGGACAATTAATTGAGGCAGATCTTGAAGAAATATATTTCTATAAAATAGATAAAGTCAATGGATTTGCATACCAGCATATTTATACGGACGATCGGTCAATAGATCAGTTAATTAGGCTGCAAAATGACGATGTGACAATAGTGCCCGAAGGTTATCATCCAGTTGTGGCAGGGCCTGGATATACTGTCTATTATCTTAATTTTTTAGTAGGAAGTGATCAATCACTGGCTAATTCTCCAGATAAAGATCATGAATGGTTAGAAGATACTTGGTCTACAAAAGATAAAAGACTTCCCATCGTTACTTCAAAAATGAATCATCCTTCATGAGAAGTATTGATGTTGTTACTATCGGAAGATCTTCTATCGATCTATACTCACAAAATATTGGAGCGGACTTTATTAATATCTCTGGTTTTTCTGCATTTGTAGGAGGCGGTCCGCTAAATGTAGCAGTAGGTGCTAAGAGATTAGGATTAAACCCATATTTAATTACTGGTGTAGGGATAGATCTTGTAGGAGATTTTATACTCAATTATCTACAGAAAGAAGGTGTTGATATAAAAGGAGTGAAGAAAGTTGCTCAGGGACGTACATCAGCTGTATTACTCGGTATACAACCCCCTTCTTCATTTCCTTTAATGTATTACAGAGACAATGCAGCAGATTGGTATATAGATCAGGAGGATATTGAAAGAGTAGATTTTAGCAACGTCAAGGTATTGTTGATTAACGGAACTGCATTAGCTAAAGAACCATCACGATCTGCTACGATGTTAGCTTGCATCAAGGCTAAAGAGCAGAATACTAAAGTATATTTAGATTTGGATTTTAGAATGGATCAATGGGAACATCCATTAGATTATTCGAATGCAATTAAAGAGATATTATCTTATGTTGACGTATCAGTTGGTACCATGCAAGAGATTAAAGCAGCTATTTGGTCTAAAGAACAAAAGATAGAAATAAGTAAGAATAATATTTCTGCACCCAATATATCTGGTAATATTGATCATTCTGTTGAACAGATGAATTTATTGGTTGACGTTATTATAATGAAGAAAGGCCCTCTGGGGGCAGTATTAATAACCAAAAATGAAGAAATGCATGTTGCTGGCTATAAGGCTAAAGTGGTAAATACATTAGGCGCTGGAGATGCTTTTATGACAGGTTTGTTATATGGCTATTGTAAGTCTCTTTCTATCATTGAGTCTATTAGATTAGGCAATGCATGTGGTGCATTAATGGTGACAAAACCTGGTTGTTCGAATTTCGCTCCTTATTTAAGCGAGCTAAATGATTTTATAAAAAACAATTCATAAATCGTGTCATATATCAATTTTATCTATTATTAATTCTAATTATTGATGTATCAATAATTGTTGCAATGTCCTCATATTGATAAAAAAGCGTAAGCTGTTTTACAGTAAAGGAGAAATGCCGATTTCTTTGAGCATATTACTATAGCTTTGTACTTTATGTATAGTCAAACGGCGTTCTCAAACGCCAATAACCAATTGATTCACAGGTTATAGAGCCGCCAAAGGGCGGCTTTTTTATTGCTCCATTGGATAGCGAACTTCAATTTGTCTTCTGATTTCATCCATTGTACGCATTAAATTTAAACTAAAATGATGTGTCAATCGGTCAGATTCAACTTTACCTTTTTGAATACACTTTCCTACTTCCTCTATCTCATACTTATAGCCTAAAAATTCATCATGAAATTCCCAAGAGTCGATTGTTTCGTTTTTATGATGCAGCGTGATTTTCCTTGATTCATGCCATCTCGAGTGCATTTTTATAAAACCCTTTGTGCCTCCTATTGTAGCTTCAATAGGTGTATCTGCTTCCAAAGAAGAGTTTAAACAAGCCAGAGCACCAGACTCATATTTTAAAATTATAGCAGCAGAAGCGTCAACTCCGGTTGGAGAAATATTGCCTAAGGCGTGGATAGTTGCAGGAGTGCCAAGTAAAGAATGAGAAAGGAATAATGGATAAATTCCTACGTCTAAAAGAGACCCACCCGCTAATTTAGGATTGTATAATCTACTATTTGGATCATATGACCCTGCAAAACCAAAATCTGCCTGTATCATTTTGATTTCTCCAATTACTTCTTGAGAGATGAGTTGTTGCATCTTTTTGAAAGAGGGTAAAAATTTAGTCCAAATTGCCTCCATAAGGAAACAATTGTTCTCTTGAGCACAGGCTATCATAGCTTGCAATTCAGAAGTATTAACAGCTATAGGTTTTTCACACAAAACGTGTTTCTTATTAGTAAGGCATAGAATACTGTGATCTTTATGAAAGGTATGTGGTGTGCCAATATAAACTACATCTACATGAGGAGACTGTGCTAATTGAGTATATGTATCATATTTATTAGGAATGTTGAATTCTTGGGCAAATTTATCAGCTCTATCTACCGAACGTGATGCTACTGCACTAATTGTCATTCCATCAACTTTTATAAGATCTTGACAGAACTTTCGAGAGATTTTGCCAGGACCTATTATTCCCCATTTGAGCATATTCGTATTATTTGTTTGAGTTTGAAAATAGTAACTCCAATATATGTGCAGTTATGTTTTTATTTTCCTAAATAGCCATTTCATCTACTTTCTATAATAATAGGAAAGTTGCAGCTATTCGCAATAAAGCATTTATCATGAGCAATTCCATGTATCCGTTCTATCTCGCTTTCATAGGATTTATTCTGTATAACTACTGTTGGGTGTAATATAACCTTTGAAAATTGGCCGGATCCATCTGATTTTTCAATCATATATCCTATTGGATTATCTCTATATTCATTGACAATAATATTTGCATTAGTGCATAGATGCAAAAACCAAAGCATGTGACAACTCGATAATGACGATAAAAAGAGTTCCTCAGGATTATATCTCGAAGGATCTCCTCTAAATGAAGGATCTGAGCTACCATCTATTACATGCGATTTTCCATTTGATGATATGACATGATTGCGAGAATAGCCTTGGTAAGATTGTGTCCCATTACCTAAATTACCTGTCCATGCGACTGTAGCCTTATATTGATGAGTTTTCATTGACTTTTCAGTTTATCTAAGAAATCTAAGTATGGCTTAATTAATTCATTATCTATTTCTTTTCCTGAAAGGGATGTTATGACCTGGCCATTAGCGCGATTAAAGTGAGTTAGCTTATTACTTATTTGGCGTATGGTACCTTCGTTGCCATCAATGATCTTGACATGATCGGGGAGTAAGAATGATAACAATTTACTGAAATAGATAAAATGTGTACAGCCAAGAACTAATACTTCAATCTGCGACCAATTGATAGAAGAAAGTTTTCTTTTGATAGTAGCCACAAGTTTGGGGCTGTTAAAATCAAACTCCTCAGCGGCTTCGACAAGTTCTGGCATCGCTATGCTAACCACCTTATCATCCACATTTAAATTTTTAATAAGGTTTTGAAATTTTTCTTCTTGTAGTGTTAAAGCAGTTGCCATGACACAAATACTACCATTAGTCAGTTGGGATATTCCTGGTTTAATTGCAGGCTCCATGCCGATTATGGGTATAGAATATAAATTTCTTAAAGATTGTATAGCAACGCTCGTGGCTGTATTACAAGCAATTACGATAGATTTTAGATTATATCGTTGATTCACAGATGCAATAGCCTTCAAGATCAAGTCTTGAACCTCATCTTTATCTTTATTGCCATAAGGTACATTTGCGACATCGGCATAATAGTAATAGTTTTCGTTTGGGTACATTTGTAACATTCTATGCAGTATGGTCAAGCCACCTACACCTGAATCGAATATTAAGATCCATCCGTTTTCCATTATTAGGCTATATCAGTTTGCATTGCTCGATTATTGGGATCTTTTTTCTTGATTTCCTTTATAACGTCAATTGCCTCTTTTACGGACATATGATGACGACTTATATCCTTTAATAAACCAAATTTGTAAAGATTATCCCGTACAGGCCCTATGACATCTGACAGGTGTAGGTTGATTCCTTTAAGCTCTAATTCTGTGTCAAGCTCTTCTAAGGCATGCATACCACAACTATCAACGTCATGAATATTTCCTGCATCAATAATTACATGTTTAATAGGATCTTGATTATCCTTTATGAAGTCAAACACCTTTTTTTTGAAGTATTCACAATTACCAAAGAACAATTGATTATCTAAACGTACGATTAGAATATCCTTTTCAGCCTCGGCATTTTTGAATCGATTGACATTTCTATAATGATCAGTACCTTGGATATTACCAAGAACTGTAATGTGTGGTCGTGTGGCTTTATACAAGACTATAAGCAATGACAATATAACACCGAATAATACACCCATTTCGATACCTATCGCTAAGGTGGTGATAAAAGTGATAAGCATCAGGTAGAAGTCACTCCTATAAGTCTTCCAAAGATGAATAGCCTCTTTGTAGTTAAATAAAGATTTAACAGAGAGCATAATAATTGCCGCAAGTACTGCCATTGGCAAAGAGTAGAATAATGATGTGAGAGCTATTAAGGCCAATGCTACAACTATAGAGGTTATTAACGAAGACACGGTAGTTTGAGCCCCAGATTCGCTATTAACAGCAGATCGGGAGAAACTTCCTGATGTTGGAATACTTTGAAAGAATGAACCAAATAGCTTGGATGTACCAAGAGCGATAAGCTCTTGATCAATATCAATAGAATAATTCCCATGTTTTTTCTCTAATATTTTTGCGATACCTATGCTTTCTACGATACCTATGATACTCACAGTAATTACCGTGGGGATTAACAATCCTATTTGAGTTATGCTCAATTCGGGAACTGAAAATTGAGGTAAACCGGAAGGAATTGCTCCTAAAATATTAACCCCATGTGCTTCTAAATTAAAGTAGTGAACAATTGCGGTAGATATCATCACCGAAAGAAAGGCTCCAGGTAATTTTTTATTTATTCTTTTTAATACAGAAATGAATACTACTGATCCAACAAAAATTAAAAGTGCATAATGATTGTAATTAGTAATATTTTCTAAAATACCAGTCAGGGTTCCCAAAATATTATGAGAACGAGGGATCTCTATACCAAAAGCATCTTTGAGCTGAGAAACTCCAATAATTATTGCAGCCGCAGAAGTAAACCCTGCGATAACAGGGTGTGATAAGAAGTTAGCAAAGAATCCCATTTTTAATAAGCCGAGAGAGAGTTGGATAATACCGATGAGTAAAGAAAGAGTTATAGCGAGACTTATATACTCTATGCTTTCAGGTAGAGCAATCTGACTAAGTCCACCCGCCACTAAAATCGCAGATACTGCAACTGGCCCGACGGACATTTGCCTCGAAGTGCCGAGTAGTGCATAAAGTACAAGTGGTATTAGTCCAGCATATAAACCATAAATTGGAGGTACTCCAGCTAAATAAGCGTAGGCCATACCTTGAGGAACCAGCATGACTCCTACAGTTAATCCAGCTATAAGATCAGCTCTAAATATAGAAAGTTTATAGTTTTTAGTTTGTTGGCTTAAAGGAAGAATGCTTAATAATTTCACATTATAAATATATATAATCTATTGAAGCTTCCCGTTTTGTTAACGGTATTCATTAATCCGATTTTCGCAATATTCGTTTTTGAGCAAGAGGACTTCTCCCAACGGATTCTTTAAAGGTTCTATGAAAGTATGATAAGTTGTTAAACCCACTTTTATAGGCAATATCAGAAATAGAATAATCTGATTCCCGTATTAATCTATTGGCATTCATTACTCTATATTCCTTGAGATAATTAGTAAAGGTCTGGCCAGAATATTTCTTAAAGTATCGACAAAAAGCGCTATCCGTCATTCCAACGATATTGGATACATCAGCAATACTTATTGATTCAGTATAGTTTTCTTGTATGTAGTTATATATCCTGCTTATTCTGGCCTCTTTTGATACTTTAGGGTAAGCATTCTTTTTTGAAGGTTTGTTCAAGAGTATTTTATTATCACATTGATGTATATCATTGAGTATTTCTATCAGAGATAATAATTTCTCAATCCCTTTTAATTCATATAATTCCGTGATTTTGCGACCAATAATTTGTTTCTCATCTCCACGAATTGCGATACCTTGATGCGATAATTGAATTAATTCCTTTAAATGTCTGGTCTCAGGTAGATTGTAAAATTCAGATGAGAATAAATCTTTAGTAAAGTAGATCAACGTTTGTCCAATATTATTGGTGTATCTGTCTACAGAACCGGAATGAGGGAGATATGGCCCGATTATTACTAAATCACCATTTTTAAAAAGTGACATATTATTACCAATAAACCTTGTGCCACTGCCACTATTGATGTACATGATCTCGATCTCTGCATGATAATGCCATGGATATCTCTGATCTGATTGTTCATCTTTATTGTAATGTCTGACTACAAAAGATTCATTTATATTAGGCTGAATTAATTCTAACTCAATCTTTATATCATTAGCAATATGTCTCATTATTGCATTTATTTACTTGGTGTAAAATAAAAAAGTCAATATAGTACACATTTGGTCAAATGGTATCATAATTTCCAATCTTTTGAATTTATCTTCGGCATGTCGTTCGTAATGAAAAAGAAGAAATATGAATCATTTAACATTAGATGTAACTAATCTAAATCAGCTATCTGACCATAGAGATCGGAGCCTCTTACATCGCCTTCGCAATGCGGAAAAAGAGTTAGCTAATACTAAAAAAGAACTCGTGAATGTCGATCTCAAGTTGCTTTCTCGGGGAGCACTTCTTAAAGATCTCTATAGGAATATTGAATCCATTCGAAATCTAAAAAATATTGATGAGATAAAGTCTTCCCTTTACAAGTTGAAATCTTCATTAGACTTTAAATTAGATGAGGAGAGGTGTTGGGATTCATTTCAGAATCACTTTGATTTAGTACAGAGTGATTTCTATCAAAAAATGAAATCAAGATATAGCAATCTTTCAGTAACTGATTTAGAGCTATGTGCATTGGTTAAGTTAGAAATGTGTAATAAAGAGATAGCTAATCAATTAAACATATCCGTTAGGGGAGTGGAAACTCGAAGGTATAGGTTAAAGAAAAAACTTGATCTTTCTCGAAATGAACGATTAATTGATTTCTTAGTAAGTATTTAATTATTAAATATCTCTGACAATACAGATCCTGAGGATCCATTAGGTTGAGCTATTTGGAGAAGAGCACTAATTGTCGGAGCTATGTCAATGATGTTAACTTCTTCATAAGATGCTCCAATACCGATTCCTGATCCATAGAATATGATGGGTACATTAGTGTCATAACTGTAAGATGTACCATGAGTAGTGCCTTTGCGAAAATAGGTCATCCAAGCTGGGTTGAGATATAGATGTATGTCTCCAGAGCGTTTTTGATTATATCCACGTTTTATAAGTTTTAGCGCTCTATTATAATCTAATGCTGCGAATGATAGGTTTTCAGATGTGATTGCTCCAGCGACACCGTCAAATTGAACGCAAAATTTAACAAGCTCATCAGCAATAATTGATAAACTATGTTTACTATCATTGATTAAGTCATGATTTAGAAATATTTGGTCATTGCTGATGTTTTCAATCCATTCATTTTCTCCAAATGTCTTAACGAGATGTTCTCTTATTTCTCTTTTAAATTTTTCTATATCAAAATAGCCTGCTGGTATATTGAAGTTTTGTAAGTATAAAGGTGTTTCTGCTGAACCATGATCTGCTGTAAGGAAGATGCAATAATGATTAGATCCTACTTCTGCATCCAAATACTTAATTAACTCGGCGATATCTTGATCGAGACGAAGGTAGGTGTCTTCTATTTCAATAGATCTTGGACCAAACTGGTGACCTATATAATCGGTAGAAGAAAAACTTATTGCCAAAAAATCAGGGTGATTATCTTCACCAAGTGATTCTCCTGTGATAGCAGCTTTAGCTAATTCAAAAGTTGCTTGATTACCGAAAGGGGTTTTGGGTAATAATCCAAAACCTTCCTTTTCCTTAATTTTATTTAGGTCGTGTGGAAATGTAGGGCTTTCTTCTGTTTTATATGTAGCCTCAAAAGGATTGTTATCGATTATACTTTCAATATATTCTTCAACTGGTCGAAGAGTTTCCCAAGTGGTTGATAGATATTGATCTGTCAGTCTTTTGTTATTCCAGTCCTGCATCCATTCAGGAAGTTTCTCCATATAATAACTACTACTGATCCAGTCTCCGGTAGATGCATCATACCAATATGCGGCATTGGCAGAATGACCTGCTGGCAATATAGCGCCTCTATCTTTGAGAGATATGCCTATAGATTTACCTTTCATTCCGGTAGATAATCTAAGTTCATCTGTTATTGTTGTGGTTAACATCCTTCTTGGAGACATTTGTCCAGCTTTACTTTTTGAACCAATGGCATATACACTGGTATCAGAAGCACAATACACGGTTTGCTTAGTACTTTTATCGTACCAATTATTTCCTATTATTCCATGAGTAGTTGGGGTTGTGCCAGTATAGATAGTGGCGTGTCCCGGAGCAGTGTATGTTGGCTTGTAACTATAGTGTGCATTCTTAAAAAAGAAGCCTTCATTAATCAATTTTTTGAAGCCGTCATCTGAATATTTATCCCAATAGCGGTAGATATAATCGAGTCTCATTTGATCAACAGTTACCCCTACAACCAATTTAATTTTATCCTCTTTATTATTATATACCACCTCGGATGTTAAGGTCTTTTGAGATTGACAACCATAAAAAGTGATAAAAACAAGTATCAGAATGTTTAGTGCTTTCATAATATCTTTCTAAGCTGTAAATTATATAATTTGTATGGTAGGGGTTTATAAATTGGGTGAATTTTAAATTGGATTATCCTGCAATTCCATATTTTTTGCCAGGGAGATTGGTTATTATTCCTTTGAATTCTAAAGCCAATAAATGATTAGCTAATTGGCTTAGAGACATTTTAGTTTCATGATGCAGCCAATCCAGAGCAGCTTCGTCAACTTGCTTGATTTTTTCAAGAATTAATTTTTCTTCTTCGCTTAATTCAATAAACAAGCTCGTTTGCTGGTGTTTCGTACCCGAGGTTTCCCATCTCATAATATATGCCAGATCTTTGGCAGACTCTAAAAGATGAGCCTTATTAGTTTTTATAAGTTGGTTGCATCCTATCGACATTTCGTCGGAAGTTCTTCCTGGCAGAGCAAATACATCTTTGTTATACACATTGGCATACTCTGCCGTGATTAAAGACCCGCCTTTTTGGGCAGATTGAATTACAATGATAGCATCAGACATACCTGCTATTATTCTATTCCTTAGTGGAAAATTTTCCCTGTCTGGTTTAGTATCTATAGGAAATTCACTGATGATCGCCCCATTTTTCATAATTCGGTCCGCTAATTTTTTATTTTGAGCAGGGTATATTTGGTCTTGTCCAGTACCCATTATAGCGAGGTTTTCTACGTTGGATTGTACAGAGTGATTATGTGCGATGCTGTCTATACCATAAGCTAATCCACTAATTATCTGCACATCATAAGCTCTAAGATCATCTATTATCTCTTGTGTTTTAGCTTTTCCATAAGATGTAGGTTTTCGGGTTCCTACTATACCTACTGTTCGTATGGCATTTAATTGAGCAGTACCTCGTTTAAACAGGATAATTGGGGAATCATCATAATGTTTTAGTCTTTGTGGATAAGTTTCATCATTAAGATAGAAGTGAGTACTGATATTGTGTTTGTCAAAATAGGTCAAATTTTTTTCAGCTTTGGAGAATACATCTGTATTGATAATTGAGTTGATAATTCTTGGGCCTATACCAGGAATTTTACTCAAGTTCTTTTTATTCTCTTTAAAAACTGCTTCTGCACCCCCACAATAAGCTATTAATGACTTAGCGGTTTTATTTCCTACAAATGGCACTAAGGTTATGGCTAACTCGTAAAGTCTTTTCACTCGAAGAAAGGTTAGATGATAAGCTAATTAGTATTACTGTATCTTTACTTTTTTGTAAGATTAGTTGTAATGCGAAAAATAGGTAAATTTTGGAAAGTATTGTGCTTTTCGATTTTTAGTACGTCGGTTCTATTGAGTCAAATAAACTTAAAAATTGGTTATAATCCCGCAATTGGAAGCTTTGGAGGTATCAATGAAGTTTTGTCATCATTTAATCCTAACGGAATGTCGGTTGAGAAAGCCTTTGGGGATTTAAGATTTGTTCATGGTATTCAATTAGGTGTAAGATATAAGATCTCAAAATCGGCATTAGAATTAAGTTGGGAAAATATTTCAAGAGATAGAACAGCTTTGATTTATTCCTCTTCTTCTGATTCATTTTCTGAACGCAAGTATAATTTTGGTATAAGTTCATGGGCACTTAGTTTTGATAATTATTTTAAGCCCATTGGATTTGGTACGTCGATTACTTCTACTCAGCTAAAGATTACTCGTGATATTGGGAATAATTCATTAGTGATAGATAATGATCGTAATTGGGGAGTAAGAGTGCACCTAAACTGGACTATACAGGAGAGCGAATTGGTATCCTTGGTGATTAAACCTTACTATCAATTTTATCTAAATCAATACTCAATTAATGTGTTACCTACCGATTTAAATAATTCTCCTAATAGCCAATTAGAAGGGCTCAATTTCTTTGGTGTTTCCTTTGTTTTTTACAATGGACGTCAATAAATTGGTGTTATAATGTAGCGGCTAATCGAGCTCCTTGATCTATCGCTCTTTTAGCATCTAATTCTGCCGCTTCATCAGCGCCACCAATGAGATGAACATTGACATTATTGTCTTTTAATGGTTGGAGTAACTCTCTCAACGGTTCTTGGCCTGCACAGATTACAACATGGTCCACATCAAGTTTCATTTGGTCTTCTCCAACTTTGATGTGCAATCCTTCATTATCTACCTTTTGGTATTCGACATTAGACAACATTTCAATTTTTTTCATTTGTAAGCTTGCTCTATGTATCCAACCAGTTGTCTTGCCTAAATACTTACCGTGTTTCCCTTTTGACCTTTTCAAAAGATAGATTTGGCGAGGGGATGGGTCGGGATTAGCTTCCTTAAGGCTACCTGGTTCTTGATAAGACATATCTACGCCCCATTCATCCATGTAGTGCTCTATATTTAAACTGGGAGATTTTTCTTTTTCGGTTGCCAGGTATTCTGCTACATCAAATCCTATCCCTCCAGCGCCAATAATCGCTACTTTTTCACCAATTTCCTCACGTTCAGTTAGGACATCTATATAGCTCACTACTTTTTCATGATTGATCCCTTCAATTTTTGGAACCCTTGGAGTAACTCCTGTAGCAACAATCACTTCGTCATAGTTACCTCTTACCAATTCATCAGAGGTCACTCTTTTGTTTAAATGAAGATTGACTTTAGTTAACTCTATTTGTTTGTTAAAATATCGTAAGGTTTCATAAAATTCTTCTTTACCCGGAATCTTTTTGGCCATATTAAATTGTCCGCCTATGCTATCTGAAGCTTCAAAGAGATCAACAATATGTCCCCTTTGTGCACAAATGGTTGCGGCACTAAGGCCCGCAGGTCCTGCTCCAACTACTGCAATTTTCTTAATTTTTTCAGTTGGCAAATAATTTAGTTCGGTTTCATGACATGCTCTAGGGTTTACTAAACAAGAACATGTTTTCATCTGAAAAGTATGATCTAAGCAGGCTTGATTACATCCTATGCATGTATTTATTTCATCTTCTCTATCTTCTATAGCTTTTAATACTAAGTTTTCATCAGCTAAAAACGGACGAGCCATTGATACCATATCTGCACAACCATCAGCCAATACCTGTTCTGCCACGGATGGCATATTAATCCTATTGGTTGTTATCAATGGGATATTTACTTCTCCCATCATTCTTTTGGTTACCCAAGCGAATCCAGCTCTTGGTACCATGGTGGCGATTGTAGGAACTCGAGCCTCATGCCATCCAATTCCAGTATTTAAAATCGTTGCCCCAGCCTTTTCTATTTCTTTAGCCAAGTGAACCACCTCTTCCCAACTACTTCCATCATGGACCAAATCTAACATGGAGAGGCGATATATGATTATGAAGTTAGGGCCAACTCTTTCTCGAGTTCTTCTTACTATTTCTATAGGGAATTTTATTCTATTTTGATAAGAGCCTCCCCATTCATCTGTTCTCCTATTGGTTTTACTAACTATGAATTGATTGATTAAGTAACCTTCTGATCCCATTATCTCCACACCATCATAACCAGCATGTTGTGCCATCTCAGCACAAACTACATAATCATTAATTGTTCGTTCTATTCCTTCAATGGTAAGGGCCTTAGCTGGGAATGGGCTGATAGGAGCTTTAGTGTCACTAGCAGAAACATTGCTTTCTTGATATCCATATCTACCAACATGAAGGATCTGCATACAGATCTTACCTCCTTCTCTATGGACTGCTTCTGTTACAATTTTATGTTTTTCTGCCTCTTTAAGATTGTCCATTGCATTTCCAAATGGCATTGCATTTCCTTCTTTATTCGGCGCGATTCCACCGGTAACGATTAGTCCGACTTGACCACGAGCTCGTTCTGCATAGTAAGCAGCCATTCTTTCAAATCCATTTGGCGCTTCTTCAAGTCCTGTATGCATAGAACCCATTAATACTCGGTTTTTTAAAGTTGTAAAACCTAAATCCAACGGGGCTAATAAATTGGGATACCGCTTACTCATTTTAATCAGTTTTATGTCTTTAGTGGTCTAAAGTAATACTACTGCCTATATGACAATAAAGTTTTATTGGCATATCATTGTGAACAATTAACAGCAGATTATATAGGATAGATGAACAAATTCTTATTGTTTATATACTATGCCGCCTTTATGGCCATTATTTGTACTTCATTAGGAGGGTACTTTTGGGTTTTTGATTTGGTGACAAGTTTTTCCTGGCATATTTACATTTTATCTCTATTCATATCCATATTGATGTTGTTCAATAAAAAAATTTTAAAAGGGGCTATTTTATTATTTCTGTCCATGTTTTTACTCATTGATATTTACCCTTCGGATATTAGAGCAGAGGCTGAAATTAAGGATAATGTCATAAGAGTTGCGTCTTTCAATTTATTATCAACTAATACAAATGCAGATCCAGTTCTTGCCTACGTTGATAGCATTGATCCAGACATTTTATTGATTTTAGAATATACCTCCTTTTGGGATGTCTCATTAAAGAATAGTATTGGTAAAAGGTATCCTTATCATATTAATAGGATACAAGAAGACAATTTCGGCATCGGCTTCTTTTCTAAATACCCATTGAACAATTTTAAGATTATTGATTTTACCAATTCATACTTTCCAACGATATATAGTAAGGTTAATATAAATGGTTCAATATTAAATTTTCTGGGAGTCCATTATGAGAATCCGATGGGTCGTCGAAATCATAACGTACGAGAAATGCAGATAAACAAAAGTATTGATTTGGTGAGCGACCTTGACAATGTGGTCTATATGGGAGATTTTAACCTAACACCGTATTCAAAAGAATTCAAAAGAATAGAAGATTTTTCGGGGTTAGTAGATACAAGATATTCTATATCAGCTTCTTGGCCCACCTATTTTTGGCCGCTTAGTATACCAATAGATCATTGTTTTATTAGCCCCAACATTCAACTTATAGATAGGATAGTAGGGCCTCATATTGGCTCGGATCATTTGCCGATTATTATAGATATTGCTCTTTGATAATCAATATCTTTGTGGCCAAATATTGGATAGATGGATAATATTCAGGAGTTAATAAGTCTGTTGGATTTAGAAGAGTTAGATGTTAATCTTTACCGTGGGCAGAATTATATGTCTCCATGGGGAAGAGTCTTTGGAGGTCAAGTGTTGGGCCAAGCCTTGCATGCGGCTTATGAAACTGTTCCTGAAGGAAGGGTAGCTCATTCACTTCATGGTTATTTCATTTTGGCGGGTAATATCAATAGACCCATTATTTACAATATGGAAACACTTAGAGATGGAGGAAGTTTTACAACAAGAAGGGTTACTGCAACTCAAAAAGGAAGGGCAATATTCAATATGGCTGCTTCTTTTTGTACTCCTAAAGATGGACTTGAGCATCAAATAACGATGCCTGATGTGCCTGGTCCAGATACTTTGAAGACTGATGTAGAAAACTTACAAGTTCTTAAGCAAGTCAATCCGCAGTTATACAATATGACTGTACATGAAAGGCCGATCGAGTTTAGGCCAGTAGAAGTATTTGATCCTATTAACCCAAGTAAAGAGGAGCCGTTTCGACATGTTTGGTTGAAAGCTAAAGGTGAATTGCCTGATGATTTTAGAGTGCACCAAGAGGTGTTGGCATATGCATCTGATTATAATCTATTAGGAACTGCTTTGCTTCCTCATAGAGATATAGCACTCAGGGGGACTTATTTCTTAGCCAGTTTAGATCATGCTCTATGGTTCCACCGTCCCTTTAGAGCCGATGATTGGTTATTATATGTTTTAGATAGTCCAAGTGCTTCTGCCTCATTAGGTTTTACAAGGGGAAGCATTTTTAACAGATCTGGACAACTCGTAGCATCTGTAGCTCAAGAAGGTCTTATGTCTCCTTTTCGGAAATGATGTAGTACTATCTATCTAAAAAAAATTAGCAATGCCCCTAAAGCAGTCACTACCAAAATAAAGTTTCTATAAATCTTTTCATTGATCATGCGTACCACTTTTGCTCCTACCACGAAGCCAATCAGTACTGAGGGTATAAGCTGTATATCTATCAGAAAACTTTCATAAGTGATAGTTTGCCAAGAGATGATATGAAAGGGTAATTTGAATAAGTTAACTACAAAAAAAAGATAAGCTGCAGTCCCAATAAATTCGTTTTTGGGGAGCCGCATAGCTAAGAAGAAGACATTGGCAAATGCTCCTGCAAGATTACCAATCATTGTTGTTATACCCGCAAGAATACCCATGGATATACCAAATATCCTGTACCTGCTAAAGTCTATTTTATTTAAATATTCAGACATGAACATCATAATTACACTGATGAGAATTATTAATGCCATACTTTTTCTAAATACATCTTCTGGGAGGGTTTTACCCCAAAGTGCTCCTATGATTACTCCGATTATGACATACGGAAGGAGTTTAAGTAATACTGACCACTGGCAATGCTTATTATAATATAACACGGCAATTATATCTCCTGCTATTAGTAAGGGAAGTACAATACCTGTAGACGACTTCGCACCAAAAACTAAAGCCATTATTGTGATATTAATTACTCCTATTCCTTTTATTCCAGATTTACTAATTCCAATAAGAAATGCACCGCACAAGGCTAAAAGATATTGGGTAGTTATCAGCTCTTCCATGAATCAAAAATAGCTTTATAAAAATGGCAAGAATGACAATTGGTGCGTGATACCAATGTTAAAGCATAAGAAAGTTAATTTTGAATACCAATAGATCTAAAATTAAAGAATGGCGATAGTTATTTTACTTATCCTTTGTAATGTGTTGTTGACAGTGATATTTAAATACTTTTCTAAGTATCAAGTTGACAATCTAAATGCTATCGTAGTCAACTACTTTGTTTGTGTATTAACTTCTTCACTCTTTCTTGGAGAGCTGTCTGTGCCACATGATTTTTATCTCAGACCATGGGCTTGGAGTTCGCTATTCTTGTCTGTGTTATTTATAGTGGGGTTCAATCTTATGGCACTATCTTACCAAAAAGCAGGGTTGTCTTTAACAGTTATCATACAAAAGATGTCGCTTATACTTTCTGCGGGATTTGCTATTGTCGTCTACGGAGAATTGTTAACTGTCTCGAAATCTTTAGGGATGATTGCAGCAATTTTAGCTGTTATTTTAGTAAATCTACCCGATAAAAGTGAAAATATTTTACCAAGATCTAAATGGATTATTCTATTACCCATCATTGTGTTTTTGATGAGCGGGGTGATAGAAATATTACTATACTTTGTTGAAGTTTCAGGAAAGATGGGTGGAGATGGTATGCAGTTTACAGCAACTTCATTTGGTCTTGCTGGACTTATGGGGAGCTTCCTTATTGTATATAGGATAATATTTAAAAAAGGAGCTTTCAAATTGAAAGATATATATGGGGGAGTGGTGTTAGGGCTCCCTAATTATTTAACCATTTATCTTTTGGTTTATCTCTTGGGTAAAGGATGGGATGGATCTGTATTATTTCCTATTAACAATATTGGTATGTTGGTTTTAACTTCCTTAGTTGGATTCTATTTCTTTAATGAGCAGCTTAATAAGTTAAAGGTTTTAGGATTGATATGCGGGATTGTAGCAATAGTTTTGATTACAGCAATATAGTTAGAGTACATAAAAGTTATAAAATCGTTACATATTTAAACGAACCATATTTTATATTGTGCAACAACTAATTATGAGGTACGAATACGTTTTTATTATAGTAACATTCTTGGTGTTAATTATCGTGGCAAGTTGTAAATCGAAATCTTCTTTGATTAACGAGAGCAAGACAGATCTTACAGTTTTAATTAATCAAACCTTTAGTGAAAAACCAACATGTATACCTAATGAATCAGGGACTTTTCATCTTTGTTATGCATACGATGATCCTATTATGGATCCAGACAGATTAGTGTTTGTTGTGATCAATACGGATAACGAAATCATTATAAATAAAACTCGTGTCAATGGAATTGTTGAATGGAGTAACAATGAAACATTAAAACTGGAAAAGTGGAGTAGAAACGCTAATAAACAAGGGACGGGAAGAAAAAAGACAATTGAATATAAAAAAGTAATAAACAGCATATAAAATAAGGTGTCATATGAGTATTAAATCATTGATTTATTTAGTTGGAATTATGAGCTTTTTGCTCTTTGGATATTATTTGATAAACAAAGAGTCAAAAAATACTTCAGCAGAAGACAATAGACGCATGGAGTATTTATCTAAAAAAATGGCGAAAAAAAAGGCGGGAATCAACAAATTAGCCATGCCAGAATTGTACGCTCAAATGCAACGTGATTTAAGAACACCCTATGACTTAAATGCGCCATCTTATACTTCAAATTATCTTATGAATGAGCTATCAAAGGTTAAACGCTCTGAAAATAAGAATAACGATATTGTTTTTACAGAACGTGGTCCTGGCAATGTGGGTGGGAGAACAAGAGCGATAGTTGTGTATCAAGATGATTTTACAAACGATACTTGGTTAGCGGGCAGTGCTTCTGGGGGGATTTGGAAAACTACAGATGGAGGACAGAATTGGGTGCATAAAACTCAAAACCTTCCAAATTTTGGAACCAATACTTTAGCTCAATCACTATCTAACAAGGATATTGTATATGCTGGTACTGGAGAACATTTTACAAATGATTTAGATGGTTCTGGGATGTTTAAAAGCATGGATTTTGGAGAAACATGGGAACAGATAGCAGATCCTGAAGAATTTCCAGACTTCAGAAACGTTAGTCGGATAATTGTGGATCCTTCTAATCCTGATATAGTAGTGGCCTCAACGCGAAATAGTGTTTGGGATAGAAGTGGCGATGAGGATGGCCCATTAGTTGGTGATCTTAGATCTGCAATATACAAGACCACTGATGGTGGAGTGTCATGGAAAAGAACCTTTTCGTCAGATGAAATGCGAATTGATGATCTAGAATATGATGTCAATGACTTTAATAATCTCTATGCTGCAGTTTTAGGAACTGGAGTACTAAAGTCAACTGATGGTGGAGAGACCTGGGTAAATAAAAGTGATGGATTAAATCCAAACGGTCGAATAGAAATTGCAATCTCAGAAGTAAATCCAGATCGAATTTGGGCGGCTGCTTTAGGTCCTGAGACAGGAACTGGTTCAGATCTGTATGTAAGTAGTGATGGGGCAGAATCTTGGAATCTGGTTTCAGCTCCAGAAGGCTCCACAAATGTTCATTTTTTAACAGGGCAAGGATGGTATGACAATACTGTAGCAGCACACCCATTTGAAGAAGACATAGTATATGTAGGTGGTGTTAATCTTTGGAAATTTGAATTAACTGGTGATAGTATAGATGCCACTCGCTTTGTGGTGCAAGAATTAGGGACTCAACCATTTTTGGATTTAGTTAATTTTGGTGGGGCAGTAGGCAATGGAGGAATAGATTTAGGTGAAGATCTGACACAAAATGAGATATTGCCAATCGAACTTCGATTTGGACAAGGTGGCCAAAAGGCTCATCGGTTTACCGTGGATGGACGGGGTTCTGGAGTTCCTGCTTCGGATTATACTTATGAAGATTTAGTTGATATTCCTTTTCAGGCATGGGATACAGAAAATAATCGACAGTTAATGGTTTCATTTCGAGATCAACAAAATGATAGTATTTGGAATCTCATACCCCAGTTTACAGGTGAACCTACAGAGGCAAATAGTCGAGAATATATTTATGTTCATGATGTGACCTACACAGATACTACGGATGCTAATATTGCAGTTTCAGGAGGTGGACATGAGTATAGAAACATGTATTTCATGTGGCCTGTTCTGACTGATAGTACGTATATAGATAATAATTTTCCAGAGAGTAACTTTAGGATCAATAAAGAAAAGACTGAAGCATTAGAGAAAAATATATCGAACATTTCTGATGCCTACTTCGAATATGATCAGATTAATACTTATTCGAATGCTAATTTGCGAAACTTTGTTGGAGTACATCCCGATCAGCATAACATCACTATTTTAAAAGATGATCCTAATCGAAAGTTTTTTAGACTCTTGATCGGTAATGATGGAGGGCTCTATGTATCTCGTCGAAGTAGAGATCCAGGTGTACTTGATGGAGCATTTTCTTTTGCAAGTTTTGGATACAATACTACACAGTTTTATGGTGCGGATAAAGCTCCAGGAGAAGACAGATATATAGGGGGGACACAGGACAATAGTACATGGTTTACACCTGCGTCACAAAGTGCTGACGCTTCAACTTACTACACTTTTGCTATAGGAGGTGATGGATTTGAGTCTATTTGGAATAATCGTGATAAGAATCTTATGCTCGGAGCATCACAATTTAATGGTATATCAAGGAGTACTAATCAAGGTGTGATTTGGACTAATGCAACACAAGGTATTGACGATAATGGACCTTTCATATCGAGATTGGCGAATTCTAAGAAATTTCCTGACAGGGTCTTTACTGTTGGCTCATCTGGGGTATGGGTATCCAATAATTTTGGCGCTAACTGGGAGCCTACTCGCATCGAAAGCGATTTTTGGAGCTTCAATAATTCTATAGATATTGAGGTGTCAGTAGCTGATTATGATGTCGTATGGACGGGCGGGGATATGAGTGAAGATGGACGTATTTTTGTTTCTACTGATGGTGGGGCATCATTTTCAGAATCAGCTCTATATCCCGATGTTAAATTAGGTTTTGTGTCTGGTTTGGCCACACATCCTGAGGATAAAAACACGGCCTATAGCTTATTCTCCTTTCAAGGGCGCCCCAAAGTTCTTATGACCAATGACTTAGGTGAGACATGGGAGGATATATCAGGATTTGCTGATTCTCAAAATGGTGTGAGTACCAGGGGATTTCCTGATGTCGCAGTGAATACTTTATTCGTGTTTCCTAATGATACCGACAGAATTTGGGTCGGTTCAGAAATAGGTATAATAGAAACTCTTGATGGTGGCGCTACATGGGCTCTAATGGATAACAGCATGGGTGCGGCTAATACATATGACTTTATCCTTCAAGATGATCAATTGGTTATTGCTACTTACGGTAGAGGCATTTGGACAGCGACAATTCAAGGTTTGGATACAAGAATAATATTTCCACCAGTGATAGTTAATTCTTTTGTGGCTCCCGATGGCAATATTAAGTTAGAAGTAGATTATCCTGAGCAGTTTGATTCATCGATAGTTTTGCTCAATGGGGTAGAGGTTGCCTCAGAAGGAATAAACGAGATTGGGATAGAGAACATCTTGCTTGACAACCCTAATATCGAAGGCGAAGCACAGATTCAGGTATTAGCCTATCTTGATTCTGTCGAGTATTCTTCAGTCAAGTTCAACCTTCAGTTGTTCATACCTGTTGAGCCAGTAATCGAATATTTCAATGATTTTTCAGATGAGTCTACTTATTCTGATTTTTCTGGCAATGGATTTGAAATTTATACCGAATCAGGGTTTGATGATGAGGCTATCCATAGTTTACACCCTTATACCAATGCAGAGAATTTTATTTATACACTTACTAAACCTATCAGAATAAAGGGGCAACAATTTTTGAGCTATAATGACGTGGCTATTATTGAATCAGGGGAACCTGGGTCAGTATACGGGGATAATGACTTCTGGGATTATGTCATAGTTGAAGGCTCACGGGATGGTGAAAACTGGATTGAGTTACTTGATGGGTACGATGCAAGATCAGATGGTGGTTGGCTCGATGCATATAATCAAGGAGCGAGTGGCAGACAGAACTTGTATGTTTATCATGAGATCGATCTGAGTCAATTTTTTGATAAAGATGATATCGTCTTGCTAAGATTTAGATTATTCGCTGATGCCGCAGCAATAGGATGGGGATGGGCCATTGACAACGTTTCTGTGGTTTTAGATAACACAACGCCTACAGTAGATATTGCTATAACAGAAAATAAAGTCTATCCCAACCCTACTAATGGTAACCTCAATATTGAGGTCGATCCAAAGTTCGATTTTGATAATATAATTGTTAGGAACTATTTAGGGCAGATTATAAGAAGGGTAAAATTAGAATCGGCTTTGAAATATACGATCGATCTGTCGAGTGAGCAAAGTGGGGTCTACTTCGTGGAATTCCTGGGCCAAGAGGATAGGACTGTTCAAAAAATTATAAAGGAATAATTTGGCGTGGCGGTACATTATCTGTTATGTCATGATCTGCATGATATTAGGATGTGGATCAGATAAAACTGTTAATCCAACAGATAACGATTATTATAATAAAGACTTAGCCCGTGAAATGAAAGCCGATGACTATGGTATGTCTGTATATATCATAGCACTATTGAAAAAAGGGCCAAATCGTGATTTGGATAGTCTGGCTCAAATATCATTGCAAGCAGCTCATATGGAAAATATTCGAAGAATGGCCGAACAGGGTAGCTTGTCTATTGCTGGACCTTTTTTGGATGACGGGGAAGTTAGAGGTATTTATATCTTCAATGTGGATAGTGTTGATAAAGCCAAAGAACTTACTAATACAGATCCAGCAATACAAGCAGGATCTCTTGTTATGGAGTTACACCCTTGGTACGGACCTGCGGGTCTAAAATATGTAAATGAATTCAACAAACAACTTTCACTAAAGTCTTTTTGATTACATCTCTATGAATGGTGGCCTTTTAATTATACCCTCTATTTGCTTCTTTCTAATTTGAATTTTTATTGGAGTTTCTTTTTTATGGTAAGGGACATTTATATAGCCTAAGCCAATTCCCTTTTCTAACATAGGAGAGATGCCTCCAGAAGTGACTTTGCCAATAATTAATCCATCTTGGTTTAGGATATCATAACCTTTTCGAGGTATTCCTTTGTCTATCATTTCAAATCCAACCAACTTTCGGTCAACACCTTCGATTTTTTGTTTTTGCAGATTGTTGCAATTGGTAAAATTGTGATTAAATTTTGTGATCCAAGAAAGCCCAGCTTCGATTGGAGAGGTGGTGTCATCAATATCATTGCCATATAAGCAATATCCCATTTCTAACCTCAGTGTATCTCGTGCTCCAAGACCAACGGGACTGACTTTAATATCACTTTTTATATTGAAGATAGCGTCCCAGAGAGTTAGTGCATTTTTATTGGAGACATATAATTCAAATCCTCCTGATCCCGTATAGCCGGTCGCGGAGATAATTACATCATCGACTCCTCCGATATTGCCAATCATAAATGAGTAATACGGAATTTCAGATAAATTAACGTCAGTAATATTTTGTAATAAATTGGAAGCTTGTGGACCTTGTATAGCTAATAAGCTCATGTCATCAGATTGATCGATCATCTCCGCATTCTCACTATTCTGATTTTTGATCCAGTTCCAATCTTTTTCAATATTCGAAGCGTTAACAACGAGCATATATTCCTCGGCATTAATGCAATAGATGATAAGATCATCTATTATTCCGCCTTCATTATTAGGCAGGCAAGAATACTGTGCTTGACCTGGGTTTAATTTGGAAGCGTCATTACTACTCACTTTTTGTATCAGAGAAAGAGCTTGACTGCCTTTTATTAAAAACTCACCCATATGGGATACATCAAAGACTCCAACAGAATCCCGGACACATTTATGTTCTTCCTGAAGAGAACTATACCTTATGGGCATTTCATATCCTGCGAATTCCACCATTTTAGCATTCAGACCGATGTGTCTTTCGTGTAAAGCTGTTTTTTTCATATCGTAGTGGCCTTTTCGATTGATACATTTTCTTGATATGATTCGATTGGTGCGCAGGAACAGATGAGATTTCGATCTCCATATGCATTATCTATTCTTCTCACTGTAGGCCAAAACTTATTAGTCTTTACATATGGAAGTGGAAAAGCAGCTTTTGTCCTAGAGTAAGTTTGATTCCATTCATCTGCCATAACAAAATCTGCAGTATGCGGAGCGCTCTTAAGTACATTGTGTTCTAGATCTGCGCTTCCTGTATTGAGTTCATTAATCTCTGCTCTGATGGCAATCATGGCGTCACAAAATCTGTCTAATTCTTCTTTAGTTTCACTCTCAGTTGGCTCGATCATCATCGTTCCTGGTACAGGAAAAGATACTGTAGGAGCATGATACCCATAATCCATCAAGCGCTTCGCGATATCAGTAACTTCTATCTTAAGAGCTTTAAATTCACGACAGTCTATGATCATTTCATGTGCACATCTACCTAAATGCCCAGTGTATAATATATCATAACTATCCTTTAGACGTTCTTTGATATAGTTTGCATTGAGAATGGCAATCTCTGTGGCTTTCTTAAGGCCATCGCCTCCCATCATAGCGATGTATGCATATGATATTGCTAATATGCTGGCGCTTCCGAAGGGAGCTGCAGAAATAGCATCGGTACTTTTTTCTCCACCACATTCTATGATAGGGCTTGTAGGTAAAAAAGGAGCAAGATGTGCTGCTACACAGATTGGGCCCATTCCTGGGCCACCACCACCATGTGGTATACAGAAAGTCTTGTGTAAATTTAAATGGCATACATCTGCACCTATCATGCCTGGGCTTGTAAGCCCTACTTGAGCATTCATATTGGCACCGTCCATATATACTTGTCCGCCGTGATCATGTATTGTCTGACATATTTCTCTGATATCTTCTTCAAAAACTCCATGAGTAGATGGATAAGTGACCATAAGGCCTCCTAACGAAGTGCTATGTTCTTGTGCTTTATCCTTTAGGTCTTCTAAGTCTATATTACCTTTTTCATCACATCCAACGATCACTACTTTTTGTCCGGCCATAACAGCACTAGCTGGATTGGTACCATGAGCGGATGAGGGGATCAACATTATATCTCTATCGAAGTCACCTCGGCTTTCGTGATACGCTTTGATAACCATCAATCCTGCTAGCTCCCCTTGAGCACCACTATTGGGCTGAAGACTTACGCTGTGAAATCCTGTTATCTCAGATAGCCAAGAGGACAGATTTTCAAACATGCTGGTATATCCCTTCACTTGCTCTATTGGCGCAAAAGGGTGCATGTTGCCTAATTCTGGCCACGTAACTGGTATCATTTCAGTGGTCGCATTCAACTTCATTGTACAAGACCCAAGTGATATCATCGAGTGGGCTAAGGACAGATCTTTATTTTCCAATCTTTTGAGATATCTCAATATTTCATGCTCGCTTTGGTATTTGGTGAATACCTCATGTTGCATGAATTTGTCTTTTCTTAGTAAGTTATCGGAGAGCTCAATGTCTATTTGATAATTTTCATTTTGCCACTCAAGATCTATAATTCCCATCTCCTTCTGAGAGCTGAAAATATTGAGTAACATTTCAATGTCATTGTAAGTAGTAGTTTCATCTATTGAGATTCCAACATGCTTGCCATCTTCAAAGTACCTAAGATTTACATTCTCTAAAAGAGCTTTTGATCGGAGCTCAGTGATATTTTCGACCTCTATTTTAAGAGTGTCAAAGAATGTATCATTAACTTGATTGAATCCTAATTTTAAAAGTTGCTGGTTTAATATATGAGTTAGACCAGTAATTCTTTGGGCTATATTGATGAGACCTTTAGGGCCGTGATATACCCCATACATGCCTGCCATTACAGCAAGTAGTACTTGAGCCGTACAGATATTGGAGGTTGCTTTTTCGCGCTTTATATGTTGTTCTCTTGTTTGGAGAGCCATTCTATAAGCTTGATTATCATTGACATCTTTGCTTACACCGATTATTCTCCCCGGCATTACACGTTTATATCTTTCTTTAGTCGCGAAATAGGCGGCATGAGGTCCACCATAGCCAAGCGGAATCCCGAACCTCTGAGTAGTTCCTACTACGACATCAGCACCTAATGAACCCGGAGAGTTAAGTAATGTCAAACTCAAAAGATCGGCAGCAAATACTGTAGTAATCTCCTGTTCTTTTACGCTTTCTAAGAATTTTGAATGATCCTTGACGCAGCCATTACCATCAGGATATTGTATTAAAATACCGTAAATATCAGGATTCGTGAGATCTAAATTATTTATGTCCTCTACGATAATGTTGATCCCAAATCCTTTGGCCCGAGTGTTTAGTACGGCTAATGTTTGAGGGAAAACATTTTTATCAACGACGAATGTATTTGACTCTTTTTTATTTCTTGAGCGCTTGCTGTAAAGCATTGACATGGCTTCTGCTGCTGCAGTTCCCTCATCTAATAATGAGGCATTGGCTACTTCCATTCCAGTCAACTCAATTACCATAGTTTGGAAGTTGATTAGGGCTTCTAATCTGCCTTGTGCAATCTCTGCCTGATAAGGAGTGTATGCAGTATACCAACCGGGGTTCTCGAGAATATTTCTTAAAATTACTTTGGGAGTTATACAGTCGTAATATCCTAAACCAATATAATTTTTCATTATCGCATTATTCCCCATCATCTCTTTAAACTCATTGAGAAACTCGGTTTCTCCAAGAGGAGAGGGAAGGTTTAGAGGTTGATTAAGATGTATTTGTTCAGGGATAGTCTCTTTGATTAGCTGGTCAATACTGTCTGCGTTGATATATGACAGCATGTCTTTGACCTCTTCTTGATTAGGACCAATATGTCTCTCTACAAATGGTCTTTCTTGTGGACTTAGATGAATTTTCATGATGAATTTTTATTAACATTCAGTTATGCCAACAGTTATGGCTAAACCTCCTTTACTCGTTTCTTTATAATCAGAATGCATTGCTTTTGCAGTTTTCTGCATGCTGTCTATCACTTCATCCAACGATACCTTTGCGTCAGATGGGTCGCTAGCTAATGCTAACTTAGAAGCAGTAATTGCTTTTATTGCTCCTATTGAATTTCTTTCTATACATGGTATTTGGACCAATCCTCCAATTGGATCGCATGTCAGTCCAAGGTGATGCTCCATGGCTATTTCTGCAGCCATCATTACCTGAGCTGGAGTTCCTCCATGTAACTCAGTTAGCGCAGCTGCAGCCATAGCTGAAGATACTCCTATCTCAGCTTGACAACCTCCCATTGCAGCAGAGATAGTGGCATTCTCTTTAAAAAGTATACCTATCGCCCCAGAAACTAAAAAATATCTTCTAATGTCTTCTTTTGACTTTGGTGAGCTACTCAAGTATAGGTGATAAAACAATACCGCTGGTACGACCCCTGCAGCACCATTAGTTGGGGCGGTTACAACTTTTCCAAAGTCTGCATTTTCTTCATTGACCGCAATTGCTATTGCACTTATCCATTGTAAGGTTAGATCGAAAGAGTGCTCCCCAGTATATATTAAGTTTAACCACTCAGCTCTATTAGAATATCTTGCTCCATTAAGCAATTTTGAGTTGAGTTCAGGTGCTCTTCGTTTTACATTGAGTCCTCCAGGTAAAAATCCTGTTGTCGAAATACCACGATAGATAGACGATAACATTGTCTCCCATAACTCTGAGATCTTCGTATCGATCGTTTCTTGAGGAAAGTTGACAATCTCTCGGCTTAATATCTCATCAGAAATATTAATATTCTTCCTTATGCAAATGTCTAAGAGTTCTTTTCCAGTACCTTTTATAAAGAATGTATCGTGTTGCTCTCTAATTTTTCCTTTGTCTATAAATCCGCCACCTGTAGAGTAATAGTACTCTTGAATAAGTGTTTCACCTGCTGAATCTATAGCGCTAAATGACATCGCATTACTGTGATAGTCTAAAAAATTATCGAATTCCCAAGAAATATTCATTGATGGATTGAATATTATTGTATTCTCATTATTTAGCGCAAGCTTATGAGTTTGGTTGATTTCATTTATTGAATTAGTTATGTCACTTCTATTTGTCTCAATAATTGAAAATCCACTTAGGCCCATCATCAGAGCGATATCGGTTCCATGCCCTTTGCCAGTCAATGCAAGAGAGCCATAAAGAGAAACTTGAATAGTCGAAACTAAATGAGATAGCTTTAATTCATTGAGGTCTTGTCTGAATGCATTTGCAGCCAACCATGGCCCCATTGTATGAGAACTTGAAGGTCCTATTCCTATTTTGAAAATATCAAATATGCTCAGATCTTTCACTTAATGCTATATTAACAACAATGTATTCTGAAAGGTAATATTAGAATAGTACAAAATTGTTCCGATCAGTTGATGTGATTAATTAGTCTGGCCCGAGTGGTCTAACAATTTTTACTAAAAACTCTGAATATTTATTTTTTTCATATATTACGAATGTTATTATGTTTTGTGAATGGTGCTGATATCAAATGATATTATTGTTTGTATAGGTATTATTCAGAATATTGCTTTCTAAATTTAATTAACTAACAAAATCTAACAAAACTCATGGAAGCCTTAATTATTAATCTTATTAGTGGTGCTGCAGGTGGTAATTTGACCGGCAAACTTTTCGAAAATTTATCTTTAGGAACATTGGGCAACTCAATTGCTGGTATTCTTGGAGGTGGATTAGGAGGTAAATTATTAGGAATGGCAGGAATAGCAACAGCAACAGGTGGCTTGGACGTAGCCAGTATAGTAGGAAGTATAGCCGGAGGAGGAGTAGGAGGAGGAGTCTTAATGGCTATTATTGGATTGATTAAGAAAGCAATGGCTTAATCATAGAATTATTCAATTAAAAATTATTGAAGGGGCTTTTTAAGCCCCTTTTTATTTAGATGTTTTTTGATTGAAATATTCATCGTAATCTTCGGTCTCTGTTTTCATAATTTTATCCCAAAAAGTAAAATACAGTCCATAATTGTATACAAATTTTCGATGATGCTGATCATGATGTGTAGCCCCAATTAGGTGACGCCAAAACCAATGATGATTAGCACCAGATGGGAATATTTCAACTCCTGCATGATTTATTATAGCTGAAAGCGTCATAAGCACAAGAAGAAATATTAAAACAAAAATGTGCAGGGGTATGAGTAAAACTATTACAGGAATAATGATGGCCTGAAGTAAAGATTCTATAGGATGAAAGCTAAATGAAGTCCATACTGAAGTAGAAATACTGTCGTGATGAGTTTTATGTATGAGTCGATATACTGAAGGTAAGTGTAACCATCTATGTAGCCAATAATAATATGTTTCATGAATAAATAAAGAGCCCAATATGCTTAACGGAATGTACCATAACGGATATTGATGAATATCGGTGTATAATTGAGTGTATCCCATTTGCCATACTATAATCATGATTACACCAATAATTCCAAATAAAATGCTACTTATACCAGACCACATGATTTCCTTGTTTCTTTGTTCTGATGAACTCAGGTCAGAAAGTATTCTGTTTAGGTTTATAGCTTTGACTTTGTCATAAACTGAAATAATATACAGCTTAGATAGAAATAGATATCTAAGGAAAGTAATAGCTCCAAATACGATGAATAAATACACAAAATTACCCCAATAGGTGTAGTCTTTTTCTAAAAACTCATAGGCCAATATAATAGGTATATTAAAGTCTATCATAAATTGCTACTATGTTACGTAATGCAATTAATAAAGCATAAAAAGTAAGGCATTATATTCGATTATGATTTCTGATCTATCTAAGATATTAAATGAAAATAGTGATAGGCTGAGGGCTAAAAGCATGTCCAAATACATGAGAGGGAAATTTGAATTCTTAGGAATCAAGCGGGACCTGAGAAAAGAGTTGAGCAATTCTTGGATAAAAACCACTAAAGAATTGTCAGAAAAGGATTTAATCAAGTTGATTTTTGCACTATGGTCAGAGAATCATAGAGAATATCAATACGTGGGATTAGATGTTATATCCAAAAATAAGCGGAGAATTAGTCCTAAGCATATACAACATTTTGAAGAACTAATTCTCCAAAAGTCTTGGTGGGACACGGTAGATTGGTTAGGAGCACATATAATCGGTAAGATATTTATGGAGGATCAGCTTATCAAAAAAGAATATACTTTAAGTTGGCTCAATAGTCCTAATATCTGGCTCAACAGATGTTGTCTGATATATCAGCTTTTCTACCGTGAGAAAACTAACATAGATGATTTATCATTTAATATTTGTGCTCTAATGAATAAAAATGACTTTTTTATTCAAAAAGCGATTGGCTGGGCGCTAAGACAATACAGCAAAACTAATCATCAATTTGTTGAGGATTTTGTGAATGGTATGCCTGACATATCTCAGTTGGCGAAACGTGAAGCGTTGAAATATATTAAGAATACAGTATAATTATGACTCCAACAATAAAGCGTTATTGACTTATGATTACCAAAAATAAAGTCAAAATTATTATCGCGAGTACTATGACAATAAATATGATTATTTTTATTACTAATATTTCAAATTATAATTGTTCCAAATGAGTACTGACAGATTTCAATCGCATGACTACTACAAAATAGATGATTTACTCACTGAAGAGCAGCTTCTGATTCGCTCGTCAGTGCGAGATTGGGTCAAAAAGGAGGTTTCTCCGATAATTGAAGAATGTGCAGAACAGTGTAAGTGTCCGACGCATTTGTTTGAGCAAATGGGAGAATTAGGAGCCTTGGGGCCGAGTATACCGTCAAAATATGGGGGAGGTGGTATGGATGAAATATCATACGGTATTATAATGCAAGAAATCGAAAGAGGCGATAGTGGAATTAGGTCTATGGCTTCTGTACAAGGTTCTTTGGTTATGTATCCCATATATAAATATGGAAGTGAAGAGCAGCGTATGAAGTACTTACCCGACTTAGCTTCAGGTAAGATGATTGGATGTTTTGGTTTAACAGAACCTGATCATGGGTCTAATCCTGGAGGAATGCTAACTAACATTGTTAAAGACGGAGATGGTTATATCTTGAATGGTTCTAAAATGTGGATAAGTAATAGTCCAATTGCAGACATAGCTGTTGTTTGGGCTAAAGATGAAAATGAAAAGATTAGAGGAGTAATCGTTGAGAGAGGTATGAAAGGCCTTTCAACTCCAGAAATTAAAGGTAAATGGTCTTTGAGAGCATCTATAACTGGCGAATTGGTTTTTGAAGACGTAAGAGTCCCTAATGCGAATATTTTGCCCAATGTGATAGGTATGAAAGGGCCTTTGTCTTGTCTTTCTAAAGCCAGATATGGAATTTCGTGGGGTGCAATCGGTGCGGCATTAGATTGTTATGATGCTGCATTAAGGTATTCGCAGGAGCGCATTCAATTTGGAAAACCAATTGGCCAGTTTCAATTAACACAAAAAAAACTGGCTGAAATGATCACAGAGATCACGAAGGCGCAGCTTTTGAGTTGGCGATTAGGTACTTTGCTTAATGAGGGAAAGGCTACTCCCGCTCAGATATCTATGGCTAAGCGCAATAATGTCAATATGGCCTTAGCAATAGCCAGAGAGGCAAGACAGATTCACGGAGGAATGGGAATTACTAATGAATATCCAATGATGCGCCATTTGATGAATTTAGAAACCGTATTAACCTATGAAGGTACGCATGACATACACCTTCTAATTACTGGTATGGATATAACAGGCTTTAATGCTTTTACTTAAACATTAGCCATAGTAAAATAAAATCAACATTAAGAAAAATACCAGTAATACGCTTTGATATCTATAGTTTTTATACCAAGGTAAATCGATAAGAGATTGTGTTTCGGCGTGATAGACAGCTGGTTGCCAGACCATCGTATTGATTGTTTCATCCGATGGTTTTTGATAAAATGAGCTCACAATTATCATCATGGCAAAACTGACTGCAAAGTGTAGACCTGCTACATATAGAAAGTGAGGCATGTTGAATATGTTGCCATCAAAAATCTCATTACTTATTAAAAGTATCGTGATCAGCAAGCCACTCATGATGCACGCATATGCCCCCTGCTTGTTCGTGTGCTTAAAAAACAATCCCCCTATAAAAAGGGCTACAACTGGAGGGCTAAACCAGGCCAAAGTCTGTTGGAGATAATCCCATAATTTTGGGAAGGATCCGATTTTCGGTGCCCAAAAGATAGCAATGATCATAATGCAAACGGTTATAATTCGTCCGATTCCCATCAGTTTTTCGGGAGAAGCATTGGGTTTGAATTTTTTATAAAAATCCATTGTAACAAGAGTCGATACTGAATTTAATCCAGAGTCCAAACTTGACATCATAGCTGCGATCAATCCAGCTAATACAAACCCAAGAACCCCCGTAGGTAGCAGGTCGAAGAGCATGGTAGGGTAGATCATATCGAGATTTTCTATGTCAGGATAAAGAACTCGAGCAAATGCACCCGGGAAAATCATTATAAAAAGTATAGAAAGCTTAAGGAATCCTGCAAACAGAGAACCCCACTGTCCTTGTCTAACGCTCTTGGCTGCAAGAGTTCTTTGTGTAATATATTGATTGGTACCCCAAAAATAGAAACCGATAAGGAGCACCCCTGTAAACAGCCCCGGCCATGGAAGTGCCTCATCGCTTACAGGTTTGATGATTTCAAAGTGCGATGGTTCAGTAATGGCATATACAGCATCCCATCCTCCTATCTGATTGTACGCAAAAATGGTTATAAGCGAAGACCCTATTATCAATATAACTGCCTGGATAGCATCCGTATATACTACAGAACTTAACCCTCCAGAAACGGTATATAATCCTGCAATTATGGCGAGCCCTACTATGATAAACTGCAACGAAAAAGCTGGGAAGATGAGATTGATAACCAATCCTCCTGCATAAAGTGTCGCCGCAATATCTACTAATACATTAAGTATTATTGCAATGATGGATGCGTATGCCCTCACAGGATAGCTAAATCTATTTTCTAAATATTGCGGTATTGTGAATATTTTATTTTTTAAATAAAATGGTAGGAAGAATATGGAGAATACTATCAGAATGACTACAGCCATCCATTCATAGCTGTACACGCTGAATCCATCTTTGTAACCTGCACCCGCAAGTCCAACTAAACTGTTGCTGGACATATTAGATGCGAATAGTGAAAACCCAATAAGTGGCCACGTCAGTGATCGACCTGCTAAAAAATAATCTTCTGCATCTTTATGTTTGCGCCCAAAATATAAGCCGACCAGTATGACGAAGATTAAATAGAAGACGATTATGGAAGAATCTAGAGTGGAAAGGTTAAATGACATGGGAATAGAATTTCATACTCTCTCAAAGTAGAAATAATTCTAAAGTTCTTCTAACTAAAGTTTATTATCACAATTATGCAATCGTTATAGTAGATAAAGAATTATTCCCCAATTCTTATTTTATCAAGATCTCTTCGAGTATCTACTATTTTATGATCTAACTTGTCTAATCTGAATAGGTAATCTTCAATGTCTTTGCCTTCTTTGTTGAGATGTTGATCAAAATTGCTAAAGTTATGATCTATACGTTCCTTAATTCTTGAGATATAATCTTTTAAACTTTGACTGACTTCAGTTCTGAATCGATCTTTTCCATTTTGGACTTCTTGAGAAAATTCTTTAATTATTTTTCTCCTTTTAAACCCTAAAGATACTCCAGCAAATAATAGTCCCGCAGTTGTAAGGACCCCACCAGTAATATCAAAAACCATCCCATTAGTGACAGCCGCCAAAATCATACCTACGGCAGTTATTCCACTCGCAGCTGCTAAGTTAGGTGCAATTGAGTCTGAGGCCTTTGCTAATTCTTTATCGTAAAAATTATCTGTGCTGTTCAGAAAATTAGAAAAGGACTCTTGCAACTCTCTTAGGACATTTGCTCTTCTTTCAGCAATATCACTAAATATCTCGTGATCGTCTTTAAGTATGGTTGTACTGTTTCGCAATTTTAGATCAACCATTTTGCCCATTTGCTGAATACTGTCGGCTATATCAACAACTCCCGAATTTAGTTTGTCTTTTAAAGTAAAGTTTAAGTCTTTTTCAAGATTTTCAAGTAACCCGTTTAACCATTTCTTAGGGCTGTCTTTGGATCCAAAAGTTGATTTGAATGATTTAGAAATCATACTTATGATACCTAACCCGTCCTTGATTTCCTCTAATTTGGGTTGAGTGACATTGTCATAGGCTGCAACAAGATTCTCAACTAAAACATCAACTTGTTTAGCAGTTTTTATTTCTTGTTGGCTTAAGGTTTCCTTTATGTCTTCTCTGAAGGTCACATCGGCATCATATTGTGCTTTCCTCGTAGCGATGCCCTCGTCCAATTTAGAGTGGACGTTAGTCAGTGTGGATAGATTGTTTTCTTGTTTTAGAATAGGGGCTTTACCCTGGAGAAGATTGGATTCAATATACGCTCGCAGTTCCTTATATCCACTGATTTCTTTTCTATCCTCCATCTCATCTTTAGCTGATACACAAAATACTTTAGGAGCTTCTATACCTTTTTTGATTGCATATTCTTCTACACCTTTTTTATTTATGTTGAGGTCTGAATCATTGAGTAAGTCTTTTTGCTGCAAAACAAAAACAACCTTTTTCCACCATTCAGAATTGATATAATCAAAAAACTTCCACGACGATTCTCGATAAGGATTTTTGGCCTCAAAAACAAAGACTATTAAATCTGCCGCAGGAACGAATCGTTCAGTGATTTCTTGATGATGTTCTATAATTGTATTTGTACCAGGCGTGTCAACTATTGAAATTTCTTTAAGTATATCTATCGGTTGATATATGCGTTTTAAATATTGGTTTATAATGACCTCGCTTTCCTCCTCGCCGTAGGTTACCTGCTGTATGGTATCTGTCATGGGAGATGGAGCAACTTTGCAGATTTCTTTATCAACATTGAGTAAAGCATTTATAAAACTGCTCTTACCAGCTTTGACTTCTCCGACGATAACGAATAAATAGGGATCAGATACATGCTGTACGAGATCTTCAGAAGTTTCGATCAACTCCTTATGTCCAATATCTTTTGTCAATTGAAAAAAATCCTCGGCAATTTTTTTAACGTTTGACCTAATGGATTCTATTCGATTATCTGATGCTGTTTTAAACATTAGAATTTTGATTTTTTATAATATCGATGCAGTTTCAGGACCACAACAAAATAACATATCTAAAATGCTTAGGTGAGGAATAAAGGAATTCTTTTCTTCATACACTTGAGCATATCGCCATTGTACTTGAGACGTAAAATATTCTAAAGTGGGTCTAATTTGGTCTCGGATGTCTATAATTTCTTCATTAGGTCCAGTTTGGTACACATTGGTTTCTATAATGCGAAGATTGATTTTTAGTTTTTTATTAATGGTGTTAAGCATTTCAAAGTTGAGATCATAGAGATATTCATGTTCTTTGCTGAATACCATCATGATGTCATCTATATAATGTTCATAAAAAGGCGCACTACCATAATTTGATTGAAAAAATCGGAAGATTTGTTCTATCCAATTTACATCATATGCTATCCTGACTTGTGTGATTAATTGTTTTTCATTTTTACCCTTTTTTAATGGGATGGTGAATAGTGAACGGCCCTGAGAGCTATTGAGATAAATCCGATTTCTAAAAGATCTTTTCTGATAGTTTTCATGCTTTTCAATCAAGATTGATCCATGTTTCTTAGCTTCGTGAAATAAGCTAATAGGAGGACAGCATTGGGATTCAACTAACAACATGATGCAATATTAACGGAATGTCACTACAACACGCTAAACTTATCCATAAAGATCTTAATGGATCTTGTGTATTCGGAGAATCTACTGGTCAATTTGATCACATGGTGATAATTCCTGTGTACAATGAAAATTCTCTGAATGAAACACTTTATTCATTAATTAATATGGATGATGTTTTACTTAGTTGGGGAGTGTTATTACTCATTAATCAAGGAAAAGAAGTAAGCGATAAAATTCAAAAAACAAATCTTAATTTATTTGAAAAATTAAAGGCATTTGCCCCAGCGAAAATTGAATTGTTTATACTATATATCACTGATATCCCAACTAAGATTGCAGGAGTTGGTATAGCTCGAAAGATAGCTATGGAGCAAGCTGGGTATATGTTAAAAAACGATCAAGCGGCCATTATAAACTTGGATGCAGATTGTACAGTCTCATCAAATTATCTCTCCGCTATTGACAAAAGTCTAAGGAGACAACCTGACATAGACCTGATTAATATATTTTTTGAACATAGAATGACCTATCCTGAATATACAGACTACATCATTGCCTATGAATTGCATTTACGCTATTTTATAGGTATTCAGCGTTGGTTAAAGTTGCCTTTTGCATATCATACAGTAGGAAGTTCGTTTGCGGTCAGAAGAGGGGCTTATAATCAGATTGGTGGAATGAATAAACGAAAGGCAGGTGAAGACTTTTATTTTATACAGAAATATGCTAAAAAAGGGACTATAGGAGAATGCAATGAGTGTACAGTTTATCCATCTAACCGAAAGTCAGATAGGGTTCCTTTTGGTACGGGAAGAGCAATACTTGAGATGTCGGATAAAAAAAACATACTAAATACATACAATATTGAATCCTTTGTTTTGCTAAAAGAGTTTATCTCAAAGCTCCAAGAATTTTATACTCAAGATGCTGGAGATATAATAATGGATCAGAGAATGACTGAATTTTTTAGATCAGTAAATTATATAGATAAAATTCGCTTGATAAAATCCAATGTCAAAAGCTTTAGATCTTTTGCAAAAGCGATTTTTCAGTGGTTTGATGCTTTTATGTTGATGAAGTACACTCATTTTATGAGAGATAATCATTTTTCTAATATATCGATCCATGAAGCTATGGAAGGATATTATTCGTTATCTGGATGGAGTTATATTCAGCCTAATAGCTCTCTTGATCTATTAAGTGACTTAAGGAAACGGAACAGGGTAGAGAAGTACAACGGGATTAGTGAAGTGCTGGCCTTATTTCCAAACTCTCAATAGCTTCTGCCTCTTTATACATCCACCATTCCAAACGTTCATATACTTTCGATTCGGGAAAGTAATTCAAAGCCATTTTAACAAAGATATGACCATGTTTAGCTTCAGAAGTCCATAGTGCTTTGTAAAATTTCTTCATTTCTGGATCTTGAAGTTCATCGGCGACTAATCTGAATCGTTCTGCACCTCTTGTTTCTAATGCTGATGCAATTAGTAATCTATCCATAAACCGTTCTTCTCGACCAGAATGACATTGTTTAATGAGTTGAGATACATACTTGTCTTCACCGATAGAGTGCCTAAGCTGTACGTTACGAGCTCTCATGATATTATATACTTGCTCGAAGTGTTCTAATTCTTCTATTCCTGTTTCTATAAGTTCAGGAATTATCTCTGTTCTATCTGGATATTTAGCAACAAAACTCATTGCCATTGCAGATGCCTTTCTTTCGCAATCAGCATGATCCTGTAAAAATGAATTGAAATCATGGATCACTGCTGCGAGCCATTCTGGTTTGCTGGCAACTTTTAGGTCTAAATTAAGTTTCATTTAATTAGATAGAATTAAGAATAAAAAAGTCCAAATTAATTTTTGGCACGATGATTGAATTATAGGAAGTAATTCGTTTTCATCTTAAGAGAATTAATATAAGGTTACACAGAGATGTTGTTTAAAGTAATGACATCTCTGCTTTTTTATAGGGTACTTCTAAAATACAAAAAAGATAATATTACTAGTACCGCAGTGATGCCCACAGCCCAATACATCATTTGCTTTTCTTCTCTTTTATTTTTTCTTGCCTGAAGTTGCTCTTTTTTACTCTTTCTTTTCTTCGCCATTTCTTTTTGTTATCACTTTATACAATTGCTCATTCGCTGAGACAATGTATTGAATAATTTGGAATTACAAAACTAATGTTTGGATAATTACTATCTCCAGTTGTTATAAAAATCGGTTATTCTCTCATCTACAATAATATCACTCATTCTTATTGCATTTTTAAGTTGAAGCCCTTCCATACTCGTGCATCGACTTAGGGCTACATAGGTTTGTCCATATTCAAATGCTCCTCTACCCATATCTATATATACTCTATTAAAAGTCTTGCCTTGGCTTTTATGGATCGTGATAGCCCATGCTAAGCGGAGTGGCCACTGCTCAAAGCTGCCGATGACTTCTGCTTTTACTTGTTTTTCTGACTCTATGTAGCTGTACTTTATCATTTCCCATATTGCCTTTTCTATCTCAATCTCTATTTCATCATCTTCTTTGTACACTATTACCTTGATACTATTTTCTGAAATTTCAGTAATCCTTCCAATGGTTCCATTAACATACCTTCTCAATGGATCATTTTTAAGTAACATAATTTGAGACCCTTTTTTTAATTTAAGATCTAAATCGGTGGGGTAGTATCTAGGATCAAATAGCCCATTAACCTTTGCTGAATAACTTATCGTAGGCCATTCTATTTTTTGTAGTTCCATAGCATTAATCTTACGGACTATGTCGTTACGAGTAGTTAATGTAATAGTCCCTGGCAATTTATCTTTCTCATCAGTGATTCGATTGTTGATATCTTCTAATTCGTCAGGATCTATTGTTTTAGTGCGAATACTGTCTAATAAATTGATGAAGTATTTTTCATTTTGTCTGTATACAGTATTTAATTCGATGGTCTCAAGGTTTTCTTTAAGAGCGGAATATGCCATTGAAGAAAAAAAATACTGTGTATGATATTTTCTTTGGAGATACTCCTTTTCAAACCTTGAAGCAACAACCGGAGGGAGTTGATATAGATCACCAAACATCACAATTCTAACACCTCCAAATGGTAGAGGAATTCCTCTATTAAGTTGTAAGAAATAGTCCATAGCGTCAAAAAGATCCGCTCGAACCATAGAAATCTCATCTATTATAAGTAACTCAAGATTTTTATATAGTTTGTTATTCTTAGCTTTATGTATATCCTTCCTTTCAAGTAATCGTGGAGGTATTTTGAAAAAAGAGTGGATAGTTTGGCCACGTACATTTAGAGCTGCTACCCCTGTTGGAGCAACTACCGCTATTCTTTTCCTACTTGTTGATCTAAAGAGATTTAAAAGTGTAGATTTTCCAGTTCCAGCTCTTCCAGAAATAAAGATGTGATTTCGAGAATGCTCCAATTGATCCAACGCATACCTTAGCTCATCACTAAGTATCATTGGACTATTTTGTAGCATAAGGTTTTATTTTCCATAAAAAAAGGAATATTTCTAACACATTAGAAATATTCCTAAACTTTATGCCTTGCTAGGCTTGTTTTTTAGTAGATCACTTCCTCTTTGGAACAGCATTCAAAATTTCTTGATTGGCAAATTCTTCGTAGGGTCTAAAATTCTTAATAAATAAATCAACAAGATTATTTGCCAATACATCATATTCTTTTTCATTAGGCCAAGTATCTCTTGGATACAATATTGCATTAGGGACATCTGGGCAACTTGTGGGTATTTCTAAATCGAAAAAGCCTTCTTTTTTGAATTGAACATTATTCAATTCGCCGTCTAATGCTGCAGTGATTAGGGCCCTGGTGTACATTAACTCTATTCTTTGACCTTTTCCAAAAGGTCCTCCCGTCCATCCTGTATTGACCAGCCATACGTTGATTGGCTTATTATTTCTTTTGCTTGGAGTATCTAATTTTTGTCCAAGCAATTCAGCATACTTGGTAGGATGTAGAGGAAGGAAAGGTAATCCAAAACATGCAGAAAAAGTAGCTTCTGGATCTACTATCCCAGCTTCTGTACCTGCAATTTTGGCGGTGTAACCAGCTAAGAAATGGAACATGGCTTGCCCTTTAGTTAATCGGGAGATTGGCGGCAAAACTCCGAAGGCATCACATGTTAAAAAGAATATGTTTTCAGGTATAGCTCCACGTGAATTAAAAACAATATTGTCAATGTGATTTATGGGGTAGCTTACTCTTGTATTTTGGGTTAAAGATGTGTCTTTATAATCAACCCAGCGATTATCCTCGTCTTCAAATCCCACATTTTCAAGCATAGCTCCAAATTTTATGGCATTATAAATCTGAGGTTCTCTTCTCTTTGACAGGTTTATAGTCTTGGCATAGCATCCCCCTTCAAAATTAAACACAGATCCTGAGGACCAACCGTGCTCATCATCTCCGATGAGTTTTCTATTAGGGTCCGTTGATAATGTTGTTTTTCCTGTACCTGAGAGACCAAAGAATAGGGCAGTATCTCCTTTTTGACCTACATTAGCTGAGCAATGCATTGGAAAAACTCCTCTTTTAGTCGGTAGCGTAAAATTAAGAACAGAGAATATCCCTTTTTTAATTTCGCCAGTATACGCTGTTCCTCCAATTATAATGGTCTTCTCAGTAAAGTTTATAATGGCAAAGTTATGTTGACGAGTCCCATCAATTTTAGGATCTGCTTTCAAGCCTGGCGCTGCAAAAATTTCCCAGTCAGGCATAAATTCTTTTTTCTCATTTATACTGGGTCGTAAGAACATATTGTAAGCAAATAGATTTTGCCATGGATGTTCATTATAGACCCTTATTTTTAGTCTATAGTCTATATTGGCACAAGCCATACAATCTCTGATGAATATATCATCTTGTTCATTTAAGTATGCAATGACTTTTGATTTAAGCTTGTTGTAGTTGTCAGCACTAAAAGGTTGGTTAATAGCTCCCCAATCAACCAGATCTTTGGTTATTTCGTCCTTAACAATAAAGCGATCTTTTGGTGAACGACCAGTGAATTCTCCAGTTTCTACTGTCAGCGCTCCTGAGGCAGCTAATTTACCTTGCCCCTTTTGAATTGTTTTTTCTATTAAAGAAGCTGGAGAAAGATTCCAATATGCGGTTACTTTATCCAACCCAAATGCTGCAATATTTGCATCATTGTTTTTAACTCCTCTATAACTCATAGCTGTATTTTGTTAGAATTAGAATGCAAAGATAATTGCGTAAATAGGTTTATAATTGAAATAATCTTTCAATATGATGTATAGAATTAATCTAAAATGTCGAAAAAACGGTCAAAATGACCGCAGATGGTTATAATGGCTATACCTATTAAATACATTTCAAAATACTATTAATTCAGAATACGATTTGGTTATTTGGTGAAGAGACTTATTACGGCAATAGGTTGATGGTTGATAATACCAATTATATGTAAATCTCGATTTCTCCTACTCAAACTATTTTTTGAATTCAATTTTGTAATTAGATGTTTTTTTTAACAAAAAACTCTCTTACATTTGCAGCCGCTTGAAAGGCAATGAAAGGACCTTGCCTCATTCGAGCGTTTATCAATCGGAGGAGTGGCAGAGCGGTTGAATGCACTGGTCTTGAAAACCAGCATACTCGAGAGGGTATCGGGGGTTCGAATCCCTCCTCCTCCGCTCAGGTTGAATTATCCTTGTGAATTACATATTCGCAAGGATTTTTTGTTAAATGGAGGTATAGTTACATACTAAAACTGTTTCCAAGCGCCCACTAAAAATTTGCGATCTTCTATTCTTTAAGACTATAAAATCATTTTTATAGTTATCTATTTTATAGC